>JASHPH010000219.1 GCA_030038255.1 Candidatus Sulfotelmatobacter sp. | reverse complement strand
CCCTCCACCGCCGAAGAAGAGCAGCTCGCGCTCGACGAACTCACGCCGCGTGAGATTGTCGCCGAGCTCGACAAGCACGTGATCGGTCAGAACGACGCCAAGCGCGCCGTGGCCATTGCGCTCCGCAATCGCATGCGGCGGCAAAAGCTCGCCCCCGACCTCGCCGAAGAAATCATCCCCAAGAACATCATCATGATAGGGCCAACAGGCGTGGGCAAGACGGAGATCGCCCGCCGGCTCGCCCGTCTGGCGAATTCGCCGTTCTTGAAAGTCGAGGCGTCGAAGTTTACCGAAGTGGGCTACGTCGGCCGCGACGTGGAATCCATGGTGCGCGATCTCGTGGAGATTGCCATCGACAACGTGCGCGGTGAAAAGCTCGAAGACGTTTCTGACAAAGCGGAACTCAACGCGGAAGAGCGGCTGCTGGATATTCTGCTGCCACCGTCACCTCCGCCGCGTCCCGAGCCAGCTTCGGCGGGCGGGGTGGTGATTGATGGCGGCAGAGCTTTGGCGGAGTCCTCCAGCCGGACGCGTGAGAAACTGCGGCAGCAGTTGCGCGAAGGCAAGCTCGACGACCGCATGGTCGAAATCGACGTGCGCGAGCGCAACTTCCCGTCGTTTGAAATCATTTCCAACCAGGGCATCGAGGAGATGGACGTCAACATCAAGGACATGTTGCCGAACATCTTCGGCCAGCGAACCAAGAAGCGGAAGATGAAGGTCAACGAGGCCTTCGATTACCTGATTCAGGAAGAAGAACAGCGGCTGATCGACATGGATCAGGTGACGCGCGTCGCGATCGAGCGTGTGGAGAACTCCGGCATCGTGTTCCTCGATGAGATCGATAAGATCGCCGGCCGCGAAGGCGGACACGGCCCCGACGTTTCGCGCGAGGGCGTGCAGCGCGACATTCTGCCCATCGTCGAAGGAACGACGGTCAATACACGGTACGGGATGGTGCGAACCGATCACGTTCTGTTCATTGCCGCAGGCGCGTTCCATGTGTCGAAGCCGAGTGACCTGATTCCCGAGCTGCAGGGTCGGTTCCCGATTCGCGTGGAACTGAAGTCGCTGACCATGGAAGATTTCGTGCGCATTCTGACCGAGCCGAAGTCTTCTCTGGTAAAGCAATACACGGCGCTGCTCGAAACCGAGGGCGTGAAGCTGGAGTTCACGCCCGAGGCACTAGAGGAAGTGGCACGCTTTGCCTTTCGCGTCAACGAAAGCACGGAAAACATCGGCGCTCGGCGCTTGCACACCATCATGGAGCGCGTCCTCGATGAACTGAGCTTTGACGCCCCAGAAAAGAAAGGCCAGCAGATCACCGTAGACGCCGATTACGTGCGCAGGATGCTGACCGATATCGTGAAGGATCAGGATTTGAGTCGGTACATTCTGTAGGTGATTTTTCGTGGCCGCGAGGGGTCATCCATGCGGACTGCCTTTGTGAGAGTCTTATTTCTTGTCTTTCTTGCAGATTCGCCGAGCCTTGCGCAGAGTTTTCAATTGATCAAGCCTGATATTGCTACTGGCCGTCCCTTGTTGGTAGCAACTCCGTGCGCCGAACCTTCCGAATTTGAAACGTGGGTACCTCCAATCTCGGCCTACGAAGATCCAGGAATTGAGCTCTACATCGACGAGACATGCGTGAACCTTAACGTTCTAACGTTTTCGTCTCGTGGAAAATACTCTGTTTCCCTCTACACACACTACAAAGACAGCGATTGGCCATGCAAGCGCGGTTTGCCACAGAACCCAACACCAGAAGAGGCCAAAGCCATAAGGCAGTTGCAAACCTTCTGCAAAACGATTGTCTACAAGGTTAGCCATTTGGAGGTTGATACCAGGGCTGCGAAATATAGGATGAGCGAAATAATGCTGCTGGATAGTCATGGCTATCTTCTGTCCTCTCCTGGCTCGGGTGATTGGCACGATCTTACATATTTGGACAGGGATGATTACCGTCCCCTGAAGCTGGCTATCGCGCGTACCACAAAACTAGTTGAAAAAGAAGCTGCCTACTGGACCGAACGGTTGAAACGGCGTCAACCTTGAGGTAATCGGAAGCCGGTGGGGGCGGTCCCCAGCCTCATCTTCCGAGGTGGCGAGGCTTCGCGTCTCGGCGGCTAAAGCCGCCTTTCTTTTTCGCCTCTTGCGGCGCGGCTGAAGCCGCGCGCCCTTTCAAAAAGCAATTTATCCCCTGCTCTCTGGTGGCCCCAGTCAGCTAACGCCATGGCTTCTGATAGTCTGTCCTTTCCCACATGAGATTCGCCGCACGGATCTTCGCGATCGCTGCGCTGGTGATGCTCGCCTCCTGTGCGACCATGGCGCCGCCGCAACCTCCGTCGCTCGACTTACCCAAGCCGCCATCGGACTTGCGGGCCGTGCGCAAGGGCGACAAAGTCACGCTTACGTGGACCATCCCGACGGTCACAACCGATCGGCAGACCATACGAAGTGTCGGGCCGACGCTCGTCTGCCGAGGCATTGAGCCGCGGCTGACCGAGTGCGGGACGCCGGTCGGCGAGGCTCCGCCGACATCATCCGGTGTAAATGCGCCATCCAAGAAAAAGCCGCAGGCGACTTACACTGACACCCTCGCCTCCGATCTGCAGCAATCCAATCCTTCATTGTTTGTTACCTACGCGGTCGAGGTTCTCAATCAAGATCGCCACGGCGCTGGACTGTCAAACCCGGTGCGGGTTCCGTCGATCCCCACGCTGCCTCCATTCTCAAATTTCGCCAAAGAGGTTACGGCTCAAGGAGTGCG
>JASHPH010000218.1 GCA_030038255.1 Candidatus Sulfotelmatobacter sp. | reverse complement strand
TTGCCTTCTTGGCCGCGATCGCGACCACCTTTTCCGTAATCGTCACATCTTGAAATCCCTCAATGTCCAGCAATTTGACACCGATGTCGGCCGCGCCCGCTCCCAAAATCGTGGCGTTCGACAGATCGTTCAGCACCTTATCGGTCGCACTCATATAATTGAGTACGACCGCAGCGGGACACAGCACATTGTTTTCTACATTTTGCTGTCCGCTCTGATCGTCGCAGCCAGCGACCGGGAAAGGCGCCGCCCATATCGCTGGCCCCGGCCCGCCGCCACTGCCGCCTCCGCCTCCACCGCCTCCACCGCCACCGCCGCCACCATCGTTGTTACCATTCGCGTTACCGCCACCAGCCCCTCGATCGCCACCCGAGCCTCCCTGGCGGTTGCCTCCGCCGGAAGATCCGCCACCGGAGCCGAATTGATCAGTCCTGACACCTTCCCACGGCTTAAAGACCTCGGCCCCAATACCGGCCCCACCATTCAATTCTGTGCCCATGCTCGATAAACCAAAGTCCGTGCCGACATTGATGTCGACGTTCGGATCAATCCGCGTATCGAGCGTCTCAATTCCCTCGACACCCGATGCGAACGCCGCACCCACAAAACGGGACGACTGAGAGACCTTCTTATGGTCAATATTGGCCCACGACTTGCCCCCATCCCGTGAGAGAAATATGCCCTCGCCCGTCCCCATAATGGCGTCGCCCTGACGATCGGCCGACACCGCCCACGCATCAGGCACGGGCTGGCCAGTTTGGCTACCAACGATGCTACCCCAGACTACGTTTTTGCCGGCCGGGTCCGTATCCCGGACATAGACGTTGCCATGCTCATTGATCACATAGCCACCGCTGAGCGAGCATCCGACGATTTTTGGCGCTTTTTTCCCAATTGACCAATTGGATGAGTTTGCCGCGCCCTTGACATCAGACATGCCAGCCCAGGCGAGTTCGTAGGTGGCGCGCCCGCCATACGCGTCGAGGCCTCGCGCTCCGAACGCCAGGCACCAAATATTCGGGTCCGCATTGGTCACCCACGGCCCGGCCTTCGTGAAGTGCTCCAGCTCCTTGTCCCGCTCGTAATCCGCTTCGTAAACACCGTCACCTAGTGTCGAAACGAATAGTAGGGTCGGTCTCGGGAAAATCACCACAATCGATGTGATCGGAAATTTAGATACGTGCGCCCGGTGCGTGTCTCCGTCACGACTTTTCCAAATCACCGAGCCTTCTAAGGTTCCGCCGAAAACGACTTTGTCGCCCGACGAGCCCATCTCTCCCAAACCGAGAGCCACGACCGGACCGCTAGAACCATCTTGGATTTCTCGGCTCCACGTCTTGCCCGAATCCGCCGAATGGTAGATTGCGTCTTCACCGCCGACGTAGATTCCGACAGGATGGTCAGTACCCTGATCGCCTGTCACGAGCATCGACCAGACGAGCTCGTCGCTGGCGCTTCTGACCTTTTTCGGAACAAGGTCCCAGATCGTCTGAAACGGAATTATACTCCACACGATCCATCCGATAAAGATCGTGAAGATTGGATTTGATAACGCGAAATATATTATGTTCAGTACAGGACCAGATGGTTTTTCTGCCATGGCTCCCCCCATCGCAATTGGCCATCAATCCAGCTCGCCACATACCGGAAAATCCTGATATCAAATGCCTACTTGTTTCCGGAGAAATGCCCTCTCGATCAGTTTCGTTAAGCGCTAAAGGATTCCGCGCTCAATCACGCTCCGGTGGCGATTTGCTAAGCGCTCGGTAGGTCGCGTCCCGGACAGCAACGCCCCATTTGTTCACGATGTCGAAAAAAACCGACATCTTGTCAAAGTCTGGATTACCGAGCGCTGCCGACCCGGCGCGCAGGTTGCCATTCGAGCTTGGTTGTAAGCCCGCAGCCAACAGAACTGGAATCGTGTGCCGCAACTTGGGCGACGGCTTTACCCACGCGCTTTGCGGCCACTCTTCACGATGCTTAAAGTAGTTCCCAAGCTCCCACACTACTTCGACCTTTGAGAAATTCGTGTCGCAGCGCTCCCCTAAAGCACGGACTTCATGCGCTTGGCCTCCGTACGCCTTGAATTCGATTTTTTCCGCCCTGGCAAGCTTTTGAATGTCGAGAGCGGCCTTGGTGACGGCTGTAATCTGTGCCTGGCACACCACGAATGCAGATCCCAACAAGCTCTCGATGATTTCAACGTCTACCTCAGCGACTTCGTCGCGAAGGTCTTCCGGAACCTTGTCCAGATTCGCGCTTAGGGACTTCACGCCAGCGCTTAAGTGACCGAGCACATATCCCAGCGTGTCGGCGTAATCGACCACACCATCTAACAGGTGCAACCGAACGTCCATTGCTGTTCGATTCCGGTATTGGAAAGGCACCAGCTTCACCCAATACGAATCGGCAATTTAATCATCATAACCGACGCAGTCCCAAGTTTCATTCGTATTCCGAAAGCAGATTTTGCGCGTCCGCGTGCCGCGGACCGGGCTCTACTCGCTGCGCTCCCCGAGCCGCCCCATGGGAGAAAGCGGGCGTCTCGGCCTGCCGGTAACGATCCCTCGCGCGAAAAGTGGCGGCCCCGGCATTGCGCCGGGACCGCCGCAGATCGCTCAGTTCTTACGAATGCGTTCGAGAAGCTGCGGGATTACCTTCGGCGACATGCGCCGGAAGAAGACGGGCAGCCCTTCGCCATTGCGGCCGTGAAGGAGCGACCACTCCGTCAGCCGGCCGGTCAGATCGAGGAGCGTGATGCTCGGAAGATAATAGGGACCGAGGTACATCGCCGGGTCGGCATCCACGACCCTGACCCAAGCATTCCATAAATCCATCGACGAGTTGTCGTCCTCGACATCGACTTCGAGGTAGCGGTCTTCTGTGGCGCGCTGTTCGGCGCTGATTTCACGCAACATACATGGTCTCCCATCTTTAGGAGTGAAAGCGATCCGTAGATTGGCGCGGGGTAAAATTATTTGGGTGCTGACGCAGATATTGCTGCGCCGCAGACCTAATATGGGCACGGCTTCGTCGGATTGCAACGCCCAAATCACCCGCCGATCCCGGCCACTTGACGCTCCCGCCACCGATGCCGAACCCGCTTGAGCGGGAGGATTCCTAAGGGGCGCCGCCCCTGGCGCGGGCAAGAGGGCGAGCACCGTATCCCCTGCCTTCCGCGCCCGACGATCCCGGCGCTTTCGATGTTCCTGCCGACGGCTTGTGCAGGCGGGTGATCCCCCTCGGCGACTCGCCCCCATTGCCCTTGCCTCCCCGGTCTCGCCGACGGGCAGAGGTTCATGCGCGGCGTGTGCCACGCAGAACCTCAGCATGAATGGAGACCCCATGACCACGACCGAATCTCAACCCGCTTTCACCCAAGCGGAACTCGCTGCCTTCACCGGCAGCGAGCAATGGTTCCGCCATCCCCTCTGCCGCAAGATGCTCTACACAGAGGGCGTCAAGTTCGTAGCCGACCGCGCCGGAGCCTATTGGCTCATCGACGAGATCGCTTTCGCCCAGGCCGAGCCTTCCGTCGCCCGCGAGGAGTTCCAGGTCTGGAGGCTGATCGTCGATATCGACGGCAGCGCCACTCTCGCTTGCGAGGACGGCAACGACAACGCCGTCTACAGCAAGCGCATCCCCCTCACCGATTTTCCCGCGCCGGGAATAGCTCTCTGGTGCGCCAACAACACGATCTACCTACCGAGCGAACACTGATGCCGTGCGGCTCGCCGCACCGGGAACGGTGAGTCGCCACTTCTCAACCTTCCCGCATCGACCAAGGAGACTACCCATGAATATCCAGATGATCCCCCTCAACCAGCTTGTCCCGTCGCCCGCCAACGTCAGGAAGACCGGGGCCTCCGACGGCATCAAGGAGCTTGCCGCCAACATCAAGGCCGTCGGCCTGTTGCAGAACCTCGCGGTGCGGCGCGGCCCCAAAGGCAAGTACGAGGTCGTCGCAGGCTCCCGCAGGCTCGCGGCGCTGCGCTTGCTCGCGAGCAAGAAGCAGATCGCGGCCAAGGAAAAGATCGCCTGCACCGTGATCGAGGGCGACAGCGCTACGGAAGTCTCGCTCGCGGAGAATGTGATCCGCATCCCGATGCACCCCGCCGACCAGTACGAGGCGTTCAAGGCGCTCGCCGATTCCGGCCAGGGCATCGAGGACATCGCCGCCCGCTTCGGCACCAGTCCCAACATCGTGCGGCAGCGGCTCAAGCTGGCCTCAGTCAGCCCCAAGCTGATCGACGCCTACCGCAAGGAGGAAATGAGCCTCGACGAGTTGATGGCCTTCGCCGTCAGCGACGATCACGAAGCGCAGGAGGCCGTCTGGTTCGGCCAGCCGGAGTTCAACCGCAACGCCAGCGCCATCCGCCGCGCGCTCACGGCGGCGCATGTCGAGGCCGACGACAAGCGCGTCCGCTTCGTCGGCATCGCCGCCTATCGCAAGGCGGGTGGGCACATCATCCGCGACCTGTTTCAGGAGGATCACGAGGGCTATCTCACCGACCCCG
>JASHPH010000217.1 GCA_030038255.1 Candidatus Sulfotelmatobacter sp. | reverse complement strand
TGTCTTCGGCCGCGTGCGCGTCGGCTTCTTTCGCCATGCGCTCGACCTCTTCTTTAGAAAGACCGGACGACGACGTAATCGTGATCTTCTGGTCCTTCTGTGTGGCCATGTCCTTGGCGGTCACGTTCAGGATGCCGTTGGCATCGATGTCGAACGTCACTTCGATCTGCGGCACGCCGCGCGGAGCCGGCGGAATTCCGGTCAAGTGGAATTTGCCCAGCGTCCGGTTCTGCGCCGCCATGGGCCGTTCGCCCTGCAGCACGTGAACTTCGACCGAGGTCTGGCTGTCGGCCGCCGTCGAGAACGTCTCCGTCTTTTTGGTCGGAATCGTCGTGTTGCGCGGGATCATCTGCGTCGAAACCCCGCCCAGCGTTTCGATCGAGAGCGTCAGCGGAGTCACGTCGAGCAGGAGCAGGTCTTTCACTTCGCCCTTGAGCACGCCGCCCTGAATCGCTGCACCGACTGCGACGACTTCATCGGGGTTCACGCTCTTGTTCCCTTCCTTACCGAACAGCTCTTTCACTAGCTGCTGAATGCGCGGCATCCGCGTCTGTCCACCGACCAGCACCACTTCGTTGATCTTCGACGTATCGACTCCCGCATCCTTCATGCACTGCTTGCACGGCCCAACCGACTTCTGGATGATGTCCTCCACCATCGACTCGAACTTCGCCCGCGTCAGCTTCTTAACCAGGTGCTTGGGACCGCTGGCATCGGCCGTGATGAACGGCAGATTGATTTCGGTCTCCATGGTGGTCGAGAGCTCGATCTTGGCGCGCTCAGCTGCATCACGCAGACGCTGCAGGGCCATCTCGTTGCCCTTGGCGCGGAGGTCGAGGCCTTCGTCTTTCTTGAATTCGTCGATGAGCCAGTCCACTAGGCGCTGGTCGATGTTGTCGCCGCCCAGGTGCGTGTCGCCGTTGGTGGCCTTGACTTCGATCACGCCTTCCCCGACTTCGAGGATGGAAATGTCGAAGGTGCCGCCGCCAAAGTCGTATACGGCGATCGTCTCGTCCTTTCCTTTGTCGAGCCCGTAGGCGAGCGCGGCCGCCGTGGGTTCGTTGATGATGCGCTTCACTTCGAGGCCGGCGATCTGGCCGGCGTCTTTGGTCGCCTGCCGCTGCGCATCGTTAAAATACGCGGGCACGGTGATCACTGCCTCGGTGACTTTCTCGCCGAGATAGTCTTCCGCCGCCTTCTTCAGCTTCTGCAGAATCAGCGCCGAAATTTGCGGCGGTGTGGAGTCCTTGCCCTGCGCCACCACGGCGACGTGATCGCCCGACTTCACGACCTTGAACGGCACCATTTTCATTTCTTCAGTGACTTCGTCGTAGCGGCGTCCCATGAACCGCTTGATCGAATAAATGGTGTTCTCAGGATTGGTGATGGCCTGCCGCTTGGCCACCTGTCCAACGAGGCGCTCGCCGGTCTTGGTGAAGCCGACGACAGAAGGCGTGGTTCGCCCTCCTTCTTCATTAGCGATGACTTTGGGTTCGCCGCCCTCCATCACTGCCACGCAGGAATTCGTTGTCCCCAGGTCAATTCCGATAATCTTGCCCATAATACGGTCCTCCTAAACTCGATAAGTGCTTTTAAATCAGTGTCTTTATGATTGCGCCCAGCACTATGCTAAGACTTGAGTGAATTACTGTCAAGCTTTAGATGTTCTAGTCACTATAGAGGATGCACCACATTCGGAGTAGGGTTCCTGTCTGGCCGAAGCCAGAACGAAGCCGGAGCTTCCAGAGGCGCTTGTATTACCATCTCAACGATGATCTCAGGCTCTAGGCGGTGGCTGCAGGACCCCGTATTCCTTCTGTGTCTGACGGCTGGCCTGCTCGCTTTCGTCGTTCAATCCGGCGAACTGGGAAGCGCCGACACAGCGCACCGGCTCCAGACCACTCACTGGCTCTGGACGTCTGAACCCCAGGTGTTTCCCTACGAATATCCCGAGTTCGGCCTGCATGGCCGCGGCGGCCGGCTCTATAGCTGGTATGGCATCGGGCAATCGCTGCTGATGCTCCCCGCGGACTTGGTCGGCACATGGGTCTCCCACTGGCGCGTTTTCTCCGAGTATGAGGACGACCCGTCCATCCGCAGCATCGTGGTCAGCCACTCGACCAGCATTCTGGTGAACATGCTGACCGCAGCGATTGCATTCCGCTTTCTCCGCCAGTTGCGATTCAATGTGAAGGAATCGGTTGCCGGAGTTCTGGCCCTGCTCTTCTGCACCACCCACCTGCATTACACCCAGAACATGATGGAGAACAACTACATCATGTTGCTCGCGCTCACAGGATTTTCTTTCCAGTATGAGTGGCTGCGCACCGGCAAGTGGCCAGCCTTGGTGATCGGCTCCGGTGCACTCGGCCTCAACCTGCTGACGCGTCTCACCACCGGACTGGACCTGATCGCAGCGGGGGTTCTCCTGCTCGCGGTGTTGTGGTTCGAACGGGTACGCGGTGCGGCGCTGTGGCGGCGCACCCTCGGCTACGCCAAGGTTGCGTTTCCCGTCTACTTCGTTTTTCTGGCCGCCGATCGTGTCTACCAGTTTTACCGCTTTGGATCCTTCACCAACACATACGCCTCGGTCGCTGCGCGTGAAATGCGCCTCCACGATCCAACTCTGCCGTCAAATTTTCCGTGGAGCACGCCGTTTTACCGCGGCTTCTTCGGGGCGCTGTTCAAGCCGGAGAAATCGATTTTTCTGTTCGATCCTCTGCTAGTGCTCGCTCTCATCCTCATTGCACTGTTCTGGAAACGGCTGACCCCGGAAGTGCGTGCCTATTCCCTGACCGGCATTCTGCTTTTGCTCGGCTACATTAGTTTCTACGCGCGATACGCGTATTGGGCCGGCGATTTTTCATGGGGCGACCGCTATGTTTCGACCACCGTCGAACTGCTGGCGCTGTTGGCTCTGCCATTGCTCCTGCGATATCGAGAAAACTTGGGTCGCGCGGTCTGGTGTTTTGCAGTGACGCTGATTGTTGTAAGCCTCGTCATTCAGATCGCCTCGCTCGCCTTCTGGATGCCGCTCGAAATCTACCAGATGGAGACATTCGGCCATCCCACATTCGTGATTGCTTTGCGATTCAAAAATATCGCGACGTTTGCTCTCGGCAAGATGGATGCCTGGGGCCTGAACACTGTGGCCATGACGCAAGACCCATGGGACTATGTTCACATCACGACTTGGAATTTTCTGCCGTTTCTGCTGCGCCGGGCGGGCGTGGCGCCAACATGGGTCGTGAACCTGGCCTTTATCGCGTGGGGCGCGGGAATCGCGGCATTGACCGCTGTACTGGTCCGATTGCGCAGTTGTGGTAGAATGGTAGACCAATGAGGTAGAATGGTAGACATGAGCCTGAACATCAAAGATGAAAAGACCCACCGCCTGGCGCGGGAACTGGCACGCCTCACGGGCGAGAGCATGACTGCCGCGGTGACTGAGGCTATTCAAGAGCGCCTGGAGCGCGTGCGCGGGAACTCGAAGAAGGGTATGGCCGAGCGGCTTCTCGAAATCGGTAAAGACTGCGCCGCCCATCTCAAAGAGCCGTATAAGTCGATGGACATCGATGAGCTGCTTTACGACGAGAAGGGTTTGCCGAAGTGATTGTAGACTCATCCGCGATTGTGGCAGTCCTACGTGCCGAGCCGGAAGCCGCAGATTTTGCCAGAGCAATTGAATCCGCAAGTCAGTCCTTCACCGGATGCTGCGTTTCGGCCGTCAGCTACGTAGAAGCGGCAATCGTCATTGACAGTGGGAGGGATGTTGTGGCCAGCCGACGCTTCGACGATTTCTTTCGCACTTCGCGCATCGCAATCGAATCCGTGACGGCGAGGCAGGCAGAAATCGCGCGGCAGGCGTACCGCGATTTCGGCAAAGGACGCCACAAGGCTGGGCTCAATCTTGGTGATTGCTTCGCCTATGCCTTGGCGAAAGATTTGGATGAACCGCTGCTGTTCAAAGGCGAAGATTTCCGCCGCACCGACGTGGAAGTCGCCGAGATCTGAAGCCTTAGATCATTCGACTGTAACCGACTTGGCCAAGTTCCTCGGCTGATCCACGTCGCATCCACGGCGGACAGCGATGTGATACGCCAGCAGCTGCAGGGGAACGATCTCCAGGATCGGCGACAACTCCTCGGGCGCGGGCGGAATGTACAGCACGTGGTCGGCGGCTTCTTTGATTTCCTCGTCGCCTTCGGTCGCGAGCGCGATCACGACCCCCGAGCGTGCCTTCACTTCCTTCAGGTTGGACATGGTCTTCTCATAGCGCAGCACCGCGTCGGGATTGTTCGCGTCCCGCGTTGCGATGATCACGACGGGAAGATTCTCGTCAATCAATGCGTTCGGTCCATGTTTCATTTCCCCGGCAGGATACCCCTCGGCATGGATGTAGGAGATTTCCTTCAGCTTGAGTGCGCCCTCGAGCGCGATGGGATAGTGAATGCCGCGCCCGAGAAAGAGAAAGTCATGCACCTTCTGGTATCGCTTGGCCAGCTCGTCGCAAGCTTCGTCGTGAGTGAGAATGGTTTCCAGTTTTCCCGGGATGCGCGTTAATTCGAGCATCGCCGCGCGAGCCTGCTCCGCGGTCATGACCCCGCGCACCTGCGCCAGGTACATGGCGAAGACGTACAGCGCAGTGAGTTGCGCAGTGAAAGCCTTGGTCGAAGCCACTCCGATTTCGGGCCCGGCGTGCGTGTAAATCGTTCCCGCCGCTTCGCGCGCGATCATCGAACCGACGACGTTGCAGATGGCGAGAGTCTTCGATCCCCGCGACTTGGCTTCGCGCTGCGCCGCGATGGTGTCGGCGGTCTCGCCGGACTGCGAGATCACAAGCGTGATCGTGTCCGGCTCCACGATGGGATTGCGGTAGCGCCATTCGCTGGCATAGTCCACTTCCACCGGCACACGCGCCAGCGTCTCAATCATGAACTTGCCTGCCAGCCCCGCGTGCCAGCTGGTCCCGCAGGCGATTACATTAATCTTGCTCGCGGCACGGAATTCTTTTTCGCTGATTTCCACCTCATCGAGAAAAATGTGTCCGGTGTCCTGCGAGACCCGGCCCAGCGCGGTGTCGCGGACGGCGCGCGGCTGCTCATAGATTTCCTTGAGCATGAAGTGCTTGAAGCCGCCCTTCTCCGCCATGATCGGGTCCCAGGTCACATGTGTCACCTGGCGCTGAATCGGCCGGCCATCAAAGTCGGAGAGCTGCACGCCATCGGGCGTGACCACGGCCATGTCGTCATCGGCCAGAAAGAAAATGTCGCGCGTGTGGTACAGGATGGCGGGGACGTCGGAGGCGACGAAGTATTCATCGTTGCCCAAACCGATCACAGCCGGCGGCCCATTGCGAGCCGCGACAATCTTGTTGGGATCGTCGGTCGAGATCACGGCCAGTGCAAATACTCCGCTGAGCTGCTTGATCGCCTGCCGCACGGCATCTTCCAGGGGAACGTGTCTTCCATTGCCGGAACTCGCCGAATATTTCTCGACCAGGTGAGCAATGATCTCGGTGTCGGTTTCGGTGGTGAACTTGTGGCCTTCCTCCGTCAGTTTTTTCTTGAGGCTCAGATAGTTCTCGACGATGCCATTGTGCACGACCACGATCCTGCCGGTGCAGTCGCGGTGAGGATGGGCATTTTCTTCGGTAGGACGTCCGTGCGTAGCCCAGCGCGTGTGGCCGATACCGTAGGTGCCATCGAGCGGCTTCTGGCGGATCGCTTCCTCCAGGTTGCGCAGCTTGCCTTCGGCGCGGCGGACCTGCAACCTGTCTCCGTTGCCGGCAACCGCAATTCCTGCCGAATCGTAGCCGCGATATTCGAGCCGTCTCAGGCCTTCAACGATGATAGGAACGACACTTTTCTTACCAACGTAGCCGACAATGCCACACATGGAGAAACCTCAGTGGACGCCCGATTTCCCGTTTTGCCGATCTATTCGGCCAGAGAAAAGCGGAACTCTTCAATCACGGGATTGGTGAGCACCTCACGGGCCATCCGCTCGACTTCCGCCTGGGCCTCTTCGCGGGACAGTCCTCCGTCGAGCTCGATCTCAAAATATTTTCCCTGCCGCACGCTCTCCAGCCCTTTGTAGCCCATCTTTTGGAGCGCGCCCTGTATCGTCTTTCCCTGGGGATCGAGAACGCTCTTCTTGAGAGAAACGTAGACGTAAGCTGTCATAAACGAGCCATTATACGTGAGGTTGGCGGACTCCGGACCGTTGGAAGAATGATCCCGACCTCACGCCGACGGTGCCTCAAACCGGCTTAGCTTCAAATCCAGTTCGGCCAGTTCGTCTTCGAGCAGTTTGCGGTGTCGCGGATTCAGGTTAGACTGCAGTTGTTGCAACACCCTCTTCCGCGCGAGACGAAGACCCTCTTGTTCCCTGTGGCGCATGGCTTGATCGGCCGTCAGAGGCGGCGCGGCTTTCGCGCGCTTCTCAGCGGCCTCTGCCTGCTGCGCTTCCACCGATTTGCTCTCCCAACCGCGCGCCATCCCCGGATTATAGTCCGGTGATTACCGCGACCGGGGATCTTAAACGTTGCTGCAGAGGATGGGGATCAACCGGAACAGGTCGGCGCAATTTGAGAGTGTGTCCTTGTACTGAAATCGTAACAAAAGGAGAGAAAGCCGTGCTTTCGACTTGACAGGGGCTGATCTCCACGGGGGAGGCGGTGCTGAACACCGAAGCGTCTGGAGCGCTTCGCGCCAGAACCGATGTCGGGCATTGGGTCGCACATCTGTTTCCGATCAAAGATACTGCGGGGACCATGACGCGAATTGCGGCGGTCGTGATCGAAATTACGGCCCAAAAAATTCTGGAACAGTCACTGCAGGAGGCCAGTTCCAATCTGCAGAAAGAGGTTGGCCGGCTGCAGATGCTGCTGGAGGTCGGCAACATCCTTTCGTCGAACTGGAACGTGCAGCAGGTTTTCCCCACGATTTCGGCGCGCATTCGCCGCGTCCTGCGCCAGGAATACGCCGGCTTTGTGTTGCGTGATTCCACTAGCGGACTGGTGGTCCGCCAGGCCGAGGATTTTCCGTTACGGAAGGGGCTGGCTTCGTCTACCGAGGTGAGTCCACAGAACAGTCCGAGCGGGCGCTCTCTCGAGGAAGGCGCCCCCTTGATCTTCTCGACGGAACAACTCAGAGACTTCGACGCCGAAATTGCCAGGCAGTATCTGGCCGAAGGAATACAGTCGTTGTGCTGCGTACCCATGCTTCGCCCGAAGGGGCCACTCGGAGTCTTTGTCCTTGGGAGCACTCGCAAAGACGCGTTTCGCTCCGACGACCTGACCTTGCTGAACCAGGTGGCAGCCCAGCTGGCCATGGCACTGGACAATCATCGCGCGATGGAGGAACTTGAGGCCCTTAAACGGCAGCTCGCGGAGGAGAAGAAGCTTCTTGAGGGCGAGCCTCATTCGTCCAGCTTGTTCCCGGAAATGATCGGCGAGAGTCCTCAGCTGAAACGTGTTCTCGACCAGGTGCTGACCGTCGCCCCCAGCGACGCCACTGTCTTGATCCTGGGGGAAACGGGGACGGGAAAAGAGCTCATCGCGCGCGCCATTCACCGCATGAGCCGCCGTCATGAACGCCCTTTCATCAAGGTGAACTGTGCCGCCATTCCGACAGGCCTGCTTGAAAGCGAGTTGTTCGGGCACGAGAAAGGCGCGTTCACCGGTGCAGTCAGTCAGAAAATTGGGCGTATGGAGCTAGCCAACGGCGGCACGCTTTTTCTCGATGAGGTCGGAGAGATTCCGCTCGAATTGCAGCCCAAGCTTCTACGTGTCCTTCAAGATCAGGAGTTCGAGCGCCTGGGCAGCACTCGAACGATTAAAGTAAATCTACGCCTGGTGGCAGCCACCAATCGCGACTTGGCCCGCAGTGTTGCCGAGCGCCAGTTCCGCAGCGACCTCTTTTACCGTCTGAACGTGTTTCCCATTCACGTGCCGCCGCTGCGGGAAAGGCGAGAAGATATCCCGCTCCTGGTTCGGCACTTCGTCCGCAAGTTTGCCCGTCGCATGGAGCGGCACATCGAAACGATCCCAAGTGAAACCATCCGGGCGCTGACGGAGTGGTCGTGGCCGGGCAACCTTCGCGAACTCGAGAATCTTATGGAGAGGTCGGTCATCATGAGTGAGGGGCGCGCGCTGCGGGTTCCACTGTCGGAGTTGAAGGCGGAGAGCAGCGGTGCAGCACCACAATCAGACCACACCCTGAATAGCGCCGAGCGCGCCCACATTATTCGCATTTTGCGCGAAACCAAGGGCGTGCTGTCTGGACCCGACGGCGCCGCCCATCGTCTGGGATTGAAGCGGACCACCCTCCAGTCGAAGATGCAGCGGCTGAAGATCACCCGTCGGGACTACAGCGATCCGCACTCAAGCTAATTCCTTCTCCGTCGCACAATCTTGTGAGTCGGCCGACTGCTAATCGGCAGCTGCCGATTTTCCGGCAGGTTTCCAGAAATGTGACCGGACTTTTCTGTTTCAGAACTTGTTCCAAACAGGGAAGTTCCAACAATTTCGCAGCCATTGCTGGTTGTGGCTCGCGACTTGCTCTCATACGGGCCTCTGCCTCTGGCCGCGGCAAGGCTTCGCGTCGTTGACCCTTCGCAGAGAAGACTCAGCCCTTCCCCAAGTGAACTCTCCGGTCTGGGCGGCCGGTCTCGCGGAGGTCGAGAATGTTGTTGGCAGGAAACAAGTGTCATGGAGTCCGGTCCATCCCGGGCCGGGGACTCTTTAAATCAGGGACTGAGCCGAGACCATGGCTGCGCCGCCCTCCTACAAACCACTCCGGACAAGCACTCGAAGTCGGCTCGCTGCTCCTGCGCGAGTCCTCGCATTGCAGCAAGACAACCGAATACATAACCCCTGCTGCATCCATTGAGCCCGCAATGCAGGAGGGAGCGATCGATCCCTTTTATCTTCTTGCCTGCCGCGTCGAGTGGGAACGGCGGCAAGACACGAGTGCAGCCTGGGAGCTGATCGCCGCTTCTCGCAGCTCGCACAGCGATACGCGCGCTCAAGCCCGCGCTTTGCTGGCCTCTTCCCGTTGCTTGGGTGGAACTGGAGCAGCCCCGGCCGCCAGCTCCAACAAGCTGAAGCCGGACTCCCGTCTGGAGGCGGATGTGACAGGTCCATACGAGCTCGAGACCATTGAGAACTGCAGCGAATGCAAGCGCACCAAGGCCGGCTTCTACTGCGGCTTTTCCCCACCTGTTCTGCGTGCTTTGAACCAGGTCAGCCACAAAAGCACGTTGGCGGCCGGGACCATTCTGTTTGTGGAAGGCCAGAGTCCCCGCGGCATGTTCATCGTCTGCTCGGGCCGGGTCAACCTTTCGACCACTTCGCGGGAAGGCAAGGTTCTGATTCTCAAAACCGTGGAGGCCGGAGAGACATTGGGCCTGAGCGCCGCCGTTTCCGGAGTGGGCTACGAAGTCACTGCGGAGACGTCGACTCCCTGCCAGTTGAACTTCATAGACCGCAAGCATCTGTTGGAGCTGCTGCAGTCACACCCCGAGGTTGGCCTGCAGACGGCGTTAAGCCTGAGCCGGGATTTCCAATCCGCTTATCGTGACATTCACGATCTCGTGCTGACCCGGTCCTCGGCGGGCAAGCTGGCGCGGCTGTTATTGTCCCAGTCGGCCCCACCCGACCCGGAAACGGTCGAGATTCGCATTCCCTCCTCCATGACCCATGAGGAAATGGCACACCGCATTGGCTCGTCCCGTGAGACTGTAACCCGGTTGCTGAGCGATCTGAAAAGAAAACAGCTCATTCGACTGGAGGGGCCCACGCTAGTGATCCGAAATCGTTCGGCACTGGAGGCATTGGCGATCTGAGCTTCCCCCTGGTACCCGGAGGACGGTTTCCTTTCTCTCTCGCCGTCCTCCGGAGTTTCTAAAAAGAGCTTCTCAACAGAGCTCTCTGGACACGCCAGTGGAAGTGAAATTTGGGATGTACACCGGGACACTGATTGACGATCTGATCGCCACCGTGGAGAGGGCAGACCGCGCAGCGACGATCTGACTCCCGACTCACCCTGTAGAGACAGCCAGAATCCAAGCTGTGAACTGGAGGCCGCCGAGACGACCGCAGCGAACGCAAGGGTCAACCAGAAAGAAGTTCTCAAAGCCGAAACAATTCCCGCAAACGCTTGGTCTGAGCGCGGCTGACGGGAATCTCGGTCTGCTTCTTATCGTCCATCCGCAGTTGGTAGGAGCTTTTAAACCACGGGACGACCTCGCGGATGTGGTTGATGTTGACCAGGTACGAGCGGTGCGCCCGCCAGAAAAGATTCGCATCAAGCGTTGCCAGCAGTTCTTCCAGAGTGCGGCAGTTCGATTGTCCTTCCAGACCGGTTGTGCCGCTGGTCACGACAGTGATCACGCCTTCTTCGATCCAGGCGTAACAGATGTCCTTCTGGTCAACCAGGAACATGCGTCCGAGGGCTTTGAGCAGAATCTTCGTCGCCGGGTGTTTCTGCGATTCCAGCATGCGAACCAATGACTCGATCTTCTCCGCCGGCAGGGCATCCGCTTCCTGCTTGGCGCGAGCCTTTTGAACCGCCTGTGCCACCCTTTTCTTGTCGAACGGTTTCAGGAGATAGTCGACCGCATTAACTTCAAATGCCTTCACGGCATACTGGTCGAATGCGGTGGCAAAGACGATCTTGGGCAGCGGGATTTTCTTGTCCAGGAGTTTCTTGATGACTCCAAAGCCGTCCAGCCCGGGCATCTGCACATCCAGAAACACCATGTCCGGATTGTGTTCCTTGATGAGATTGACGGCATCCAGACCGTTCTTGCCCTGGGCGACCACGTTTACGTCGTCGGCATGTTTGAGCAGGTAGGCCAGTTCGTCGCGGGCCAGTTGCTCATCGTCGACAATCACCGCGGATAGGGACATAGAGGCTCCGGCCGACCCTCAAACATCAGGCCGCAACAAAGTTTTCTCTGCATCGAGTATAAAGACCGCACTTTCTGGATGCAATGAATGCGACGCGAATCGCGTTCTAGTCCCCACGTGGTTTGGTAATGTCCTTTGCAATCCACCTCGACAGAAGCGTGCTGTCATGCTCGGCGAATCCCAATATGCGATACACCTCGAGAGCTGTCGCATTCTGCTGCACAACCTCCAGATGCAACGCGCGGATACCTGCTTCGCGTGCGGCCTCTTCTAAGAACGCCATCGTCTTCCGTCCCCAGCCGCGGCCGCGATATTCCTCGCGCAGATAGAACTCGTCCACGAAGGCATCGCGCCCCAGCCACTCCAGGCTGTAGCCAAAGCACAGGACAATGTAGCCCGCGGGGGAATTACCGTCGAGAATCAGCCAGGTGCGGCACAGATTGGCATCGCGCAGCAGCGTCATCAAGGCGACGCGTGCCTTCTCGCGATCGAGACCGTGTCCGTCAAATGCGTAATCGCCTGCATGAAATCGAGAAGGATTTCGGAGTCCGATTCCACTGCCTGCCGAAATCGCGGCTCGGAACTCATACGGCATTTTCCAACGCCAGCGCCATGCCCATGCCGCCGCTCACACACAACGTGGCCACGCCGCGCTTGGTGTTGCGCTTCAGCATCTCGTGCAGCAGCGTGACCGTGATGCGCGTGCCGGTGCAGCCGATCGGATGTCCCAAGGCGATCGCTCCACCATTCACATTGAGTCGCTCGCGATTGAAGTTCAGCACCCGGTCGCAAGCCAGCACCTGAGCTGCGAACGCTTCATTCAACTCGACCAGCCCGAAGTCGTGCAGGCGCAGATTGTGCTTGTCTTCAAGCTTCTTGAGCGCCGGGACCGGCCCAATCCCCATCGTGCGCGGATCGACGCCGGCAGATGCGACCGCCGCAATGCGCGCCAGCGGTTTCAGATTGTTCTGCTTCACAAAATACTCGCTGGCTACCACAACGGCCGCGGCACCGTCAGTGATTCCCGAAGAATTTCCCGCCGTAATGCCTCCGGTTTTCGAGAACACCGGAGGGAGCTTCGCCAGTTTCTCGAGGCTCGCATCGGGAAATGGATGTTCATCGCGGCCGAACGTTGTCGGGCCTTTCTTGCCTTCGATGGTCACCGCGACGATTTCAGCTTCGAACCTGCCTGCCGCGATCGCTCTTGCGGCACGAGTCTGCGACATCAGCGCAAATTCATCCTGTTCGTCGCGGGAAATCTTGTACTGTTCGGCGAGAACCTCCGCGGTTTCTCCCATCACCATTTTTGCCAGCGGGCAGAAAAAGCCGTCGCGATACATCCCATCGACCAACTCCTGATGACCAAGCCGATACCCCCACCGCGCGCCGTCGAGGTAGTAGGGCAGCCGCGACATGGACTCCGTCCCGCCGGCCAGAATGCAACTCGCATCGCCGAGCGTGATCGCCTGATAGGCCAGCGCGATGGCTTTCATCCCCGAGGCGCACGCCTTGTTTACCGTGAACGCGGGAACTTCCTGGGGCACGCCACTGCGCACGGAAACTTGCCGCGCGGGGTTCGGCCCTCCGCCGGCCTGGCGCGCGTTGCCGAAAATCGTTTCTTCGACCTGCTCGGGACGAACCCCGGCCCGCTCCATGGCTGCCTTCGCCGCAACCACGCCCATGTCGGCCGCGGACAGCGACGCGAGCGTGCCGCCGAACTTGCCGATCGGCGTCCGAACCGCCGAAAGAATGTATACCGCCTGCAAAGCCACACCTCCAAACGTTTTGAGTCTAGCAGGAACAGGCGTATCCTTACCTCTGGCTGCAGCATCTATCTGACGGCAAGGTAGATTCGATTCCTGCAACCAACCTTCTCCGAAATTAAGGAGGCACTCCATGTCCTACGTTGATGTCGGAAAAGAAAACTCCACTTCCATCCATCTCTACTACGAGGATCACGGCTCAGGCCAGCCCGTTGTCCTGATTCACGGCTATCCGCTCAGCAGCGCTTCGTGGGAAAAGCAAGTTCCTGCGCTTCTCAGCGCGGGTCATCGCGTGATCGCCTACGATCGCCGCGGGTTCGGAAAGTCCAGCCAGCCCACGACTGGCTATAACTACGACACGTTTGCCGAGGATCTGCGCAAGCTCGTGACCCACCTCAGGCTCAAGGATTTCACACTCGTCGGCTTCTCGATGGGTGGCGGCGAGGTCGCGCGCTACATCGGCAAGTATGGGTCGAAGGACGTAAGCAAAGCGGTCATTATCGGCGGCATTCCGCCGTACCTGTTGAAAACCGCCGACAATCCCGAAGGCGTGGATGGCAGCGTCTTCGAGGGCATCAAGAAAGCCGTGGCCGCCGACCGCTATGCGTTCTTTACCGAGTTTTTCAAGAATTTCTATAACACCGATGTTCATCTCGGGAAGCGCGTGAGCGAGCAGGCGATCCAGGCCAGCTGGAACACAGCTGCCATCGCTTCTGCTACGGCGAGCCTGGCCTGCGTGCCCACTTGGCATGAGGACTTCCGTAAAGACTTGGCCAAGATCGACGTTCCGACGCTGGTCATTCACGGCGATTCGGACCGCATCGTGTCCTTCTCTGCCGCCGGCCAGCGCACGGCCAAGCTGGTCAAGGGCGCCGAGCTGGTCGTGATCAAGGACGGCCCGCACAACGTCGCCTGGACGCACGCCGAGGAAGTCAACGAAGCTCTGCTGAAGTTCCTGGCGAAGCCGGGGGCGAAGGGGCAGGCAACTGCTCCGAAGAGAAAGGCCGTCGCGTAGCTTCGTAGAGACGGGTGCCCCACTTCTGGCCG
>JASHPH010000216.1 GCA_030038255.1 Candidatus Sulfotelmatobacter sp. | reverse complement strand
GTCACGCTCATGCCTCCGCCTGCGTCGCGGTCCAGGCGCGGTTGGGGGCGGTTCGGCTCGTCCCGGAAAACAATCGGCCGATCGGGTGCGGAGTGCAGCCGAAGCTCTTGAGGCACGCCTCGGAACGATTCAAATGCTTCTCGTACTTCATCGATTCGGGCCCGCTTGGAGAGCGCAACCCGCACGGCTACCATGTGACCATCCGAAACGTTGGCCCGGTGGCACTGCGCGCTTACTTTCATTGCTGCCATCTCGATCTCAGAGCCCGCGGCTCGGCCCAGTATTTTGCGGGTCTCCCGTTCAATCTTTTCTTCTTCTCCCTCGATGAACGGCAGCACGTTGTCCAGAATATCCAGCGACGCCACGCCCGGATACCCGGCACCGGAGATTGCCTGAATTGTCGTGGCCATCACAGCCTCGGCCCCAAATCGTTCGTGGAGCGGCGCAAGCGCCATTGTCAAAACAATCGCGGAGCAATTCGGATTTGCCAGCAACGAGCCGGGACCAAATCGCCCCTTCCTGCGCTGCGTCTCGAGAACCTTCAAATGGCCGGCGTTTACTTCCGGAACGAGCAGGGGGACATCCGGCTCCATGCGGAACGCCGACGAATTGCTGATCACAGGAAAACCGGCGCGCGCAAATTCCATTTCTACCTCGCGGGCCAGCGCTGCGGGCAGGCTGGAAAAGATTACGTCGCAATCGAGCGACGGCTCCAGGGGCTGTACCAAGATATCCCGCGCATATGCCGGCATCTCTCCCGGCAATCGCCACTCGCAGGCCTCGATGAAGCGGCGCGCCTGTGAACGCTCCGAGGCTGCCAGCGCAGTCACTTGAAAGTTGGGATGCCCATCCAGCATTTGGATGAACCGTTGGCCCACTGTGCCAGTGGCGCCGAGGATCCCAACACGAAGTGGCTTCGTCATTGCCGCTGTCTCTGGTTCCAGAGTATCAGAAGGTGTGTCGAAACCATGCCCGGTTCCGATTCGACCGCCTGCCGTACGATTAACCCCTGGCTGGCACCTGGCCGGAAGATTCAGCTCAGCATTCAGACACGCTCGCTGGCTGCGGTTTTGCCGAGGGAAGCCCGATGCAGCGCAACGAGCGCATTCTCCAGGTCCGTGCGCGCCAGGGCGATGGAAAAGCTGCAGTTTTCTTTGTCCAGCGCGCTAGCCAGAACGCGCACGTTTTCGCCCCGCATCACCTCAACAGCCTCTTTCGCCAGGGTGCCGCTTTCGCCGCCTGCGTCTCCGACGACTGTCAGCACGGAGATGCCCTTGGAGAGCGAGACGGGAAGCGCCGCGGCAATACACGGGTCGGCCCGGAACGCGCGTCGTAGGGCCGCTATCGCTTCCTCGGGTTGCGCGCTGCGAACAGCCAGGCAGAAATCACCTGCGGAAGAGGTCTGCGAATGAAACAGTACGTCCGCGCCCGTTCCTGCCAGGGCCGTGCGCGCGCGCTTGATCTTCTCTGGCGTCATCCCGTTTGCACTGCTGTGCACTCCGATCAGCGCAGCGTCCGGAATTACCGCGAGCGCTTTGGCGCTGCCCCCATTCCGATGCTCTTCAGGCACGATTTGCGTGCCGGGAAGATGGGCCGCGAAAGTATTGCGAATCCAAATCGGAATCTTGTGCCGAAGCACCGGCCGAAGGGTTTTCGGGTGCAGTACCTTGGCCCCGAAGATCGCGAGTGTCGCCGCCTGGCGATAGGAGATCTCCGGTATCGGGCACGGATCCGGTACCCACCGCGGGTCCGCCGTCAGCACGCCGTCCACATCGGTCCACAGAATGATTCCTTCCGCGCCCAATGCGGCCCCGATAATTGTGGCCGAATAATCCGACCCGCCTCGCCCCAGCGTGGTCACCGCGCCGTCCGGGGTGGCGCCCAGAAATCCTGTGATCACCGGGATTACACCTCGGTCCAGGAGCGGACGCAGCCGCGACTCGCATCTCTGCGCGGTCATCTCCATATCCGGATCGGCGTTGCCGTGTTCACTGTTCGTGATCAGCACCTCGGTGGCTTCGATGGCCTCGCTGCCTATTCCGCGCTCCATCAGCGCAGCCGCCACAATCCGCGCCGTAAGTCGCTCGCCCAGGCTCGAGATCAGATCGATGGCCCGCGGCGTCAATTCGCACGGCACCGATCTGCTCTCGAAAAACCGCTCGCCCTCCCGCAGGCACTCCCGTATCTGCCGGCCGAGACTCCGTCTCTTGGCCATCGAAGGGATTAAACCCCGGACCGCTTCCGCATGTCGTTTGCGGACGTTTTCCAGGACTGCCTTGCCGCCTTTCGAATCCCCTGCCGCCCATCTCCGGGCGAACTCGATCAACTGGTCTGTCACACGGCTCATCGCCGAGACGACCGCCACTACCCGGTGGCCCTCTGAATTCGATTGAATGATTTCCAGCGCTCGCTCCATGCCAGAAGCATCACCCAGCGACGTTCCGCCAAACTTCATGACCACGATCGGTTGTTTGGCCGTGCTTCGCCGTTCGTGTGTTCGCAGGCCCTCCCCCGGATACCCGTGCTTCGACGTTGGAACAGACTCCGCCCGGCTCAGCCTGCCCTTCCGCCCGTTGACGTGACCCATAGAATGACAATTCCCTGCCCGTGACAGTCGCCACGGGACACATAAACCCAGCTTGGATACTGCAAGTGGGAGTCCAAACATCACGGATGGCAGTGTGGCAATCCCCGGCTAACTAATTGAATCTACAGGATTTCGGCTTGAGCGCGACCAAATCCCGGATCGGTCCTCACTCAGGACAGTCAAACTAGTCTTCTAGGTGAGAAAACTTTTTTACTTCAGCGGATTCCCTTCCAAACTCGCCGGCCTCTTTGTTTGTCGGTGTCCTCTTCATTCCAAAGCCTCGAAGTTTGCTATTCGGGCTCGGCAAGCGCGCTGTGCTCCTGGGCCACTGAGGCAGCAATGTAGGTGCCGACTACTCCGGGCGCACACCCCTGCCGCTGGAGAAATAACCTCCGGGCCCTGGAGAATCTAGCTGTGAGCTGTGATGCGCCGGCTCTCGATCAGAGCGCCGAGCAGATCGACTTCACTTCCGTGTAATGCTCCAGCACCTCATGTCCCATCTCGCGGCCCCATCCGGATTCTTTATATCCTCCGAACGGCATCGCCGGATCGAACACGTTGTAGCAGTTGATCCACACCGTCCCGGCCCGCAGCTTCGCGGCCACGGTGTGTGCTTTCTTGATGTCGCGCGACCAGACTCCAGCGGCCAAGCCGTACGTCGTGTCGTTCGCCTTCCCCACGATCTCGGAAGGATCGGAAAATGGAATTGCGGTCACCACGGGGCCGAAAATCTCCTCGCGCACCACCTTCATTGTTTCATTCGTATTCACCAGCACGGTCGGCTTGACGAAGTAGCCCTTGTCCCCGTGCCTCTTCCCGCCCGTCACCGCCTTGGCGCCTTCCTTCAACCCCGACTCCAGGTAGCCGCACACTCGGTTCAATTGCTCCTGGGAAACCAGCGGACCCATGTCGCTGTCTGGTTCAAAGCCCGGCTTGACCTTGATCTGCTCCGCGCTGTGCGACACTCCGTCCACGACCTTGTCGAATATCGGCTTCTCAACGTACAGACGCGAACCAGCGCAGCAGCACTGCCCGTGGTTGAAGAATATGGCGCTCGCCGCGCCGGGAATTGCCGACTCGATGTCCGCGTCGGCAAAAATCACGTTCGGCGATTTGCCGCCCAATTCCAGAGAAACCTTCTTGAGGTTTCCGGCCGCAGCCTGAACGATCAGCCTCCCCACTTCGGTCGAGCCGGTAAACGCAACCTTATCCACGTCCGGATGCGCTGCCAGCGCCGCACCTGCCGTCTCGCCAAATCCCGGCACAATGTTCACCACCCCGTCCGGGAATCCCGCCTCTTGAATCAGTTCGCCCAGCCGCAGCGCCGTGAGCGGCGTTTGTTCCGCGGGCTTGAGCACGGAGGTGCATCCGGCGGCAAGCGACGGCCCCAGCTTCCACGCCGCCATCAGCAGAGGAAAGTTCCAGGGAATGATTTGTCCGACCACGCCGACCGGCTCGCGCACCGTGTACGCCAGGAATTTGTTCGGCGGCGCCAGAATCAGCGGGATTGTGTTGCCCTCTATCTTCGTCGCCCACCCGGCGTAATAGCGCATGTGCTCCACGGTCAGCGGAACGTCCGCGATGCGCGCGATGCCCAACGGCTTGCCGTTGTCCAGTGATTCGAGCTGCGCGAATTCTTCCAGGTGCTTTTCGATCAAATCGGCGAGTTTCCAGATCAGTTTGCCCCGTACGGCGGGCGGCATCTTCGACCACGGCCCTGATTCGAAGGCCGCACGCGCGGCTCTCACCGCGCGATTGATGTCTTCGCGGTCGCCCTCCGCCACCTGGGCGAGCACTTCCCCAGTCGCAGGGTTGTAGGTAGCGAAGGTCTTGCCGGATGCGGCATCAACCCACTTCCCGTTAATCAGCATTTTCTGTTTTCGAGCCACGAAAGCGGAAACCTTCGGATCTATTGTTGGTGCCGAAGCTACGGTTGCCATGATGGGCTCCTTTCCAGCGAGGTCGTGTGCGGCAGAAAATTAGGCTACTCCCCTGCGCAAAAAAGCGCAACCCCGCCCGCGAGTTCCCGGGGCGCAATCGCCGCGCACGCGCCCAGAATAATTCTATAATCGCCCAGCAGCTGGAATGGGGGGTAAACTTCCCGCTTAATACTCGGGGAGAGATGCCCCGAGCCGAATGCCTCGCTCAGCCCCCTCGACGAGTCATTCACGATTGTCGTCACAGGGCTCTCATCTTGGCCGTGCGTCAGTTGGAGCGGGGCCTCGTCTCAAGCTGTCGGTCGGGGCGGGCGCGTTTGTTAGCTCGTTTAACTCCACTCGCGCAATCTTGCCCGTTTCCACCAGGAACGGAACGTCAACCTCCTGCGCCAGGGCCACCGCCCTTTCATAGGCCATCCGCGCCGCGGCCAGGTTTTCTCGCGCCGCCTCGATCCGTCCCAAAACGAGATAGGCGCGTGGATCGCGCGGCTGAATTTGGAGGCTGGCGCTCAACTCACGGCTGGCAGCTTCAATCTCCCCTCGTAGTAGAAATTGCTGCGCGCGCACCCATCCATTCATCGCCGAGACACCTTCGAAATTGAATTGGCCATGGAATAAGAGCACGCTGCCTCCGATCACCTCCTCGGGTTCGGCACTCCAGAATTGCCGGTAGGGCTGCAATTCCACGCCCGAAGTAAACCGAAGCGCCGCAGCGCTCACCAGCAAGCTCCCTTCGATGCGTGCCGGAATGGGATCTGGAAGTTTTGCGAGCTTGGGTGAGTAAGAAAAGCTGGAGGGAAGTATGTGGCATTTTATTCCGTAGTACGAGGGGCTGCCGGTGCCGTACTCCACATACCAGCAGTCCTTCAATTCACGCTCCTCCATCCAAGCCTTGACTGCTTTGAGTCCCTGGCCCCAATCAGTGTTGGAGTCCAGCATGACTCTGTAACTCTTGTGATTTCCGCCCCACAGCTCATTCGAGTAGGCCAACAGATGGGGCCCCGCGTGCCATACGGAGAAGGCCTGGAAACCCAGCAGAAGCACTACGGCGACTGCCCCTGCCTGTTTCCTTGTCAACAGTTGCGCGGCCCCGAGCGCCGCCGCCAGAATCAGGAACGGAAAGATCGGGAGCACATGGCGTATTCCGAGATCCAGCTTCGAGTTCATGCTGGTAACGAACCAGAGCGTCGGCGGCACAAAGAGGAACGCGCTGGCCCTGCCCTTGTCGGAAACCGGAAGCCGGTGCACGACCAGCGCAAGCATAGCCAGCAGCAGCAGGCTCAGCGGCACCTTGAGTGCAATCGCCAGGGGGAAATAAAACCATTTGCCCATGGGATAGAGATGCCCGAGGATCCAAACAGGCCTGCCGTATGCGACGTATCTGGCCACAAAAGCCAGTCCCCAGAAGTACGCTTCCGGAACGATTCTCCATCGCGCCGCATGGATGATCATCCCTGCGATCAGAGAGTGCCCGGGACCGGAGGAGATCCCAGCGAAATCCTGGAACGCCGCGCTGGAGTCGGGAACTCCGGGCAGGGCGCGGAAGCGGAAACCATACGCCGCCCACAGGGTCGCCAGCGCCAATATGGCCCCGATGCATAGGTCACGCGCCAAGCGCCGGGCCTGCAGCTTCCACTGTGCGCCCTTACGGATTGTGACGAGCGTGCCGCTCAGGAGCATCGCCGCGGTCGCGGGAACGATCAGAATCCCGGAGTGCTTCGAGGAAATCGTGATCCCCATCGCCAGGCCCAGAAGTACGATACCAACAGAGGTGGGCCGGATGGTGTAGCGATACGCCGCGTAGGATGCGGCGAAGTAACCGAAAGTCACGGCCATGTCGGTTGTGACCAGCGAAGAATGCACAATCAGGTTAGGCTCAAACGCGGCCAGAAAGAGCGCGATCATCCCTGCACTCGTGCCGAATAGTTCCCGTGTCGCGGCGAAGATCAGCAGGAGCGTGCCGACCCCGAGCAAACTGACGGCACTCCGCGACCAGAGGTGCAACTGGTCGGCATCATTCGCGTAGAGAAATCGGCTTCCTTGTTCGAACCCTTGGTCCAGCGGGACCACACTCTGGCCACAAGCTCCGGTCTCGCGCAGGGAACGGGAGAAGAGCACTACCGGCAACGCGCCTAGCTCCTTGGACAGGGGAGGGTGCTCCGGGTTAATGCCGAAGTCGCCGCAAGTCAGGTAGCGGACCCCGGCAAGGAGGTCCAAAGGTTCGTCGTACGTTGCAGAGCTGGCGCGGAGGAATGCCTGCGACTGCAGAAGAAACACCGCCAGCAAGGAGACGATGACCAGCAGAGAAAACCACTGGCCGCGAACCCAGGCCCCTGCGCTGCTGCGCCTAAGTTTCAATCGAGGATTCGCCGAAAATCGATGTCAGTCTGCAGCCGAACTCTGCATGAAGGACCCTGACGAGTCAAGCCGCGAATAAACTTCACGGTGCGCTCCCGGTAAAGGCTTTTTGGACCTTAGATTGAGATGAGAATGGGACTTCATTACACTCGATTTCACGCGAGTTGCTTCGCCGTCGGCCGCTCTGTTATGAATAGTGTGTTCGTTTGGTTGGAAACTCGGCTCCGTTTCGATTCGGGTGGCTGGCCTGGGCAAAGGAGGTAGCCAGCGACGTGCTCACCGTCTTGCTGGCAACTAGAAACCGAGCCCGGATCTTGGCTAACGTACTTGAGTCCTATTGCCGGCTCGAATCTCCTCCCACAGGTTGGAAACTGGTCGTCGTAGATAATGGCAGCACCGATCAAACGCCGGGCGTGCTTGAGACTTTCTCCAGTCGTCTGCCGTTGCGTTCCCTCGTTGAGCCAAAGGCGGGAAAGAACTTCGCACTGAATAAAGGCCTCGAGCTCGCGGAGGGGGACTTGACTGTGTTTACGGATGACGACGCATTCCCCTACGCTGACTGGTTGCTCCAGTTGCGCCGAGCTGCGGACAACCACCCGGAATACGCAATGTTTGGGGGCGCCATCGTGCCCCGGTGGGAATCGCCGCCACCGCCGTGGGTGCAGTGGGTGCTCGCTGCTCCCGGAAGCCGGCTAGAAAGCTGTGAACTTCAGGCAGGTACGGTTTTTGCGCTTACCGACCCCAGCTTCGACGACGGTGCAATCCCCCCGTATCTTGTTTTCGGTCCGAATATGGCTGTTCGCAGTGCTGTCTTCCAATCGGGACTTCGGCTCGATCCTTCACTGGGCCCGTGCGGGCAGTACTATCCCATGGGAGGAGAAACGGAACTCCTCTTAGAGCTCGGCCGACTGGGGTACAAAGCATGGCATGCTCGGGATGCTCGCGTGGAACACTTCATCCGAAACGAACAGTTGTCAAAGGCTTGGATTCTGCGCCGAGCCGTTCTATCCGGGCGTGGCGATTATAGAATCTTAAATCGAGAGAGTTCCTCTCAATCTGATTCTTGGATGGGAATACCGCGTAAGTCGTTGCGGAGAATGATCAGAGCTGGTCTTCGGATGATTGTGGCAACCACATCACTTCAACTGCAGACTCGGTTCCGCGCGCACTGGAGATTTAACTTCTTTCGCGGCCAGATAATCGAAGCCCGAATCCTCGCGCGAGAACGGCGCGCTCATCCGGCGACAATCGGTAGCAAGCGACAAAGCAGCCTCTAACTACGTCAAGGCGGTCCGGAAGCATCACCAAGATTCCGCAGCGCCTATCGGCACGTTGATATTGGGCGCCAGAATTTCTCGACGTTTCGGGATGCGATACTCAAGTACTCTGAAGTGGGGGCACCAGGACCAGGGCTGAGCCCCATCCGCTTGGCGCCAGCGTCTCCAAACTTCGTTGTGCCCCATCGAGTCCCCGAATATGATGTTGGGGTCCGTCCCACAAAGGACTCTGCGTGTCAGGTCCGAAGCCAGAAGAAGGCATTTACAGGAGCGGAAGTCGTGCGGGTTCTCGTCGCTGCTGGCAGGCCGTTTGTTCCCGAGGAGGTAACTGGGGCAGTGCGAGATCTGGATACGCTCCTTCAACTCCTCTCGGCCGAGGGCCACTCCTGCGAAGTCGTGGCCGAGGCGGGGTCGCGCCTGCGCCTTATCGCTCGCCGCGTACAGACCGTGATGCGGGCGGGCCCTCTGGCCTATTTCGACAGGCGGAATGGATATCCGCACTTGCGCGCATTTCCAGGCCAAGTCGTGCGGCTCGCGGTAGAGCGGATAGTCGGCTTTAAGCCCGATATTGTACTGACTGCTCTCGAAGACAGTATCGCCATTGCGACCGAGGCAGTCCGGACCAAGACCCCGGTCTTAATCTCGGTCCTCGACAATAACTATCGCTGGCTGAATGGAACGCTCCCTGAGAGCTCCCTTGTCGGGCTGATATGCAATTCGTGTTTTATCCGAGAACGGGTGCGCGAGCGTTTCGGTAAGGATCCCGAAGTCATCTATCCCTGCATTCGGCTGGCGGACTACCGCGCCGATCCGGTTGAGCCAGCCTTTATCACCCTCGTCAATCCTGTGTACGAGAAAGGCGTCAACACCGCCTTGCAGCTTGCCAAGCTGTTGCCGCATCGACGATTTCAGTTCGTCCGCGGCTGGAAAATCCCATGGAAGTACGCTTGGAGAAATGAATTGCGAATGAGAGCGGCAGTCAATGTCACCTGCCGGCGACGAACGCTGGACATGCGCCCGATCTACGCGCAAACGTCGATTCTCATCGCCCCCTCCGTTTGCGAGGAGGCGTTTGGCCGCGTGATCCTTGAGGCGCATGCCAGCGGCATCCCCGTCATCGCCTCGCGGATTGGCGGGATCCCCGAAGCGGTCGGTTCAGGGGGACTCCTCCTGGCGCCTGACGCTACAGCCGAAGACTGGGCGCAGGCGGTGGAAAGCGTCTTGAATGACAACGCGCTGCGCGCTCGGCTCTCGGCTCACGCTCGCTCGAATGCCGCACGGCCCGAATTTGATTCTCAGCGTATTGCCCACCGCTTCCTCGAGGTGGCCGCCGCCCACCTTGTGCGCTGTCGGGTGTGAGGCGATATCCCTCGCCGTGAAACGATCCCCGTCAAGCTCTTGATCCGGCGCCAAGTGCACGGCAGCACGCTGCCCGTTGCTCAACACATCCCGTTCTTTACGCTTGGAACTGCCGCATCCAACACTTGGGAAAAGTGCAGAGGGTGTCCGCGCCAGAAGGAATCATCCAATCTTCAGGCTGGTAAGCTTGAGCTTAGGCCCCTCCATAGAGCGCCCGAGGACGCTGGAGGTAGAGTTGGCGCTCGCGGTCAATCCGATACCGGAAAGATGCGCATGCTCCGCGAACCAGACAGCCGAGCTCACGGATTGCCCCGAACCCTTGGAAAAGGAGCACGCGCTTGCATCCGCGAGCGAGGAGCTTGGCGCCATGACGGGCGAGGACCGCGAGAAGTGCCACCTCTCCCATGCGCACGTGCTTCATGAGGGTCGCCCCGGTCGAAAAGTTATAGCCGCATATGAGTGTTTGCAGCTCCCGCTCTTCTCGAAAACCGACGTGGTCCACTGCGACCTCTTCCACGTTAACGATTTTGAGACCTGCCTTTCGCATTCGAATAAAGAGGTCAAAATCTTCTGCGGCCTTTAGCGGAGAGCCTGGCCCCAGAAGGGGATCGAAACCGCCAGTTCTTTCCAATACAGCCCGCCTACAAGCTAGGTTGGCGGACATGCCCCATCCTCCCGGGAATGCGGGGTAGCCGTATCTTTGCTGATGGTTTGACGAGGCGGCGAAACCCGGAGCCCAGGCCCCCGGCGGCCCCGGGGGCACAGTCACGCGTCCGAACATCACATCGATCTCCGGTTTGCTAGCAAAGAGCTGGCGGATTCCCCGAATCCAGTCCGCTGCGACGCGACAGTCGTCGTCGGTGAAGGCTATGACGTCACCTCGGGCCTGCTCGATGCCCACGTTTCGCGCGGCCGCCGCTCCCCGCGTGGTGCTCTGCAGATAATGAAACCTGGCATCGGAGACCGCAGAAGCCAGAGCGTTTTTCGTCTCCGGCCCGTCGCTCTGGTCCACCAGAATCAATTCGAACTCGCCGGGCTCGCTCGCGAGCACTCTGGATACACAGTCTGCGGCCGATTCCGGCCGGTTCCGCGTCGGGATCACGATCGAAAGCGGGGGCGGCTGCACAGGCTGTCCATGTTCTGCCATCGAGGATCGATGGCTGAATCGTATCACTTCGGGGCCGAAGACAGCCGCGTTGCACCCGGTCGAGGTTCTATTCGGTCTGGAATCTGAATAAGCCCGGTGCCGCTTGACGAGGCCCACCAACAGCCTGCCGACAACTTCGTTCGCTTAAATGCGGAAGAAATTCTCGTCCGGCTCTGTTCGTTTTGGCCTATGTCACGCCTGGGACCCAGTATAGGGGATGGTGACTTTTCGCCCGCTAAAATTCCCCGCTCGGTTCCCCCTAAGCTATCGGTGGGCGGGGATGGGCGTACCGGCCAGCCCGGCTTTCTCTCTGGATGGCCTCCGCGCGATTAGCGGCAACACGAGCGAGCACAGCATCACGATCGTAATCACGTTTACCGCTGGTCCGTACTTCCCTAGGCTCTGGTGAATGTGCGCAATCATGATCGGCGATGGTATAGCCGCAAGTCCCCATGCCAGCAGGATGATCCCGTAAATTCCGCCCATGGCCTTGGCGCCGAAGAAGTCTGCGGTGAACGAAGGCATCGTCCCGAATCCGCCCCCGTAACACAGGCCAATCAACGCAAACGACAAGCTGAACACCGTCAAATCATGGATCCGCGGCAGCATAAAAAAGACGATAACTTGGATCAGGAAAAGCAGAAAATACACGCGAGCCCGTCCAATGTGATCGGATACAAAGGCCCAAAAGACGCGGCCCAGCCCGTTGCACAGGGAAATCAACCCCACCATCCCCGCGGCCTGCAGCACCGACATGCCCACCATCTCCTGCGCCATGGGAGAGGCTTGGCTAATGATCATGATTCCTGCAGAAACGTTCAGAAATAGCAATGCAAACAGAAGGTAGAACTGCCATGTCCCCAGCGCCTCGCCCACCGTGAAGTCGTAGGTGCCGGCTGCTTTGGCCACTGCCGTGCGCGGCTCCCACCCTGCTGGTCGCCAGCCTTGCGGAGGATTCGCATAGAACTGCGCCGCGGCGAAAACTACGACCAAGTAAATGATGCCGAGTGTCCAGAACGTCGGAGCAATCCCGTACTTGATGATTTCCCAGGCCGCCACCGGACTCATGATCGCCGCCCCAAACCCGTACCCGCATACCGCCACTCCCGTCATCAAGCCGCGCATGTCGGGAAACCATTTCACCAGCGTAGCCACAGGACAGATGTAGCCCATCCCCATCCCGATGCCGGTGAGCACCCCGTAGCCGATGTAAAGCAGATCGAGCGAATGCTGGCTCGCGGCTACTCCCGACAACATGTACCCGATTCCGTAGATGATGCCCGCCGTCGCCGCCACCTTGCGCGGTCCCGCCTTGTCCTGCCACAAACCACCGATGATTGTGCCCACCCCCAGGAAGAAAATTGCCAGCGTGAAATTCAGCTGCACCGAGGTCTCTGCCCAATGCTCTGTCCCCATCAGCGGCTTCTTGAAGACGCTCCATCCATAGACAGCCCCCAGGCAGATTTGCATCAACACTGCGGCCAGGGCGATGCCCCAGCGGTTAGGAAGTTTTTCCGATGCCATCTGCGGTCTCCTCATTTCCTGCGGCCGGCGGGCCGCAAATGAATTCCCCTGTCCCGAGCTGATGAAATTCTTTTCGGCCCGCTACGTCGCGGTCTCGCACACGACCGGCTGCGGCCGACGAGCCGAAACCACCTCCACGATCGCGTTGTAATCCGGCACACCGCTTGGATCGAGGCACCCGGCAGGCACCAGCACGTTTACTTCGGGCCAATGTCCTTGCAGGCAGCCGGGCTTGATCCGCGCAATCTTTACGTGACCGCGGAATTGCCCGCGGTCGTTGCCGAGCACGAGGGGCGCGCCATCTTCCAGTCCCAGCCGTTTTGCGTCTTCGCTGGACATGAAGATGGCGTCTCGTGCCGCGCCCGTCAGCGGATCGATCTCGCCATGAATCAGGCTGTTGAACTGCTTCCCTCGCCGCGTCGACAGCAGAAATCGGCCTTCCGGTACCCTCTCCTCCGGCAGCCCGATCGCCGAAAAGTGGCCCTTACCGTCCGGCGTCAGGAATTTCTCGCCCAGGAGCCGCGGCCCGCCGTACTGGAATTGGTCGCCCTTCTTGCGAAGCGCTGCGATGCCTTTGTACGTCGGGCAAACACGGTCGATTTCTTCACGGATGTCCTGCGTGTCGTGCCACGGAAAACATTCCGCGGCCCGTTCGGGATAAGCGCGGCGCGCTACCAAGACCGGAATTTCCCATTCGTCGCGCGCCTCCGCGATTCGCGGCCCGGGGATCTCCGGACTGTAAATGACGCGGCGTTCCGTGGTCGTTTCCGTCCCTCCTCCGCGCTGCTCGTACCGTGTTCGCGACGGCAGAAGGAGGACCGTATCAGCCGGTTCCACCAGCATGTTCGAGCTCAACATGATGTCCTGGTGAATACGCAGACGGATGCTGCCCACCGCTTTCCGCACGCGTGCCGGCTCCGGCAGTGTGTCGATAAAATTCCCGCCGCTCTGCCATAGAGCATCCAATTCGCCTCGTTCGGCGGCTAGAATCATGGCCGCCGCAGTCAGACCCTTCCACGTCGGGGGCTCGAATCCCCAGTAATCCGGCTGTGCGAATTTGCGCGCCGTCTCTTCGTTCACCGGGTGCCCCATGATGTAAGCGCTCGGCATTCCCCCCATCTCTGCGCCTCCTTGCACTCCGCTATGGCCTCGGATAGGCATTAGCCCGGTCTTCTCGCGGCCCACGTTTCCTCGTGCGAGCTGCAGGTTTACGATCGCACGCACGTTGTCGCTCCCGTATCGGTGCTGCGTGATCCCCATGCTCCATGCGATGATCGCGTGCCGCGCTTTGCCGAAGGCGTCCGCGAACCGCTGCATGTCCGCGCGCGTCTGGCCGGAGTTATTTTCGAGCGTCTCCCACGAAAATTCGCGGGTCTTCGCCTCTGTCTCCGGCCAGCCGACCGTGCGCGCGGCGATAAACTCCCGGTCGAGCCGGTCGTTTTCAATCAAGTGTTTCAACACGCCGTAGAAAAAGGCTGTGTCTCCGCCGACATGTATGGGGAAAAAGTCGTCCGCGAACCGCGTGCCGAATAGCGCGCTCTTCGTCACTGAAGGAACCCAATACCGTTCGAGCCCCGGCTCGAAATACGGATTTACGACGAATACCCGCGTCCCCTTCTGCTTCGCGTAATACAGGTACTTCGTGGCCACGGGCTGGTTATTGGCTATGTTGGTGCCGACCAGCACCAGAAGGTCCGTCCCGATCCAGTCCGAATAGGAACACGTCGTAGCAGCGCACCCCACGGTCGCGTTCAGACCCGCTGTGCTGGGCGCGTGGCAAATGCGCGCGCTCGTGTCCACGTGATTCGTGCCGAAAAAGCGCGCCACCTTTTGTTGCGCGTAATACGCTTCGTTGGTCAGCCCCCGGGAAGTCAGGTACCAGCCGAGCCGGTGCGGATCCGCAGCCTTCAACCCCTCTGCTGCAACTGCGATCGCTTCGTCCCACGAAATGCGTCTGAATCCCTGCTCTCCTTTGCGCCGTATCATCGGGACCGCCAGGCGGCCCAGCTTTTGCAGTTTGCGATTGCGCAGGTTCTGAACTCTCGAAACGTCTTCTAGAAGGTGCCAGTCCATCGCCGGCATGGTGTTGAGGCGAAGCAGCTTCAGGCGCAGGGCGCACAGGTGCACGCCCTTCATCGTCCAGTCGTGAATTCCCGTCGTGCCCAGCGAGCAGCCGTCACAGCAGCCGTCGGTCAAGATCCGCCAGGCGTAGCCCAGATTGTCCCGGTTCTCCCAGATCGTGTCCGCGATCTCTTTGTACGCGTTGGGGTGCTGTTCGTTGAGTCCATAGGGAACCAGGCTCACCCAGTTGCGGTGACTGCCCGCGCCGTTGGGGTTTTCGGTAGCCATGCGTGTCCTCGGCGAACGCGTCGTTGTGTCGTATTACGATATGTTGTCACGGTTCGGTTTGAATTGCAAGGGGCCAGCGGCCGCAGGCGATGGGACCGATCCCGCCAAGGGCCAGCAATCCTGCCGATAATCGCACCCGCTCGGATCCCCTTCGGTCGTATCTACCCTCCGGCTTGCAACATCCAACGTCCGGCCGGCAACTCTTCTGCCCCGTCCTGGCCGTCTCGAGCGGCGCACTTGAAGTGAGTCGCTATTTTGTTATAGTCACTCTCAGATTCCCGCACGCGCGCCCGGATGCGAGCCGGGCGTGGGCGAATCCAGGAGAAAGGCGAAATGGCAAGCGCAGGCACTTCACGTGTTCTTGTTCGGCCCGAACCGACTCTTCGCGAAGCCACGGGACTTCGCGAGCGCAAGAAAGCTCGGCTCCGCCAGCAGATCATCGACACTTCGATTCGGCTCTTCCGCAAGCGCGGCTACGAGCAGACGCGCGTCGAAGATATCGTCCGCGTCCTGGAAATCAGCCAGCCCACCTTCTTCCGCTATTTCCCCAGCAAAGACGCCGTGCTCCGCGAGGTCGGCCGCCGGGGCTTCGCTTGCATCAAAGAGCATCTGGAAACCGAGCTCTCCACCGACGCTTCCACCGCCGACCGCCTGCGCCGCATGTATCGCGGCATGGCGCGCGAGGTGGAGTCAGATCGCCCCCTCTGGCGCGCAGTTGTTCTCTCCGGTGCCATGGATCCCGTCCGTTCGCCGGAAATGCGTCATCCCGGCGAGATTGCTTTCAGTCTGCTCCGCGCCATCCTCATGGAAGGACAGAAGCGCGGTGAGATCACTCGCGATATCCCCGTCGAACATCTCGCCGGATTCATGGAGG
>JASHPH010000215.1 GCA_030038255.1 Candidatus Sulfotelmatobacter sp. | reverse complement strand
GAACGTGGTAAGAAAGCGTTGACGGCGGGTGAAGGCGACGTTCCCGTAGTCCAGATTGGGATCATAATAATTCGTTGTCTGCCCGCCTCCCGAACCCGCAAACGCGGTCGGCGCATAACCGCCGTTATCGGCGAGATTTTTTGCGAAGTTGTAACTGGACTGGAACTGCAGGCCTTTGGAAAACCGCTTGTTAACTGTGGCGGTGAAGGCGTTGTAATTACTGCGGCCGCCATTCGTCTCTTCGACGATCTGTTCCAGCAGAGGATAGGGCTCAGACGCTTTCGCGACGGAAAATCCCACAGTATTGGGGGCAACCTGGTCCGGGTTGTCCGTCAGACCGAGATCCGATCCATGGCTGCCGTCATAGGAAAGACGTAAGCCTGTCTGGAATCCCAGATCGCGCTCTAACGTGACGTTCCACTGCTGCACGAAGGGATCCTGGTAATGGATCGCGGAAGAGAGGTCGAAAACCTGTGTCCCGGGTTGCGCCAGATTGGACGGAAACGCATAGGGGAACGTGTACTGCGCCTTCGCATTGGAGACTGTGTTTGTGAAAGCCGCGACGTCGCTCGCTTCCACGGCCCACGCGGCATCCAGCAGATTGCCCAGTTCGGCTTCTATGAATTTGCCGTATCCGGCCCGGAGAACAGTCTTGTTGTCCCCGGTTATGCGCCATGCGACGCCGACCCGCGGGGCGAAGTCCGTTTTTTCCGAATAACGGAGACTCTGGGGAACGCCGGCCTGGCTTGCTGTCAGGATCGGCATGGGAGCGAGCGACTCGGCAAACGCCGGATTGACCAGCGAGAGGCCTGCATCCGGAACCACCACCGCGCCGTGCACGGATACGCCATCCTGGATCGAAACGTAGTTGGGCAGGAAATTAGCGGTGTTGCTGTTATGGTCCATGAACATCGGGTGGTACTCATAGCGCATGCCGTAGTTGATGGTGACGCGCGAACTCACTTTGAAGTCGTCCTGAGCATAGCCCGCATAGCTGGAGACGTAGCCGTTTGAATTCGGATTGAGGACCGTCGCCATTGTGTCGCTGTCCGGAATGCCCAGCAGGAACGATGCGAAGGCGTTGCCCACAATGCTTTTGGTGACGGAATTGTTGAACGAGTAGATACCCATCCGGTCGGTTGCGAAGACGTTGGTGTAGAGCGCGGTCAGATAACGGTAATCCACGCCGAACTTGTAGGTATGTTTTCCCCGCGTGACGCTCAGGTTGTCGATAACCTGTTTGGTGGAAGTCTGGGTAATCGATGATGCGCCGCAGCCCTCGGACTGGAATCCGGAAATTTTGAATTCCGGGCACGCATCGCCCGGAGGCAAAGGTCCGGCGGTCTGCAGATTCATTTCCGTGGCGATCTCAGCTGCGGGCAGGCTGTTACTGCTGGATGTGTGGCTCCCGGTCCAGCCGTAGCGAACCTCATTGATCACCGTCGGAGTGATCACCCAGTTGTGGGCCACGGTAAGAGCAAAATCGTGCTCAGGGGCAAGCGTGGACCCGCTAAGGGTCGAAAGCGTCGGAGCCGTTTCGCCAAGTTTGTACTTGTACGTGATGCGGGCAAAGATCGTCTGATTTTTGGTCAGGACCCGATCCAGCCGGAAGTCGCCCTGGTCGCTCTTGATCGGCGTTGGGAAATTGGTGACATAGTTATTCACGAGCGAGTTGGCGGGTCCCGTATTCGGCAGCGGAAACAGGTACTGCAGGGCCGCCTGTGCGAGTGGGGAAATCATGCTGGGCGCAATCTGATTTCCGGGCAGAGGGGCGCCATTCCCGTTCATGATCTGATTCGAGTACGCCGAAAGATTGCCGCTGCGAAGCGCGAGCGAGGGCACGCTCTCGACCAGAACCTGCTGCTCGGGAAGACGCAGGACTTCGTACGATCCGAAGAAGAAGGTTTTGTCCTTCCCCTTGTAAAGTTTCGGTATCCAGACCGGGCCGCCCAGGAAGCCGCCGAAATCGTTCATATCCAGCCTGGGAACGGTGGCGCTGAATGTATTGCGTGCGTTGTAGTCGTTGTTCTGGTTGTTCTCGTAAACGCCGCCGTGAAACTCATTCGTCCCGCTCTTGGAGATCGTAGTGAAGTCGCTGATGCCTCCGAACTCGGCGCTGTTGTTGGTTTCGCTGACGTGGATCTCCGCGATGGCGTCGAATGAGGGGAACAGTTCGGTGATCGGAGCGCTCCCCCGCGGACTCATGGTGCTGATGCCGTCCACACTGACGGAAAGCTGAGCCGGTCTGGCGCCCGCGACCGAAATGTCACCGCTGTTGTCAACTTCGACGCCAGGTTGCGTCGTCAATGTGGTCAGGGCGCTCGTGGATCCGGAGGCGCGAGAAGCCAGAGCCACCGGCAGGTCGTTCAGTTCGCGCCCCACCTTCGTCTCCGCGATATTCGAAACCTCTGTGTTGATTGGCGCTTCCGCCGCCGCGTCGACCTGCACTGTCTGCGTCTGGGAGGCGACAGAGAGCGATCCGTCGATTCTGATGGTCTGGCGTGTCTCGAGTACGATGCCGGTATACTTCTTCGGCTCGAATCCCGGGGCTTCCATGGTGATTTCGTAGTTCGCGGGCTCCATGTTCACAGCGACGTAGTCGCCATTGGAGTCGGTTAAAGTCGAGCGCGTGGCGCCTGTTCCGACGTTGGTGACAGTCACCTTGCAGTTGGCGACGACACTTCCGGACGGATCTTTCACCGTTCCGGTGAACTCGCCGAAAGTGGTCTGAGCCCACAGAGGGGCTGTAAGGCTGAGCGCGATAAGGCCGGACAGCAAAAGCCCGCAGCTGGATATTCGTCTGATACCCGGTCCCGTTAAACCGAATGTGCGTTTCGTCTGAAGTTCGCGGATGATCACCTGATACCCCTTCGTATAAGAGTTCTGACAACCCGTGGAGACGGAGGCGGGTGATGTGTCCTTACCAGGGACACCGCTTACGCGTGGACTAACAGCCTATTCGCTGACAGCCTGGGCGAATGGAAGTATCAACAGAATTAGCACGAAGGAGCGCGACGAACAAGCATAGAGTTTGCGATGCCTGTGATAGAAAAAAACGATCCCACAAAGATAAGAAAGGCGTATTTATTTGCCGATTCCCAGGGCTAAAACGGCATATGCCGTGGCTGCATCGCTCATGAAACGTCCGGCGTCGGAATCCAGTTCGCGCTGTTTATTCAGCGAAAACGCGGCCCACCGGCCATCCTGATTCTGGTTGTGGGCCAACCAGTTGAGAGCACGCTTCAGCGAATCTTCCGCCTGCGGCGCTCCGGTCTGTTCCAGCGCAAACGCGGTCAGACCTGTCGCGTAACCGTCGCTTCGTGTGTCGAGGGGAGTGTTATCCCTGCGTTTCCATGAGCCGACCATCAGCGATGTGCTGAATCCGCCATCCGGCTGCTGTTTCGCCAGCGTCTGCTCGATGATCAGTTTCTGCTGGGCTTCGCTCAGCAGTCCCGGAATCCTGGCCGACGCCCACAGCAGGACAACGCGATCGAGCGGCGTCTGCGCGTCCATGCCGGTGCGCAGCCAGTCGCTCATTTGTTTCAGTCCCGTCTGAATCGCCGGCTCCGACCTGTAACCGCCGGGCGCCGTGCCAATGGCAATCGCGGCCAGCGCAGTGCCGTAAAACTGCGAGTCTCCCTCCCATGGCGCATTGTGAAACTGCAGCCATGCCCACGACCCTTTCATGTCGCCGGTTTTGAGCTGCAGGGCCCACATGTTTTCGAGCGCCAACCGCGTGTCCGGGCTTAAGCTTCCGGATCGCGCATCATTCGAAGCCAGAATCAGCGCATCCAGAATGGCTTCCGTACCCCGCGATTCCGATGTCTTCGGCAGGCCGGACGTCTGATCGGAATAGAAGGGATCGACGTCTTTCCACATGCGGACACGCCTGGTTATGTTGTCCAGAATTTTCTGCTCGTTGGGCGACGGCGACGTTTCATGCAGTGCGGAGTGCAGCGCGGGGCGCCCGAGAGCGTAAGGCGTCGCGGTGTGGCAGGAGATACAAAACGTGTCGTGATCCCGCGCGGCCTTCGGCCATGCCATCCACCACGAGGAACGCTGATCGAGATAGGCGGCCGCGGCTTTCGGACTCCACGCATCGGCCGAAGCCGTCTGGGCCATCGCAGAAGACGCAAGCAGGGTCGAAATCAGAATAACTGTAAGAGCACTGAAAAACCGCATGTCGCTTGTCCTTTCGGTCGTACAGAATGTGATGGCCGGAGAACGCATTTCAGACGGTCGGAAACGCGCGACATCGTGGACAGGACTGGCCAGCCCTGATAATACTCCGAAACAAAACTATGCGCCAGTTGAAATCAGCGCATACGCGCGCGCAAAAGTTTCGCGAATGCGGCGCACCCGGTCCCTGCTGCGCGATTCGGTCTCGCATGCACGGGCGACGAAGGCAGTCATATTCGCGACGGCAAAACTGATTCCGTATAAGTTGCGGGATCGCGGCACGCCGGGCGCGGGCCG
>JASHPH010000214.1 GCA_030038255.1 Candidatus Sulfotelmatobacter sp. | reverse complement strand
ACGTCGGGATAGCCGATCTTGTTGCGAATGGCCTGCAGTTTGATCTTGGCCTGCTTCTTGGTCTCGTCGCCCATCCAGGAAAGGTTCTGAATGTCTTCGTCGAGCGACTTCTCGAGAGTGTCGACCATTTTCAGCATGCGCGCTTTGCCCTCGGCGCCAAAGGTCGCCTCGACGTAGCGCTGGCCGAGAGCTTCGCCCAGCGAGTTATCCACCAGCGTGACGCAGCGCTTCCAGCGGTCCTGAATCTGTTTTTGCCCGGTGAGGGCCTGACGCATTTTGAAGTCGGCGTCGACGAACGGCTGCGAGAGCCAGGGTGCGGCGGCGCGCAGCACGTGCCAGGTAACATACGTTTTCAGCAACTCCAGCGGCAATGCGGCGATAACGCCGTTCACCTGGGTGAAGAAATCCGGGTTGCCTACGTTGAGCTCGGTAAAAGCGGGCGCGCCCACGCCGGTGAAATATCGGTTGAGCAGAAAATCGGGCGCGAGCGCGACGGCAGCGTCGCGCGTCATCTTGTGATCGCGGTTCTTGGGATCGCGCCGCTTGGTGCGGTCCATTGAGTCGGCCGCGAGAAGAGTCTCGACCATCAGCACGGTGTTGGCGGAACTGGCTGCCTGTTGCTGGGTTTGGCTCGCAAGCGTGAACAAAGTCGCTGCGAATTCGATGAGATGCTTGCGCATCTCGACCTTGTCGGGGTCGTCTTTCACGTAGTAGTCGCGGTCGGGCAGCGACAAGCCGCCCTGGTCGATGTTGGCGATCACCTGGTCGGCGTTGTGCAGGTCGGACGCGGCGTAGAAGGCGAACAGCGACGCGTATCCGATGTTGCGTGCGTGCGCCAGTTCGTCGATGAGGCCGGCCCTGTCGTGGACCGCGGCCAGGCGGTCGAGTTCTGGCTGGAGCGGTGCGATGCCTTTCTCCTGTACAGCTTTTTCGTCCATGCAGGAGCCATACATGTCGCCAATTTTCTGGTCGATGGCGTTGCGGCTGGCGCCGCCCGCAGCGGCTTTCTCGAGGATATCGCGCTCGATCGCGAGGTTGCGTTCGTTGAGTTCGTCGAAGCTGCCCCAGCGCGGCCGGTCGGCGGGGATCTCTGAATTCTTGATCCAGTTTCCGCAGGCGTACTGGTAGAAGTCGACGCAAGGATCGATGGTTTTGTCGATGTTGTCGATGCTGAATCCGGGACCGGGCTTAGTTGATGAAGTGGATTGGGCGAAGACGACCACCGTCGCGATCAACAGAAAAAACAACGACCAAACAAGAGTGCGCATATGGATGCCTCCTCGGATAGCGGTGAGATTCTAAGCCCAGACTTCGACCACCATCAACCGCGGAAAGTCAGAGCGCAGGAGTCGCTTAACTGTGACTGGGAGCACGCCCGCACTGCGTCGGCCCGCAGCGTTTATAATCGAGCGTTTATAATTTAGCTGTGGCGGGTCTCACCTGATCAATCTCCCAAGGACGGCTCCGATTATGACTTCCCCAACCAGCGGTAACAATGGCAATGGCTACACAGTTCCCAAGCCTCGCGCAGAGTGGATCGCGCAGCGGAAGCAGTCCAACAGCGACGGAAATTTCTCGCAGATGCATTACGCCCGCCACGGCGTGATCACGGAAGAAATGGGATATGTGGCCCACCGCGAGAAACTCACGCCCGAGCTGGTGCGCGACGAGGTGGCGAGGGGCCGCATGATCATTCCGGCCAACATCAACCATCCGGAACTGGAGCCGATGGCAATTGGGGTGGCGTCGCTGTGCAAGATTAACGCGAATATCGGCAATTCGGCCGTCACCTCGAACATCGATGAGGAACTCAAGAAGCTGCACACCGCGGTTCACTACGGCGCCGACACAGTGATGGATCTCTCGACCGGCGGCAACATTCACGAGATTCGCGAAGCGATTGTGCGCCATTCGCCGGTGCCGATCGGTACGGTGCCGATCTATGAAGCGATTGCGCGCGTGAAGCGCGTGGAAGACCTGAACGCCGAGGTGATGCTCGAAGTAATCGAGGAGCAGGCGGCGCAGGGCGTGGACTACATGACCATCCATGCCGGCGTGCTGATCCAGTATCTGCCGATGGTTTCCAAGCGGATCACGGGAATCGTCAGCCGCGGCGGGGCAATTCTGGCGCAGTGGATGGCCCACAACCACAAGCAGAATTTTCTCTACGAGCGCTTCGACGACATCGTGAAGATTTTCAAGAAGTACGATGTCAGCTTCTCACTTGGCGACGGCCTGCGCCCGGGCTGCGTTGCCGACGCGAGCGACGAGGCGCAGTTTGCCGAACTGAAGACGCTGGGCGAACTGACCAAGAAAGCCTGGGCGGAAGACGTGCAGCTGATGATCGAGGGGCCGGGCCACGTCTCGATGGACAAGATCAAGGAACAGGTCGAGAAGGAAGTCGAACTCTGCTACGAGGCGCCGTTCTATACGCTCGGCCCGCTCGTCACCGACATAGCTCCTGGCTATGACCACATTACGTCGGCGATCGGGGCGGCAATGATCGGGTGGTATGGCGCGGCCATGCTGTGCTACGTCACGCCGAAGGAGCACCTGGGCCTGCCGAACGAAAAAGACGTGAAGGACGGCATCATCGCCTACAAGATTTCGGCCCATGCTGCCGACATCGCCCGCGGACGCCCTGGCGCGCGCGACCGCGACGACGCGCTCAGCTACGCCCGCTACAAATTCGACTGGGAAAAGCAGTTCGCGCTCTCACTCGACCCGGAAACCGCCCGCTCCATGCACGACGAAACCCTCCCCGACGACTACTACAAAGAGGCGGCTTTCTGCTCCATGTGCGGCCCGAAATTCTGCTCGATGAACTACTCGTCAAAGGTGGACGAATACAACCGGCAGGTGCACGGCATCGAGAAGAAGGATTATTCGGAGCTGGTGGAGAAGCTGGTGACGCTGAAGTAGCAGGTTTGCTAAATCTCCCCCTTACAACCCCCTCTCACTGGGGAGCACATTTGAGCACCTGGGACCACCCTGAGAACCCAGAGCACAGGGAGCACCGCTGCCGAAGCCAAATACTTCTGTTTTCAACAAACGGTAGGCGCAAATCCGCCCAAAACAGCGCGATCCACGCGCCTAGGCGCATCATCAGATCATGACTTGCGGCCACGGAAGCCGGCTGCGACGCGAAAATGCGTTCCTAAATTGTTGAAAGTGATGCGCTTACGCGCGAGAATCTTAACAGCTCCTGAGATCGCCCTTTGTACCGGCGACGCGGGGAAAAGCAAATGCCCACGTTGGTACCGACGTGGGCCCACTTCTCGACTTTAGGGATGCGAACTATGGCAACTTCGCCTAAACCAACGCTAGAAATGAAGCGCCGAGCGTTGCGCGACCAACTATTTCCGAACTCCGAATCAGAGCTGTGGAATCGCAAAGCGGTGAACGGATTTACCACGATCCCGCGGACCCTCGGACTGATCATGACCCTGCTGGAACAGATGTTCGATAGGAAAAAGGGACACGACGTGTCCCGCACCTACTTCGAACTATGGTGCCGAGCGTTCGATGACTATTTCATCGAGGTGACCGACACAGAAGCGTTTGCGTTTTCGGCCGGATTCGTCTCGAAGGGAAGAAACGTCCGCTCATGGGAGGAGCGCGTGAAGATGTTGGCGGCCCTCGGCTTCATCAAGGTGGCGCCAAACGGAAGCAGGAAGCAGGGCTACATTCTCTTGGTCGACCCGCACAAGATTGTAAAGAAATTGAAGGAGGACGGAAAAATACCCAACGACTGGTGGGGCGCCTACAACAAACGCGCAAGCGAGATCGGCTATACGCTGCCTTGATGTGGCTCTGCCATTTCCCGTTCTGGAACCATACCTCCTTTCGTGGGCTTGCCTGATCTCGCGGCGCTGACCATACTGCGGGTGGTAGGCTGCGTTTCGGAGGATGTTGCCAGTGGGTACTGGACGCCGTCTATCAAACGGTCGAGTGGTCTCGTCAGCCACTACGGTTCGACTCCGTCGTCCTCTTACGACCTCTCGACCAACTTGAAGGCCTGTTATACTGATATTGATAGACGGCGTATCAACTGGCATTTGCCGAGCCCCGGATGACGACCGGGGCTTTTCCCTTTTAGCGCGATCCCCGGATCCTCAAGACTCACCCGCCCAATCCGCGGGAAGCGGCTTAGAATGGCGTCATCCAATGTCGAAACATGAAAGCCTGTTGCAGGACTTTGAGACTTTTGCCCGCACGGCCCCTCGCGCCGCGTCGCTGATGCAGTACGTCTCCGACCGGCTGCATGAGGAGATGGGGCGATACAACTGGGTCGGCTTTTATCTGATGGAAGCTCCCGATTTTCAGGTGCTGGTGGTGGGGCCGTATGCCGGCAGTTTTCAGCCGACGCCGCGAATTCCGCTGGACAAGGGGCTGTGTGGCGCGGCCGCTACGACGGGAAAGTCTGTGGTGGTCAATAACGTTGCCGCCGATCCGCGCTACCTGGGCTCGGACATGGTGAAATCGAACATGGTGACGCCGATTTTCGCCAAGAATCGCGTGGTGGCGGAGATCTGCATCGAGAGCTACTTCGTGGATACGTTCAACTCTGCAGAGCGGACTTTCGTGGAATCGTGCGCCGCGTTGGTCGGCCGATATATGGAAAAACATCTGCAGTAACGCGGTACATGCGAGGGGGCGGAGAGCCTCCCCGCACCCGAACTACGCTTCCCTCCCCTGCTCTCCTTGGCTACTTGCCTGCGGTTTCCTGCTTCCCTTCGAGTGTAATGTCGCCCACGCCGACGTGCGCGCGCAATTCGTATTTGCCTTCGCCGTGGTAGTTGAGCCTCTTGCCCAGCCAACCGCTGGGTTCGCCGTAGCCGTCACTGTTCAGGTCGCCAACGCCGGTGCTCGCGTGGACAAGCCGATAGCCACCGCTTTCACGCACCACGCGGATGTCGCCGACGCCAAGCTGCAAATCCTTGTCGCCCTCGATCCCGTCGACCGTCACGTCGCCAACCTTGTTGTGCACGTCAAGATTGGTGTTGGCGGGAATTTCGAGCTCCACGTCGAACGACGTATTGCTGTGGGAAGTTGCGTGAAACTCGATGCTGGCGTCGTTGCCGTGGACGTCGAAATCCACGTGGGCTTCTTTCACATTGCGCTCGTGGCGCGATTTGACGGTGTAACGCAGCGCGATCTTGCCGGAATCCCCCCGCCGGATGTTCAGGTCGCCAACACTCAGGTGTACGTGCAGCATTCCTCCGGGCGCGAAGTCGCGCGCCTCGGAGTGCGTTTCCTGGCAGTCCCAGTCATGACTACCGGCGCGGGCAGAGATGGGTGCCAAGACAAGATAGATCAAGACTGCTTTGTGAAGGGGATGCAAGCGTGCAAGAGACCTTCCAGGCATGGAACACCTCTCGGGCGCAATGGCGCCTGTTATGTGATACGCGGGGAATGGCGCGTCGGTTCCGGGGAAGTTTCAAGCGCCAGTGCGCCTTGCGGCAGGAGAACCCCGCGCGCGGCTTATCTGCTGAAAGCCGGCTCTTGAAATCAGCTTTTGAAGTCGGCGATGCCATTCCACACCAGTTGGACGGCAATGGCCAGAATCAGGAAGCCGAAGATTTTGTTAATGGCGCCGACCGCGCCCGGTCCCAGCCGCCGCACCAGGGGGCCTCCCAAGCAGAAGAACAAGGCCACGCTAAGCGAGACGGCGGCAATGCCAATGACCATGCCAACATAGGCCGACCAATTGTCCACGTGGGCGGCGAGCGCCATGACGACGCCGATGGCGCCGGGGCCGGACATGAGCGGCATGGCCAGGGGAGTGAGAGAAATGTCCTCTTTGCTTTCGGCTTCGTGACTTTCAGCGGGCGAGATGCGGGCGGTGGACGTGACCATGCCCCAGGCCGTGTTGGCCACGATCAGTCCGCCGGCGATTTTCAGGACCGGCAAAGAAATTCCGAAGAAATAAAGCACAAAGCGCCCGAAAAAGAGAAACGTGACCAGAATGATGAAGACCCACACGCCAGTCTTGTACGCGGTGCGGCTGCGATCCTGCGGCGTCCAACCCGACGTCATGGAGAAAAAGATCGGAATGCCACCGAAGGGATCGACGATGGGGAACAGTGCCAGGAAGGTCGCCAGGGCCGAGGCCGGCAGGGTGCGCAGGAAATGGCCGAGGGCGTGAGCGGAGGTCATTTGCTAGCGATATCCTTCCAAGGTTCTCGCGGCGCGATCGAGCGCTGCCGCCAGGACCGCCAGCTGCTGGCGAACGCGATCGCTGTCGCCTTTGTCGAGGGCTTCGTTCACGCCCGGAATCACCACAGCGGCATAGCCGGTATATTCGCCCGGGGCGTAGACGGTGTGGCGATACCAGGGACGATGCGGCAGTCCCTTGGGCTCCAGCAGCGCGCGTTCAGCTGCGATCAGGGCCTGGTTCAGACGAGTGGGGTCGCTCGGGGGTTTTCTCTGCTTCGCCAGAACCTTTGCGCCAGCAGATTGAAAACGACGAGCAGCGGCATCGACGGTGCGAAAGTCGACGGCTCCATGGCCAAACTTATCGTTGGCTCGCGTGCGGGCGGCATCGAGATAGGTAGCAACCTCCTTCCCGTATGTTTCATAGTCGTAGGGGAGAACGTTGGCATCGGCCATGCGCAGGACTTCCAGGCCAAACACGCGTGCCATTTGCTGCTCGTAGAGGAAATCGGGATCGCCATACTTCTTGAACCAGGCGAAGTTGTCGAACACGGAGTGGTAGACGCCATAGGGACCCGTGGAGCTAATGTCGCTGGCAGGCACGCCCAGATGCTGCAGAAAAGCGGTGTAATCGGAGCCGCTGCCGAGGTCGCCGACAGGGACGTCGGCGTCAGCCGAGGCCATGGGGAGACTACGGGCATCTCCGCCTTCGGACGTTTCCGCCTGCGATGATTTCTGCCAAGCCTCGTATACTGTCCCGCCCTTGGGGCTGGGAACGGACTTGGTCACATCGCGCACGAATTGTTTCAGGCTAGGGACGGCCGACGCGCCGAATTTCGGCCCGGAGACGGCGACGTCCATGTTGAAATATGCGGGCGAACGAACCAGGTCTGACTCATGCTGCTCGACCCATTCGGTCGAGCCCATCAGGCCTTCTTCTTCGCCGTCCCAGCTACAAAAGACCATCGTGCGTTTCGGTTTCCAGCTGGACTTCAATAACTCGCCGACGCCGTGCACCGCTTCGAGCATGGCCGCCGTGCCGCTGTTGGGATCGACTGCACCGTAAACCCACGCGTCGCGGTGATTGCCTGCAACCACCCACTCGTCGGGCAATCGGCTGCCGCGCACGCGCCCGACGACGTCCCATACTGTGCGGAACTGGTAATCCTGTTTGAGGTGCATCTTCACACGCGCAGGCCCGGGACCAACGTGATAGGTAAAAGGCAGCGCACCCTGCCACTCTCGCGGAGAGTCCGGTCCCTCAAGATGCTGCAACATGGGCCAAACGTCATGGTAGGAGAGCGGCGTGACGGGAATGGTTGGCATTTGCGCCGACTGTTGCGGAGAAATGCGCTTGGAATCCGGGAGCGACGGGACCGAGGCCGTACCGGGCGTGGTGGGATCGCCGGCGAATTCGAACATGTAACCGACCGACCCGCGCTGCACGCCCGTATCAGGACGCCACGGGCCATCGGGATATTCGTCGCCGCGGGGCCAGCCATCATCGGCGGGATCGGAGTAAATGATCACGCCAGCGGCGCCGTGCTCCTGGGCGACGAAGACCTTGACTCCGCGAAAATTGTGCCCATAGCGCACGAGCACGATCTTGCCGCGCACGTCAACTTTCAGCTTGTTGAGCTTTTCGAAATCCTCGGGTGTGCCGTAGTTGGCATAAACGATGTCGGCCTCCACGTCACCCGAAGGCGACATGCTGTTGAAAGGCATCACCACGCGCGGATCGTCCTGAAACGGATCGTTGTCGACGTGCTCACGGGTGGGACCGTGCATTTCAACGCCGGCGGGTGCGGTCATGTCCACGCTGATTTCGGCGGGATAGTTGATCCAGACTTTGTACTCGAAGATCTCAGTGTCGAGGCCGGCGTCGCGGAATTTCTGCGCGACATAGTCGGCGGTTGCCTTGTCTTCGGCTGTGCCTGCCATGTGTGGGGCCTTGGTCAGCGTGCGCAGATGGTCCTCGGCGAGTTTGGCGTCAGGCACGGCCATGAAACGCGACTCAATTGCCGCCTCGGCGAACGGGTCACGGTAGCCGAAGATGGCGGAAGGTGCGGGTACGGCGTCGCTGCTGGTTGTGGAGGCGATCGCAGGCAAAAGGACAGTTGCGATGAGGGCAGCAGGAAGGAATTTCATCGGGCTCCTGGGACGGAAAGCAGACGGAAGCTAGTAAGTTAGCACAGCGGATGAGGGGACGGTTAAGGGCTACGACCGAACCTGACCGTTTCCTGCAATCTCGTACTTCGATGAGGTGAGTTCGGCCAGCGCGAACGGGCCGCGGCAGTGGAGTTTCTGCGTGCTGATGCCCATCTCGGCGCCGAAGCCGAATTCCGCGCCGTCGGTGAAGCGCGTGGAGGCGTTCCAGTACACCGCCGCGGAATCGACGCCGCGCAGGAATTTGCGGGCGTTGGCCTCGTTGCTAGTGACGATGGAATCGGAATGCCTGGTCGAATATCGATTGATGTGAGCGATGGCCTCATCCACATCGGCGACCACGGCCATGGCCATGCACAGACGTAGGTATTCTTCGTACCAGTCTTGCTCTGACGCGGAGCCTACTGGCAATCCGACGGCAAGGGTGCGGGCTTTGCCGTCGCCGCGCACTTCGACCCCGGCGTCGAGAAGTTTCTTCACGATGCGCGGGACGTATTCAGCGGCGATTCGTTCGTGCACCAGTAATTTTTCAGCCGCGTTGCACACCGACGGACGCTGCGTTTTTGCATTGATGATGATCCGGTCGGCCATGTCGAAATCGGCTGACTCGTCGACATAGATGTGGCAATTGCCGGCGCCGGTTTCGATCACTGGGACTGAGGAATTTTCCGTGACGAAGGTGATGAGTCCGGCGCCGCCGCGGGGAATGATCACGTCGACCAGGCCGCGGGCCTTGATCAGTTCCTGCACTGACTGTCGCGTCGAGGAATCGAGCAACTCGATGGCGCCAGCCGGCAGGCCCGGCACGGCGGTCATGATTTCAACCAGTTGCTGGTTGCTCTGCGCTGCTTCCTTGCCACCGCGCAGCACGATGGCGTTGCCGGTCTTGAGCGCGAGCACAGCTGTGTCGACGGTAACGTTAGGGCGCGATTCGTAGATGATGCCCACCACTCCAAGGGGCACGCGGACTTTGCGGATGCGGAGGCCGTTGGGCCGGGTCCACTCAGCGAGGGTTTCGCCGACGGGATCGGGCAGCGCGGCCACGTCGCGCACGCCGCGGGCCATGTCGTGAATGCGCGCAGAAGTCAGCAGCAGGCGATCGCGCATCGCACCTTCGAGACCGGAATTCGCAACGTCTTCGCCGTTTGCCGCGAGAATTTCTTTCTCCTTACTCTCGATGGCGTCGGCGATCGAGAGCAACAGCACGCTCTTCTCCTGAGTCGAAAGCTGTGCCAGTCGAGCCGACGCACTGCGTGCACGCAGCAGTTTTTCGTGCGTCGACGCGGCGGTAGTGGGCGTGGCGGCCATTGCTTTATTTCTCTTTCTGTGGCGGAAAATATGTCCCGATCTTGCCTTGCAGGCCGAGCGTAATGGCCTGAGGATGCCGTCCATTGACAATGGCAACGTGAACGCCGCCCTCGCTGGCGAGTTTGGCGGCGCGCAGCTTCGAAATCATGCCGCCGCGGCCGAGTGAGCTCTTGCCGTTGCACTGCGCTTCCAGCGCGGGGGTTAGCTTGCGAATCACACGCTGCAGACGGGGTTTCTTGCGGCCGTTCGGAATCATGAAACCGTCCACGTTGGTCAGCAGCAAAAGCCAGTCTGCCTTGACGGCGGTGGCGAGGAGCGAACTGAGTTCGTCGTTGTCGCCAAACGCGCCTTCGAGCTCGCGGACGGACACGCTGTCATTTTCGTTGACGATGGGCACCACGCCCAAAGCCAGCAGTTCGGCCAGCGCGTTCTGCAGATTTCTGTAGCGGACGGGCGAGGTGAAGTCGTCGCTCGAGAGCAGAAGCTGCGCCACCACCTTCTTACCGAAAAACAGGCGCTCGTAAGTGTGCATCAGCTTGCTCTGGCCGACGGCGGCGCAGGCCTGCATGCGTGGAACGTCGCGGGGTCGCTTTGCGAGCGCGAGCCCGGACATGCCGGCGGCGATGGCTCCGGAAGTGACGATCAGGTATTCGTTCCGCGAGAGATCGAACTGATCGACGATGCTGCGCAGCAGATTGATGTCGATGTTGCCGCCGGGGGCAATAAGGCTGGTGCCGACTTTGATGACTACGCGCATTGGATAGTTGCTGAGTTTCGTAAATTGTTTGCTGCCTGGACTGATCAAGGAAGCGAGCCAAACGCGCTTATTGCGCCGCGAAGAACGCGGCGCGTCGCGCGGCTCGCCCAGATCCCTCGCTACGCAAGAAGCGCTTGCTCGGGATGACAATCAGCGCCGGCGGGGAGGGACAACATCTCTATCCTGCCGTTAGAATGGCCTTCTGGCAAGTTGAAAAATGCTATTCAGGTTAACTGTTATATGCCCGCTTCAAATGCCACCAGCCGCTTCTCCGACCGCGTGGAGAAGTATGTTTTGTACCGTCCGGGATATCCGCCTGAGGCGTTGCTCGCGCTGAAAGACGAGTGCGGGCTGAGGCCGGAACACGTTATCGCGGATATTGCATCGGGCACTGGCCTGTGGACGCGCATGCTGCTCGAAAACGGCAATCGCGTGTTCGGAGTGGAGCCCAACGCCGAAATGCGGCAGGCAGGCGAGCGCTTGCTGGCGGCGTTTCCCAGGTTCACGAGCGTGGCCGGAACGGCTGAGCAAACGACGCTGCCAGACCAGAGCATGGACTTCGTCACGGCAGCTCAGGCCGCACACTGGTTTGACCGGCGGCGGGCGCGGCGGGAAATCACCAGGATTTTGAAGCCCGGCGGATGGCTCGTGCTGTTGTGGAACGAGCGGTTGACCGATTCCACGCCGTTCCTGCGCGATTATGAGCAACTCCTCTTGACCTACGGCACTGACTACGCGGACGTGCGGCATGAGAAGACGACGGACGAAATGAATCAGTTCTTTGATCCGGTGCCGTATCAGGAGCGTGTGTTTGCCATGCGGCAGGAGTTTGATTATGCCGGGATCGAAGGACGTCTGCTGTCGTCATCTTATGCGCCAGGGCCCGAGCATATGAACCATAAACCCATGCTCCGCGAGTTGCGGCGCATCTACGACCGGCACGCCGTGGGCGACCGGGCGTGCTTTGAGTACAAGACGCGAGTGTATTTTGGAAACCTGAAATAGCGGGCTGGTCAATGACTGAAGATAAATCCTTTCACATGACACCTGATGAGTTCCGCCGCTACGGCCACGCCGTGGTGGACTGGATCGCCGACTATCAGTCGAGAGTCGAGTCGTTTCCTGTGCTTTCGAAAGTGAAGCCGGGAGAAATTCGCGCATCGCTGCCGGCGAATCCTCCGGCGCAGGGTGAGCCGTTCCAGGCACTGCTGAAGGATGTGGAGCGGCTGATTCTGCCCGGGGTCACGCACTGGCAGTCGCCAAATTTCTTCGCCTATTTTCCATGTAACGCGTCCGGGCCGGGAATTCTTGGCGATCTACTTTCCTCCGGGCTGGGCGTGCAGGGAATGTTGTGGTCGACTTCTCCTGCATGTACCGAACTTGAGACGCATGTGATGGATTGGCTCGTCGGAATGCTCGGTCTGCCAGAAAAATTTCTTTCGTCGTCGACTGGCGGCGGAGTGATTCAGGATACGGCCTCGAGCGCGGCGCTTTGCGCCCTGCTGGCCGGGCGCGAACGCGCGACTGGCTACACAAGCAACAAGAAGGGGTGCGACGGGCGACTGGTCGCCTACGCTTCGACGCAGACGCATTCGTCGCTCGAAAAGGCGGCGATGATTGCCGGGATCGGCGTCGAGCATCTCCGGCTGATTGAAGTTGACGAGAATTTCGCCATGCAGCCCGAGGCGCTGGCGCGGCAGATCGAGGCCGACAAGCATGCCGGACTGACTCCGTGTTTTGTGTGCGCGACCGTGGGCACGACTTCCTCGAACGCCATGGATCCGATTGCCGCGATCGGCGAAATCTGCCGGCGGCACAATCTGTGGCTGCACGTAGATGCAGCCATGTCGGGCACGGCCATGCTGTGCCCGGAATTCCGCCACTTGCAAGATGGAGTGGAGCTGGCCGACAGCTACAACTTCAATCCGCATAAATGGATGGCGGTTAACTTCGATTGCAGCGCCTTCTGGGTCTCCGACCGCAAGGCATTGATTCAGACGCTCAGTATTCTGCCGGAATACTTGCGCAATCAGGCGACGGAGTCGGGCGCGGTGATCGATTACCGCGACTGGCATATTCAGCTGGGACGGCGCTTCCGGTCGCTGAAGTTGTGGTTCGTGATCCGGCATTACGGCATCGAGGGATTGCGCCACCACATTCGCGAGCACGTGAAGCTCGCGCAGGAATTCGCCGGCTGGGTCCGGAACGACGACCGCTTTGAGTTGGCAGCTCCGGTGCCGTTGAACCTGGTGTGCTTCCGGCATAAGGGTGGCGACGCAGTCAACCAGGCAATTATGGATGGGCTGAACCGCAGCGGAGATCTGTTTCTGACCCATACAAAACTGAACGGCAAGCTGACGTTACGACTCTGCGTGGGCCAGACGAATACCAAGGCGTGGCACGTGGCGAATGCGTGGAAGAGGATTCGGGAGGCCGCGAACGAGCTACAGAAGATTGCCTAGCGGCAAACGGAAGGCGGGAGGGTTGGCGGCCGCCGTTTAGCGGATCGCCAACCTTCGGCTTGGTTGGTTAGTTGACGGGTTTTACGACTGCACGATTTTTTCCAGCGCCGGGCGACTGCGAATGACGAGGGTTGCCCCTTTGATCTGCACCAGGTCTTTCTTGCGGAATTCTGAGAACAGGCGGCTTACTGTTTCGCGCGTGGTGCCAATGATTTCGCCAATCTCCTCGTGCGTCAGCGTGAGCCGGACTTGGGTCGAGCCGTCGGTCTGGGGAGCCTTGGTCGACCAGGTCAGCAACAGTTTCGCGAACTTCTCCGAGGGCGAGGCCGCCAGGCCAAGCGTGCGGACTTCCTCGTAGGCAATAAAGTAATTGCGGCTGAGCTGCTGCGCCACGCGCACGGAGGCATCCGGAAACTCCTTCAGGAGCTGCAGCAGGCTGTCGCGAGGGATGAAATTGGCTTGCCCAGGCTCCATCATTTCGGCAGTCACTTCGTACGGGCAATTGGAGATGACGGCGTTCAGCCCGAGCAGGTCGCCGGGTTCCGAGATCTTAGTGATGATGGTCTTGCCTTCGCGTGAAGTCGTGGAAAGCTTCACACGGCCGGTGCAAAGAACGAAAATTCCACGCGGGAGCTGGCCCTCGATGAACAACATGGCACCCTTGGGATAGACGGCAGTGGACTTGATCTCGTTCAGCCTTTGCCCGGCCTGCACCGCCAGGTTGCAGAAAAGGTGTTCTCCCCGGTGAGGGCAAGTCGTGCAGTTATCCAGAATGTTCAGACCATAAGGAGCTCGCATCGCCAACCTCCTGTGAGCGTTGGGCCTTCCTGCTGGCTCGGCTCTGTCTCACGCGATAGGTATGGGCACGCGGCGAGCCAATCTGCAGGACCGGCGACACCGCGAGGGCGACGCTTGCATGTGTAAGAAACTAAATACCGTTAGAGGAAGTTGGCTTTTTGCGGCGCTTTTGCACCCACCCCGTTTTGGGAAGGCTTGGGTTATTTCCCGCACAGCGCTGTGTGATCTGAATCACTCTGGAACGTGATTCGATCCCCGAAAGTAACTATATTCGCGACTGCGCGCAGGTCAATCCCCCTCAACGAATGTCGGCGATGGCGACCTTGTTGACCCCGCTGCAGGCCAGGTACAGCTTTCCATCTTTGGTGGCGACCATATTCCGGATCACGCCGCCGCCAGAGGGAATGGGCGTCGTGGAAAACGTCTTGGTCCTGGGGTCAAATCGCACCAGCGTATTGGGACTAACCCCCGACTCGCTGTACCACACGATTCCGTCGGCGCCGATGGCAATTCCGTAGGGTTTTGATCCATCCCCACCGGGCGATGGCCACTCTTCGCCCCTCTTGCTTTGCGGATCGAAGTGGCCCAGACGCCCGCGGGCATAGTCGCTGTAATAGATCGTGTCATCTGCGGCGAGAGCCAGGCGGCGGGGGCGCGCGCCCTCGGGCAGGGGGTATTCCGTGATCTCCAGCGTCTTGGGGTCGATGCTGCCGAGCTTGTTGCTGCCAAATTCGCAGAAGAACGGCACTCCCTTCGAGTTCACGACAATCCCATAGGGAATCGCTTTGGGTGTGGGCACTTCCTTCAATTTCATTTGGCCGGTCCGGGGGTCGAGCCGGCCGATCACGTCCGACTCTTCGTTGGTGAACCACAGGATGCCCTGCTGGTCGAAGACGGGAGTGTGAGGATCGATTTCGCGTCCGGCGGGAGCGCGATATTCGGTGATTTCTCCGGTGCGCGGGTCGAGCTTTCCGACGTATCCCTTCGCAATCGCCGTGAACCAGATGTTGCCGTCGCGGTCGGCGACCAGCCCATGGGGGCCGGAGTCTGGCGTCTTCAGCGGATATTCCTTGAACTGTCCGGTGGCGGGGTCGAGACGGCCGAGTTTGTTGGCTCGCTGGCCGGTGTACCAGAGCGAACCGTCGGGAGCCACTGCGGGATCATGCGGGCGGGAATTGGGCGTGGGAACGTCCCATTCTTTGATCGATGCGGTCGGGCCGCTCGCGGCCGGCAGCACAACAGCGGCTGCGATGACAAGCAGGACTCTCAGAGCGTTGTGGGAGGACATCCGCTACCTCTGTTTCGATTCGCTAGTTTTACGAAGGGGCGTTCAGCCTGGGACAGCATGGAATTGTACTGCGGCGGCGGGCGACACAGGGGGCTGTCGTTGAGAAAGGTATGCTGAGCCCTGCGGCACTCAGTCGGCCGGCACGGGAGAAACGCGCTGCGCGCGGCGGCGTTCGACGCCGGGATAGGTTGCTTCCGGGGCCTCGAACCACTTACGTACAGTCGGGAGCGCATTGCGCATGGCCATTTCTCCCACGCGGATCAATTCGTCGGCGCGCTTGAAGTCGTCGTAGGCGAAAGCGGCAACGTCGGGCTCGAGGACCACGTCGGCGGCATCACGCCATAAGGAAGACATCGCGTCCTGGGCAATGGCAAAGGATTGACCGATCACGTCGAAGAGATGGCGCGGCGCACCGCCGTTGGACCACGTTCCCTTCAAATGAACCCCGATCACGCGGTCGACTCCCATTTCGCGCAGCGGCCGCGAGGGCACCGGATGCGAGAGCATGCCGTCGACGAGATAGCGGCCTCCAAGCCGCACGGGCAGGAACATCCCCGGATAAGCACAGCTGGCGCGCACCGGATCGATGATCGGGCCGGAGCTGAAGAGTACTCCCTGGCCGGTATTGAAGTCGGTTGCGATGACGCCGAGCGGGATGCGTAGTTCCTCAAATGTCTTCGCCTTCAAGGTGCGCGTGAGGAACGCGATCATGCGGTCGTTCGAGGCAAAGCCGTAGCGCGAGAGCGTCCAGCGGGCGAAGGTGGTGAAACGGGTGTTGTGGGCCACGTCTTCCATCTCGGCCAGCGTCAGGCCGCTGCAATAGCAGGCGCCGATCAGGGCGCCAACGCTTGTGCCCGTGACGGCGCGAACGGGAATGCCTTCCTCTTCGAGGACTTTCAGCACACCGATGTGGGCGATGCCGCGGGCGAAACCTCCACCCAGCGCGACGCCGATGGCAGGAGCTTGAGGAGCAGTGGAAAGCGGTTTGCGGGAGAGTTCCCGCCCAAAGGCTTGAACCGAGCGAATGATCTTGCCCAGAGTCTTCACTGCGAACCCCACATCTTTGCCCTTAACCCAGGGCAACCGGACTGACGAACTCACCTCTTACAAACACACTTCTTATCGGTAAGATGCCACAAATAGGCGATAGGATATAAGGGCACGTTTGTGCCATTTTGTGTTACCTCTGGACTTACTTCGGAGCCAGTAACCGGTTACCGTTGGCCGGGTCCGCGTGACGAACTCCCTGTATTCCTGCTAACTTGCGGACAGTATGGTGCGCGAGATCTCAGCTGGCGGCGTGGTGGTTCGCAACAAGGATGGCGAGTGGTGGATGGCCGTTATTGAATTGCCGAGCGAAGAAGTGCCGAGC
>JASHPH010000213.1 GCA_030038255.1 Candidatus Sulfotelmatobacter sp. | reverse complement strand
CACGTTTTTCTTGCGCACCAGGCCGCCATAAAACAAGGCCAGCCCCGGCCCCGTCATCATCAGCACCAGCGCGGCGCTGGTCAGCATCCACGCGTTGTCGGCCGAACTTTTCGCGTCAGCAGCTTGCTGCTCCAGCTTCGCCAGACGCGCACTCGTGTCCGCCGCAGCTGGGGCCGTCTGCGCGCAAACTGCCTGCGTCAGCATCAGCATGAAAGTTAAGGTCAGCAGAGCCACCGCCAGACCGGCGATCGGCTTTCTCCTTTTAGGCACAGAGCTATGACTCCCGTTTCAGCGGCGCATCCCGCATGAATTCGACGACGCCTCAATGTACCGTCCGCCGCCGCTTCCCGGAAATCGAAACTATTTATCGTGCCTATCAGGTTTTGTTATTGCAGATCTTGATTTGTCGAAGCACCCGCCCGGCTACTTCCCCGGCCCCTCGGGAGGTTCCGGCGCTGGCTTCACAAACTTTCCCTCATCCACCGGAACGTTTTCCTTCACTTCGGCGATCTGGATCGTGAACCGCCCGCTCGTGCGCGCCAGCGTCCACCGGTAGGGAATCTTCACGCCGTCGGCATCGCGGTAGTCAGCGTAATCGATCTGCGTCGGCAGCCAGCCGAGCGCCGTCTCGCCGAACCGGACCAGCCGCACTAGCAATCCCGATTGTTCGTCAAAGTACAAGCGGATCGGCGGCCTTCCGTCACGCTGGCCAACGAGTTCATAGGTGTCGTGCCCACCGATCTTCTCCGTCCCCACAACTTTCGCCTCGGTGAACATCTGTTTGAAGTGCGTGGCGAGATGCAGATCGGCGTCAATCGCCGCCCCATCCAGATCGCTGCCATGCATCTCGCGCAACGGACGCCCCGGCACGCCCAGCCATCCTTCATGACCATTGAAAGCCGTGATGTTATCGCCCTCCGGCATATGCGTGAACGAGATGCGCTTCTCCGGATCCTCGCAGTAAATGTCGATCAGCAGTGATTTCTCGCCGACGTCAATCGTGCCTTTCATCACGCGACTTGTGACCTTCTCAATCGCCGCCGCACCGCCCGCGGCCCGCACATATTTGTCGAGCAATTGCTCTGCTGTCGGCAGGGGGCTCGCAGACGATTTCGTCTTTTTGACATCCTCCGGTTTACGCGGCGCGGCCATGCTGGCCATCGCCTCTTCGGTCGCTACAGGGGGAATCGCCGCCGGCTTCGAGTTGCCGCGATGGCACGTGTAGCAAGTCACCTCGCGATGACGGTCGAAGTCGTCGGCGTTAATGGCGACCGTCATCTCCATCATCTTCCGCGCGGTTTGCTTTGGCTTCTTGTCGTCTTTCTCAAACTCACCAGAAACGTGGCAGAATTCGCACTCTACTCCCAGCGACGCCGCGATGAATGTCATGGTCGGGAAAATCTGGTCCGCCGGCACGCCCTTCAGCACCTGAATATTCTTGAACTGCTGCTCGGCCGTCTTCTCCACCGATTGCGGCCCGGGCGCGGCACCAGCATGTGGCACGCCGCTCGACTGTGCCTGCACTCCCCAAATGACCCCGCCGCACACAGCCACAACTGCTGCCACTGCCATGATTCCGACCATCAATGCCCGCTTCACGCTCATCGATCTTCCTTTCTTCGCGATAAGTAGAATCTGAGAGTCTAGCAGAGCGCATCGACCGCGATCCGTTCCTACGGATGCTTCGCCGCATCGCCCGCACGCCGCTCAAAAAAATTCCACTTGTCCATGCCCGCCGGGACGGCAACATCGAAAAATCCCACCATCATTTCGTCCGAAGTCTGATCGCCCCAGGTCACTGTCTTTTCAGGATCGGGATTGTGCGGATTATTCTTCGAATTGTCGTACCAGGCGATCGCTCGCAACTTTGTTCCCGCCTTGAGCACACGCGGTTCGGCCAGCCGGTAACTCAGCTGCCAGTGAAAGTGATAGTTCACCCGCAGCAGCACTTCGACGCTGCCGTCGTCATGCACAATGTCGTACTCAAACCGCTTGCCCCGCAGGTGCATGTGCGGGAAAAAACTCAACAGCGTCGCATCATTGGGCAGCGTGCCCTGCACCTCCACGCGAAAATCATCCGCGCCCGGCGGAATGATCAACGCATGATTGTTGAGTTGCAACGTAATCACCTTCTGCTTCGGTGGAGTCTTCGCGAACACCAGGCCAATGCTCGTCTGGTCGTTATCGGCCGTGCCGTTGGTGGTGTAGTGCATCTGAAACACGAGGTCCGATCCTGCCGGCACAAATTTGGCCATTCCCTCCGGCCACTCGTCCGGCGAACTGCCCGGAGCGTACACCAGCAGTAAATCGCTCGTCGTCTCATGCGCCTGCCGGCGCTCTTCAGGATCGCTCAACGTCGACGCAGTGAACGGCTCGCCCACCGGCGCATGCCGCAGCCACGGCGAATCCGGTGGACGAATGTACACGACAGCATGATGAACATGTGCCGCACTGCCCGGCCGGAACTCCGACATCTGCACCCACCGGTCCTCAGCAAAATGCATAGGTACGATCTCGTACGTATATTCCACATCACCCCGCGCAGGAATGTGCACCGGCTTCGGCATCTTCACGACCAGATCCGGCCGGGCAATATTCCATCCCACGGTCCACTTGCGTGGAGCAGGCGCATCGTGCGCATCGCCAGCGGGCGCTCCCGCCTCGGCCCAGGCCACGATCGTGGCAATCTGCTCCTCGGTCAGCGAGGAATCATTGGCGAAATGTCCATAGCGTGGATCGGCGAACCAAGGCGGCATCATCTTCATCTCGACTGCATGTGCGATCGCCTGCGCCCAAGGCCGCGTCTGCTCGTAGGTCTGAAGCGGCATGGGCGCAACCTCGCCAGCCCGATGGCAACCCTGGCAATGATCCTGAAGAACCGGAAGAACATCCTTGTAGAAAGTTGGCGGGGCTTTTTGCTGTGCAGCCCCCGTCAACACGACCGCAAGAGCGGTCGCTGCCACTATCCCGATGAATCTGGCGCCCATGTCGCGATTCTACAAGCCCGATTTTCCTCAGTGCGCCTCTGTGTCTTCTGCGGTGAAGCGCTCGCTGCACACACAGTCGCTGCACACGCGGTCGCCAAAAATGCTACATTCAAAGGTTCATGTCTGCCCCAAATTCCAGCTTTGTTCGCGCCTGCAAGTCTCAGCCGACCCACCATACTCCTGTCTGGTTCATGCGCCAGGCCGGACGCTACATGGCCGAGTACCGAGCCATCCGCAAGCAGCACTCACTGCTCGAAATCTGCAAGAAGCCCGCGCTGGCCGCGCAAGTCACGATCGAAGCCACTGAAATTCTCGGTGTCGACGCCGCCATCATCTTCGCCGATCTTCTGCTGCCCCTCGAAGTGATGGGACTGCCATTTCATTTTGCCGCGGGCGAGGGCCCGGTCATCGAAAAGCCCGTGCGCAGCAAGGACGACATCGCCCGCCTGCGCACCGACCGCGCTGCCGAACTCGGCTACGTGTCTGAAGCTGTGGCCCTCGTAGCGAAGCATTTCGAAAATCGCGTTCCGGTTATCGGATTCTGTGGCGCTCCCTTCACGCTCGCCAGCTACATGATCGAAGGCGGGGGCTCGCGCAACTACGTCCACGCCAAGAAAATGATGTACAACTCGCCCGCCGACTGGGACGCACTCATGAGTAAGCTGGTCGCGGTCACGACGGCTTACTCCGCCGACCAGGTGCGCGCCGGCGCCGACGCCATCCAGATTTTCGACAGCTGGGTCGGGTGTCTCAGCGTGGAAGACTATCGCCGCTACGTTCTGCCGCATGTGACCGGCATGGTGAAGCAGCTGCAGAAAACCGGAGTGCCCATCATTTATTTCGGCACCGACAGCGCCACGCTCTTGCCCGCGATGAAAGAAACGGGAGCCGATGTGATTGGGCTCGACTGGCGCATTCCGCTCGATGAAGGCTGGAGCCGAATCGATCATCAAGCGGCCGTGCAAGGCAATCTTGATCCGGTATTGCTATTCGCCGACTGGAAAGAACTGAAGTCGCGCGCGGAAGACGTCCTGCGCCGCGCTGCCCGCCGCCCGGGCCACATTTTTAATCTTGGCCATGGCATTCTGCCCGAAACTCCGGTCGAGAACGTGAAGAACCTGGCGCGCTTTGTGCAAGAGTACACGCCGAAAGCCGGTCGTCGCATGTCATGACCCGCGTTGCCATCATCGGCGGAGGCATCTCCGGACTCGCCGCCGCATTCACACTTGAAGAGCAGCGCCACGCCGGCGCCAACGTCGAGTACGTTCTCTACGAATCCACCGCGCGCCTCGGCGGAGTCCTCCGCACTGAACACATTGATGGATGCGTCGTTGAAGCTGGCCCCGATTCCTTCGTAACGGAGAAACCGTGGGCCGCCGATCTTTGCCGCGCCCTGGGGATCGGCGATCAGCTCATCGGGTCAAACGACGCCGACCGAAAGACCTACATCCTCACCCGTGGCCGCCTCGTCGAAATGCCCGACGGCCTGATGTTCATGGTTCCCACGAAAATTCTTTCGACTGGGCTCTCGCCGCTTTTTTCCTGGAAGACCAAGTTGCGCATGACGCAGGAGCTCTTCCATCCACCGCGTGCCGTGAATCATGACGAATCGGTCGCTGACTTCGTCGCGCGCCACTATGGCCCGGAAATGGTGGACCGCCTCGCCGACCCTCTGCTCTCGGGTGTCTATGGAGGAGAAGCGGCCAACCTCAGTGTGCGCGCCGTGCTTCCGCGCTTCGCGGAGATGGAACGTACTCACGGCAGCCTGGGCCGCGCCATGCTCGCCGCTCGCAGGAAGATGAACTCCGGGCCCGGCAAACCCGCCCCGCCGCTGTTCACTTCATTGAGACACGGCATGCAGCACCTGGCAGAAGTGACTGTTGCGCATCTAACGCCGTCGTCACTGCGAACTGACGCACCCGTCGAAGCCATTCAGATGGAAGCGGACAGTTGGGTGGTCTCGGCCGGGATGCAATCCGATCAGTTCGACTCCGTCATTGTTGCGCTGCCGGCGCGCGCCGCAGCCCAGGTGCTCCGCCTCGCCAGCCCCGAGCTTTCTGCCGAACTAGCGTCAGTCGACTACAGCTCCTCGATCACTGTGGGCCTCGGCTACGATAGCGACGTTCGCCGCTCTCTTCCCCCAGGCTTCGGGTTCCTCGTGCCGCGCAGCGAAGGCAAGCGGCTGCTGGCCGCGACCTTCGTCCACAACAAATTTCCCCATCGCGCGCCTGAAGACCGCGCTCTGCTGCGCTGTTTTTTTGCCGGCGCCAACGCAGAAAATGTCTGGGCTTCCTCTGACGACGAGATCGTCGGAATCGTGCGCTCCGAACTGCAGCAGATCCTCGGTCCTCAAGTCCTGAACTCGCGCACCGAGCCGCTGTTCGCGCGCGTCTACAAATGGAAGTCGGCGATGGCGCAATACGGCGTGGGACATCTCGAGAGCCTGGAGCGCATCGAACGCCTGCGCCGCAAACTGCCCGCGCTCGCGCTCGCCGGAAACGCCTACCGCGGCATCGGGGTCCCCGACTGCGTGCGCTCCGGACGCGAAGCCGCAAAAGAAGTGGCCCAGGCACTGGTGAAGACCGGAGCCTAAACGCGCGCGTCCGCTTCCGCCGTTCTCGGATATACGCGGTCGAAAGCCACCCACGTCAACGCGATTACGACGAAGCAAACCGCGCTCCCCTCCGGACCCGCGGTTCCTCCCGTCAACCACGCCGGGCCATGCAGCGACGACCGCAGCAGATGCCCCGGCCACACAATGCCGCTATCGGGCACGGAGTAAAAGAACGTTTCGCCCCAATCCCAAGCCGCGTGGAATCCAACCGCGAACCACAGGCTGTTCGTGCGCCGCAGCGTGAAACAGAAAAACAAGCCGATGTAGGCTGCACCCAAAGCGCCGGCCCAGCTTTCTCCCGGGTTGCCAAGATGAATCCGTCCAAAGAAAGCTGATACCAAAAACGCCGCCGGCCAGAACCCAATCCCGCGCCCAAGTGTGAACTGCACGTAGCCGCGGAAGCGGAATTCTTCCGACAGCCCCACCAGCAGAAACATCGCCGCAAAGAACGCCGCGAATTTTGCGACGCGCATCCCATGAAGCGCCAGGCCGCCGAACTCGAAAACTTTCATTCCACTCATCGCCAGAATCAACAGACTGACCGCCGCCCAGCCCCACAACCCGCCCAGCCAAAACAGCTTGCCGAATGCCTGTTCCCGCGGCAAGCCATACGCCCCCCACGGCCGCCGCTCGATCTTGGCCAGAATCAACGATGGAATCACGGCCGCCACGAGCGTTCCTATTTCCTCGAGCAGTCCCGACCACAGTCCGCTCGCTCCGAAGTTCCGCGACCATGCCAGTTGCACCGCAATTACTTCGAGCGGATAGAACATCACCACATACAACGCAAATCCCCAGCCCGGCCGCAGCCCATCCGGTCCCCAAAACAGTGTGTGCGCGTAGGAAGGCTGGTCCGCCCCGCCAAAATCTGGAGCAGGCGGATGACCTTCCGGATTTTCGTCGACTTCACTCATCCGGAACTTTCCCAGCAGACGTCACCTGCAAAACGTTTCCCGCAACTTCAGCGGCCATGATAAAACACTCGGCTCGGCGTTATGCGTCCTTACTTCACTCGTGAGCGTTTCGGCCGCCATCAGTTCTTGGCTGGAGCGCTACTGCTCGCCTTCCTCGCTCAGGCCGCATGGCTGGTGAATTCCGAACTTCGCCCCGGGAACCTGCCTGACGCCGCGGAAGCTGCCCGCATCGGCGAAGGCTGGAAGCAGTGGCATGGACAAGGCATCGCCGCTGCTCCGATCCAGGAAGCCGCGCACGAGGGTGCGCAGTACGAAACGTACTACCGCGAAATTGGCATCGAGAATAGTGGTTTCGACACCGAGCATTCTCCGCTGCTCTACTTGGTATCAGCCGCGCCGCTGCTGGCCTGGCCGCGCGACTTGAACGGTGATTCCGCTGTTTATTGGCGCTGGCTGCCGCGCCTGCCCTTCCTCGCTTGCGGCGTCTTCCTCGGCGCGTCGCTGTGGTACGTCGCGCGCAGGCTTTGCGGCACCACAGGAGGATTCATTGCACTCACGTTCTATTGTTTTTCGCCGATGATGCTGCAGGCGAGCGCAGTGTGGCACACCGAGCCCGAAATCGTCGCAGCCTGGGGCGCTTTCGGCACCGTTTTTACGGCGATTGCCGTCGCGCACACACTCTACGCTCCGCGCGAGGTCGTGCTATGGAACTGGCGGCGCATTGTACTGCTGGGCGTCGCGCTCGCCATCGCCATCGGATCGCAGTTCTCGATGATCATTCTGGTGCCCATGTCTCTCGGATTCCTGCTCTACGTCGCCCCTGTGCGCCAGCGGGCGGGGTTCGTGATCTGGCTGGCGGCATGTGCGGTGGGGTTTGTTCTCCTGTGCGCCACGTATTTCTTTCATCTGCACGCTTTCGCCCAGAGCATGCGGCACGCCGTTTTCTGGGGAGCCACCCAGCGCGGATTCACCGTCCTCGGCGTCTACAAACAGGTTGCGCTTC
>JASHPH010000212.1 GCA_030038255.1 Candidatus Sulfotelmatobacter sp. | reverse complement strand
GGCGTGGCTTCGATCGCGTCGCGGAAGGGCTCGGGGCCAATGTTCGCCGTCAGGAACTCGTCAGCGTCGACGATCGCGATGTGTGTCGCGCCCAGTTCTGATCGCGCCGATGTGAGCATTTGCTGGCGGTGATCCATCTCGCGCCACAGAGGATCGGCATCGCGAAAGTATACAATCCTGTCCGTTACCTCGGATTGGACGTCAGCGACGATCTGGAGGCTCTCGTCGGTGGAAGCGTGCAGATAGACCACTACGGCGTCACACCAGCGCAGCGCGATGCGCAGCGTGAAGCCCAGACACCAGGCCTCATTGCGAACGGGCATGAGTCCGACCAGCCTCACAGCATGTCGCTCACTTTCGTGACGCCGCGCAGCCCAAGCGCCTTGCGGAGATGGGCGAATGCGGCGCGGCGCCACCAACTGTACAGCGGCTGGCTATAGCCCAGGACGGCGGCCATCGACGGGCTTTCCCGCTCGCCGCGCTCACAGTACAGGCGCACGATACGTGCTGATCGCGGCGACAGCATGCGTATGGCGAGTGCCAAGGCTCGGGTGTCAGAGAACCTCCGCACTGTGACGCGATCGGACTCGCGCAGCGGACACATCTGGATTTCCGCAAGCCGACCGCGAGTTCCGGTCAGTTGCGTGGATCCACGCAAACTATCCATGAGCGCTCCCTGCACACGGGGCTTGGCATAGACCCAAAAGGGGTTAGGGCGAGCTGGATCAAATCGCTTGGCCGCATCGACCAGGGCAAAATAGGCCACTCCCACGCACTCATCCGCATCAGTCAGCGCGGCATGGCGGCCGTGAAAGACCAGAGCCAACGCCTTAGCCTGATCCATCGCGTCTAGAATCAAGTCCTCATGCTCCATCAACGCAATACTAACAGGCTGTCCCAATGGCCCACGCCCTCGCCTTGCTTGGAGAGCTCGTGCTGGACCACGCGATACCAGGGAAGCCGCTTCCAGAGCAGATCATAGTAGCCTTCGGCACGATACTTGGGCTTATCCCAATCGTGAAACTCGACCGAGATCTGGGTAGCGATCGGCCCGGGCCAGTTCTCCAAGATCCCAAACTCTGAGCCTTCACAGTCCAGCTTGACCACGTCAAAGTGGGTAATGTCGGAGCTCTCCATCACCTGCTTCACTGGCATGCACGGAACTTCATAGAACTCTGCATCGTGATAGCGATCGAGGGTGGTCAGGAAATCGCCTTCCCCTGTCGAAAAATGAGCCAGGCGCTGGAACACCGGGCCCTCGCCAACGAGTGCAGCTCTCAGGAATTCGAGCGACGCCCCGGTTTCGACATCGCTCCAATCGCGCCTCTCTACATCGAGCGCCGGATCCATGGCAATCACCACGGCAAAGGGCGACACTTTGCGGATCGCGTCAGCGAAATCGAACCAGCGGCAGCCCACATCGAGCACCCTAGGGTTGCGCGCAGCGGCCAGCAGCTCCAGATCGACGGTGTGCGAGGCGAGCTGGACCAGGTTCATCCGATGTTCCTGTATCGAGAGCCGCTCAAATCCTTCACGTCGCCGCGGCGGCCGTCTTGGATGAACAACTGTGGATAAGTGTCGTCTGGTTTGTAAGTCCCGTCGTGGGCGACCGGCCAGCCGCTCTGATCCGGGTTGCGGTGCAAGGGGATCGAGTATTTCCAGGCCAGCAGCGAGAGCACCGACTGCTCGCAGGAGTTGCGGATAAAGCTGGGATCATCGAGCACGCCGACCGACGAGCGCTCATGGAACTGACAACGAGGATTGAGCGAATAGACGAGCCACTCCTGCAGCAGCAGGTCGATACTCCATATTCCCTTTTTGAAGAGCTGGAAGCGACCGCACGCGATCATGGCCTCGCGGGCCGCTGGCGCCGTAATTGCCATGGCTTCGAAGCACTGGTGCTTGATCCAGGTCTTGTTGACACACCCTTGCTCTTCAAACAGCACAATCTGGTCGCGGTCGGCCAGCTCGAACAAGCAGGAGATGTCTGCGATCGGGTAGGTGTCAGCGTCCAGGTACATGACGGCGTCGCCCGTCAATGCGTAGTTTGTGAGAGCGTGCTGAATGATGAAAGGCTTCCACGAGCAGAAGCCAAAACCGTGCTGCGGGTAGCGCTCGAAGATCCAGCGGTTCACCTGGTAGAAGGGCGTGCCCTTGAGCCAGCGATCGTCGTACACGCGATGGTCGATGCCTGTGCCGCGCAGCGCCTCGGCCTGCTTTCCGATGTGGTGATCATAGGCACGGCCGCCAAAGGTGATCAAAACTTTGTTCATCGCGCAAACACCGCGTTGGTTCCGTTCGAGTAGGTCAGCTTGTAGCCGGCGCGCGTCGCTGCATCGCACAGCTCGACCAAGCGCCCGTCGTGCTCGACACAGAAGCAATCCGGCCTAGCGTCCGCGCCGATGATGTTGTGGAACAGATCCACGCTGATGCCTTCAGCGTCGATGTTGATGAAGTGGAAACCACCAAACTGGTTGAAGATCTGCTTGGGCGTGATGGTCGGCACATACAGGCGCCCCAGGAACTTTGCCTGTTCCTTCCAGGTCTTATAGTTCTCGATCTGCAGCGTGCTCACGCTGTCATCGGTAACTTGGAGCAGTAGCACTGTAGCTTCAAAGAATACGGCCGCACTCACCACATGAACGCGGTCGCACTGGCCGTACTCGGTGATCAGACTTTTGAGCGGCCCTGGTGACGGCTCAATCAGCACGCCACCCCAGCCGCGCTCGAACAGCGCGCGCGAGTTGGAGAAGCACTTGGGATCCCAGGCGCCGATGTCCAGGAAGCGGCTGCTCTCGTCGTTGGGAAGATGAGCTGTGGCGCGCTCGATCGCCTGCTGCTCGTCGAATTGCGAATAGGTGTCAGGATACATCCAGCGGTTCGTGGCCAGGGAATCCGGCCGCCTTTCTGCGCGCAAACAGCGCTTTGCTTCTATCCCAGTCTGACTGCGCCGGGTTGTTGATCTTGTGGGCCCACGCTGGTGCATCGCGCCAATCGCCGCGCGGCCGTGCCCAGTGGCGATGCTCTTGCGTCAGATCGCGCCGCTGCCAGAAGACGCCGAGCTGGAGCGCCACGCACTGCAGCTCTTCGTCAGCGAAGTTATGGTAGTAGCCGTTGTACAGCGGCCCAGCGCCGTGATACATGCGCCGGCAGAACTCGCGGCCCATCCAAGGGGAACCGGCGATGCGGTCGATCGTGGCCTCACCGTTTTTCTCGCCCCAGCGATCGCCGGTGGGCTGCATGACCCCGAAGGTGGGCAAGTGGAAAGGAGCTGTGAGGAAGTGCTCTTCACACTCGGCCGCGATCTCGTCGGCGCGGCGGTTCGGATCAGGGAAATAATCATCGCCGCCGGTGACAAACCATTGCGCGGATGGGTCCCATGCCATGTTTGCTTGAATCAGCATGTTTACGGAACGAGCCCAGCCCTGGTACTCCGAGACCGAGTGCTGGGCGTCGGCAGAAGTGAAGCCGTCATTGTCCTCGCGAGCCACAGCCGTCTTATACCCCATTTGGCGCCAGGCATCGAGACAGGCATTCGCTTCAGGCACAGGCCGTTTGCTCGGGATCACAAACCAGACGCTCATCGTTTGAGCCTCTCGCGGCACAGCTGGTCATACTCAGGTGCGCGCCGCCACTCGGGGTTGTAAGCCGGGTTGTGCTTGTGGAACACGCCATAGACGCCGCTGGTGTTGGCGCCATGAACCTCAGCGATCAGCAGGGGCCGCTCGACTCCGTTGAAGCCCTGGATGGGCACAAGTTTGTGCCACTCGCTATCTTCGCCCACGTTCTTATGCTCGTTGAACGGCTGCCCTTCCCAAACGCTACGCCAGTAGACTAGCGAGGCGCCCACGACCCGGCGATTCATTTCACCGGGCTGAAAGCGATTGTAGTCGTACTCCCAGGCCTTGGCGCAGCCGTGCCTGGTGTCAGCGAACAAGAGATTGTGGAAACCGACCCCGCGCCGCATTAGTCCGTAAGTCAGTTGCTGGACCTGCACAGCCAAACGTTCAGGGTCGCTCCAGTCATCAGAGTCCCAGTGCGCTATCACGTCGGCTCCTGCAGCCAGCGCGTTGGCCCGGTTTCTCAGGGCGCCCACTGCGAGCTGCTGCGCCGCCCCCACTGACACGACCGTGATCCGATCGCCCGCTGCCCAGTTGGGTCTCTGGTACGGCGCGCGGCCGCTGTCGTAGATCAGCAGGTGGGCATTGGAGTAGGTCTGCTCCAGGAAGCACTTCACGGCTCGATCGGTCAGCCGTTGACGATCGGCCGTCAGGCACACGCAGCACACCAATGGCAATGGCTCACTCAGGGCACACCTCCAAGGCAAAGCGGATCGCCATCGCAGCGATCTGAACC
>JASHPH010000211.1 GCA_030038255.1 Candidatus Sulfotelmatobacter sp. | reverse complement strand
TTCAAGTCGTAGAGAGACGTGCCTGTCGTGCTCGTGTTGATGCCAACTGTGAACTGGAGGACCGCCTGGTTGTTCTGCGCGACGCTGATCTGCGAAGACGACGTCGCGCTGATGCTCGCCCCGAGTCCGCTCATCAAGAGGAGAAGGGAGTTCACCGTGTTGAGCAGCGCGATGAGGTTCGTCTGGTCGGTCGTATTGATCGTCGTCGGCGAGCTTGTCGTCGCGAACGAGTTGATGAGGGTCTTCGCGTTCGTTACCGCGGTGGACGCGTCGCTGTAGTCCGCCTGGATTTGCGTCGCGTCGCTTCCGATGGTCCGGGCGAGCGAGAGAATCTGCCCCTCGTTGTTGTTGACGTTCGTGAGGTTCGACGCGATGTTCGTGACGTCGGTGTTCGCCGCCGAGACCTGCGTCAGGAGCGAAGCCGCGATGGCGAGGCCGTTGTTGGTGAGCGGGACCCCTTCGCAGGCCCACGTGACCGTTCCGTCGACGATGGTCTGGCCGATGACCGTCGGGAAGATCGGTTGTATCGCAGCGGACTCTCCCGACGTGACGGCCTGGTAGTAGTACCCGTTCGCCGGGCTTGGGATGATGTACTGCTCCTGCGTGTACGCGGTCTGCGCCGTCCAGGTGAGGAAGCCCGCGTTGTCCTGGATCACCAGCGAGGCGGTCGTCAGGTTGTTTTGGATGTCGTTCAGCAGGTTCTGCAGCTCGATGTCGGTCGCCGAAGACCGCGACGAAATGGCCTCCGCGACGGCGACCCTCCCGAAGAGGGGGTCCGCGTACGAGCCGGCGAGAGCCTGGTAGTCCCCAGCCGTAATGGCGACCGATCGCGACTTGAAGACGAGTGGAGCGAATGTCTGCGCGTGCTCCAGGTCTTCGAGGTCCGAACCGCCGATGCTCGCGGCGTCATTCGTGACGTCCAGGATGATGGTCGTGAAGTTGACGACCAGCGGGACTACGACTCCCGTAATCGTGCCGGAGAGAACCTCCCCCGCCGTGCCGAGCGTCGCCACGTAGGTGATGACGATGGAGGCATTCAGGATGGGGATGTTGCCCGCGACCCCGTCTCCGAAGCGAATCGTCGGAGGCACGTCGTTGTAGCCCACCTCGAACTGGTCGGTCTCGTTGAAGCTGATGAACTGCGACTCGCTCCAGAAGCTCGACGCGACCTGGCAGGTGACTGTCCCCTGCGCGATCATCCAGCCGGTGGGCACCCGGGTCAGCTGGAAGATTTGGTTCGGTGTTCCATCCGAGGTGAAGGTCTCGGTGATGGTCTGGCCCTGGTAGCAGGGAATCGTGACGGGCGTCGTGCTGCTCGTCGGAATCGTGACGGCCTGCGCGGCCTCGAAGATGGTCCCATTCGGCCCGGTGAACTGGAACTTCTGCGGGATGGGCAACGCGAACGCGTACGCAGTGCTCGCGCTCACGCTCAGGTCGACCGACGACGCGACCGCGGCAGCCATCTTGTAGCCGAGCTGCCGGGTGAGCAGAGCGACCGAGGCCTGCGTGCGGGCCGTGGCGAGGTAGGTGTCGGTGGCGCGGCGGTCGATGTAGAAGGACAGCGTGTCCAAGCCGAAGGCGACGATGTCGATGAGGACGATCCCGAGGCTCGAAACAGCAAAGTCGTTGAAGCTCGCAGCGAAGTTGATTTGGAGCTGCGTTCGTAGGTCGTCTTCGATCGTGTCGAAATCAAGGCCGCTGTACTGGACCCGGTTCAGCGAAATGAGGTCCGTCGCCATCAGGGTCCTCCCATCGTGATTGAAAGCGTCTGGTTCTGCCCATTGATGACAACGACATACTTGATCGTGACCGTCACCTGAGAGGGCGCGGACCCCGCCGAGTTGTTCGTAGTGACCTGTACACTTTGCAGGACTACGCGGGGCTCGTACTTCGTGATCACGTTACGAACTTCGGTCTGAATCAGCGTCACCATCGGCGCGCCGACAGACTGGAAAATGAAGCCGTACGCGTTTGATCCAACGTCCGGCCGCATGATTCGCTCACCACGACCCGTCATGATGAGCTGAACGAGGGCCTGCTGAATTAGATCATTATCCGTAGCCTGGGCTGGGAAGCCCGTGGTCCCCTTCTGGAACGGAAATGCGAAGCCGATGTACAGGGACATTCTTCTGGGGGCATCTTAGCCCAAAACTTCAGGCTACTAACAGGTCGAGTGGGCATGCAGGGGGAAAAGCCGGCAAAGTCGGAAGTTGAATTGTGGGCAAAGACGGAAGACTAAAACTTGGAATCGGAATCGAGATAAATGGCAGCTTAATGTTGATCACGAGTCCGAAAGCGATCGTAATCGAGGGAAGTTGGGGCAGCTCGATGGTCGGGAGCGTCGGAAGAGTGAAGCTGGGGATCGGGATCGAGATGAAGGGAAGCTTGATGTTGATCACCAGCCCGAACGAGATGGTAATCGAGGGAAGCGATGGCAGTTCGATCGTCGGAAGCGTAGGAAGAGTGAAACTGGGGAACGGGATCGAGATGATCGGCAGCGCGAGGATGAAGTTGCATAGGCTCATGAGATCGGCACCACCGTTGCCGGCGGCGGCGCCACAGTCGCCATGCAGGTCAGGGTTGCCGTGTGAAGCGCGGCAGCGAGGCGGGCAGCAGCCACCGCCGCGGTGTTCATGGGCGTAGCCACGAGAGCGCCGAGAGCTGCCGTCAACGACGCCGGCACGATGGCTGTGACCACGCCAGTCTGCGCTCCCGTCACGACAATGGGCGGACTCAGCCAGAAGGTCGTGAGCCCGGAAATCCAGGCAGACGCAAAGGCCCCCGGGTTCGGCGCGGGAAGAGCGAAGACAGCTGCCAGCGTCGAGGCGAGCACGCCCTTCTCCGCACCCGTGAAGACCGGCAGGCTCGTGCCGAACATCCCCGTCATGGCGTAGGACGCGTAGATGCTCGCCATCTGGTTCGCACCGGCCACCGCGCCCAGGGCTCCACCTTGAAAGAGCGCGGTGAAGCCAGAGACCATGGTCGCCGGGACGAGGGCCATGACTACGGCTGCACTTTCACCGTCATCGAGCAGAAGTCAGCCGGCGTCGGCGGCGGAACCGGCGGAAGCGTCGTGCCGAACGAGTACGGGTGCGTGTGTTTCGCGAGCCACGCGATGAGCTTCAGACCGAGCACGGCGAAGTCGGAGGCCTTGCTGCCGAGGTTCAGCGCACCTCCATTCAGACTCACCGACTGACCGGAGATGTTGACCTGCTGCGCCGCCGTGCCGCTGATGGTGATGGCGGTTGGGCTCAGCATGATCGAGGAGCCGGACGTGTGGATGATTTGGATGTTCCCCGTCACCGGCGCGAAGGAAATCATCGAGCCTGTCGGCATCGTCCAGGTCATCGCGCCCTTGGACTCGTCGATCTGAAAGACGAACGACAACG
>JASHPH010000016.1 GCA_030038255.1 Candidatus Sulfotelmatobacter sp. | reverse complement strand
AAGTCACGTAACGCGGCAGCACGTTCGAGAAGATCTCGTGCGGCGGCTGCTCGTAGATGTAATCCACCTCGGCGGTGCCGAAATGCTTCGTCTCGTCTTCAAACTGCTGCTGCGCCGCCTCCGCTTCGTGCGGATAGAGGCTCACCCCGGCGGAGATGGCGGCTTCGGCCGCGCGCTCGCGCTCTTCGAGCGTGGGCTCCTCGGCCTTCTCCACCTCGCGCATGCTGAGCGACAGAATGGGCAGCACCCGCTCCACGATCACGCGCTGCTGGATCACCGATTTGAACTCGTTGTAAACGATGTACGCTGCGTCGATTTCCTCGTGCGTGTAGCGGGCGACGATTTCCTCCGACACGGCGCGCACGGCGTCGTAGTTCAGCTTCTCGAGCGGCGTGGCCTCGCTGGGTATCACCTCAATGGCGCTGCCGCGGGTGCGCTCGGGGCGCGTGTGCTCGTCGGCGGCTTCGGCAAACTGCGCCGCCGGATAGCGGCGGCGGAAAAGATCGCGCCCCTTGCGCCCGATCGCCTCGATGTCGACTTCCTTGTCGTGGTTGTCGGCGATAAAATTCGCGGCCGCCTTGAAGATGTTGGTGTTGAAGGCGCCGGCAAATCCCTTGTCGCCGGACACGACGACCAGCAGGATGCGCTTCTCCGGCCGCGTGAGCAGCAGCGGGTGGCGCACCTCGCCCGTTTCGGGGTCGAAGATTTCGGCGCGGCGCTTCAGCGACTCGAGCACGCTGGCCAGCATGGCGGCGTACGGCCGCGCGGCGACGGCGCGCTCCTGCGCGCGGCGCAGCTTCGCCGCCGAGACCATCTTCATGGCCTTGGTGATCTGCCGCGTGTTAATCACGCTACGAATGCGGCGGCGGATGTCCAAAATATTCGGCATAAATCGCTGACTCGGCTAACCCTTAGCATTCAGCACTCAGCAATCAGCATTCAGTCCTTATAGGTTCCCGGCGGCCCCGGCAACTCCCGCTCATGGCTGAATGCCGAGTGCTAAGTGCTGAGTGCTACTTCGCTACCGCTTCCCTCTGCACCACAAACTGCTGCTTCGCTTCCTTGATCACGTTCTGCAGCTGGCCTTTCAGCGTATCGTCGAGAATTTTCTTTTCCATGATCGTGCGCAGCAGCACGGGATTCGTTGCGTCAACGTACTTGTACAATTCTTTCTCGAACTCGCGCACCTGATCGACCGGCATGTCGTCGAGAAATCCGCCCGTGCCGGCCATAATGATCAGAATCTGCTTGGAGAACGCCAGCGGCGAAAATTGGTTCTGCTTCAGCACTTCCACGAGCCGCTGGCCGCGGTTCAGCTGCGCCTGCGTGGCTTTATCGAGATCGCTCCCGAACTGCGCGAAGGCCGCCAGTTCGCGGTATTGCGCCAGTTCCAGTTTCAACGTGCCTGCGACCTGCCGCATGGCCTTGATCTGCGCGCTGCCGCCGACGCGGCTCACGGACAATCCGACGTTCACGGCCGGGCGCACGCCCTGGTTGAACAGGTCGGTTTCGAGATAAATCTGGCCGTCGGTGATCGAGATGACATTCGTCGGAATGTAAGCGGAAACGTCGCCCGCCTGCGTTTCGATGATTGGGAGCGCGGTGAGCGAGCCACCGCCGTTTTTGTCGCTCAGCTTGGCCGCGCGTTCGAGCAGACGCGAGTGGAGATAGAACACGTCGCCAGGATACGCCTCGCGCCCTGGCGGACGACGCAGCAGAAGGGAGATTTCACGATAGGACGCCGCGTGCTTCGAGAGATCGTCGTAGATGACAAGCGCGTGGCGCTTGGTGTCGCGGAAATACTCGCCCATGGCGCATGCCGCGTAGGGCGCGATGTACTGCATGGGCGCGGGTTCCGACGCCGATGCCGCCACGACGATCGTGTATTCCATCGCGCCAGCGTCTTCGAGAATCTTCACGACCTGCGCGATCGACGAACGCTTCTGGCCGACCGCGTTGTAAATGCAAATGAGATCGTTGCCCTTCGAGTTGATGATGGTGTCGAGCGCGACTGCGGTTTTGCCGGTCTGACGGTCTCCGATGATCAGCTCGCGCTGGCCGCGGCCGATCGGAATCATGCTGTCGATGGCCTTGAGTCCGGTGGCCATGGGCTCGCGCACGGGCTGGCGGTCGATGACGCCGGGAGCGAGCCGCTCGAGCGGAATGAATTTGTCGGTCGTGATCGGGCCCTTGTCGTCGATGGGCTGGCCGAGCGAGTTCACGACGCGGCCAACCATGGCATCGCCCACGGGCACGCTCATGATGCGGCCGGTGCGCTTCACCTCGTCACCTTCCTTGATCTCGATATATTCGCCGAGCAGCACTACGCCGACCTGGTCTTCTTCCAGGTTCATGGCGATGCCGGCCACGCCGTGCGGGAACGAGAGCAGTTCGCCCGCCATGACCTTGTCGAGTCCGTAGACACGTGCAATGCCATCGCCGAGCGTGATGACGGTGCCAGTCTCGTCCACGGAGATCGAGGATTCGTAGTTTTCGATCTGCTCGCGGATCAGTTTTGTGATTTCGTCTGCTTTGATTTGTGCCATAAAAACAAGCTCTCAGCTTTCGGCTGTCAGCTCTCAGCTTTGAGCAATGAGCGATGAGCAGTGAGCAACCGGCTGCTCGCGCTTTGCGGCTAAGAACTGATCGCCTCTCTAATCCTTTCCAACTGCCCTTTCACCGAACCATCGTAAATCGTGCTTCCGATGCGGACGACGGCGCCGCCCAGCAACGACGCGTCGAGCGCATACTGCGCGCGGACTTTCTTGCCGGTCATCTTCTGGATCTCGCCTTCGAGGGAACCCTTCTCGGCCGCGCTCAGTTCGCGGACACTCGAGATTTGCGCCTCAGCGAATCCCATCCGCGCATCGAGTTCTTTTTCGAGTTGATCGACGATTGGGCTCAGAAAGTGGATCCGCCGATGATCGATCAGCACGGCCACCAGGTTGCGAACCTGCTTGTTGATGCCCTCCTGCTTGACGATCGCATCGAGCAACTGCCGCTTCTGATCGGCGGGGACAGCGGGATTTTCCCACACGCGACGCAAGGGTACGCTCTCGCCGACCAGCCTTGCGATCTCGCGCAATCCCGCGACGGCGTCGGCCGCGTCAAGATGCTCATCGAGCACCACATCGGCGAAAGCGCGCGCATAAATGGCGGCGACGGAAGCCACGGTTATTGCCCGTCCTTTCCCGGTCTCTCATCGTCCAGCCCGGTGCTCTCAGCGCCCAACTGCCCGGCAAAGTTGCGGACCAGAGCCTGATCGGTGGCAGCATCGACGCGAATTTGTTTTTGCGCCAGCGCGACCGCAAGATCAGCGGCATAGGCAGTGAGCTGGCGCCGAGCGGCTTTTGCGGCGGCAGCAATTTCCTGCTCGGCCGAGGCGACAATCTTGCGCGCATCGTCTTCGGCTGCCGCCTGAATGCGGGCTTCTTCGGCTGCGCCTTCTTTTTGGGCAGCCTCGCGGATCGCGTCAATTTCGGCATCGAGTCTCTTCAGCCGGGACTCGATCTCGGCCAGCCGGCGTCGCGCTTCTTCGCTTGCCTTCTGCGCTTCCTGCATGGCTTTCTGGATGGCTGCGGTGCGGGCGCGGAAAGCCCCTGGGAGGAATTTGCGTCCGGCCCAGATCAATACGAGGGCAACAACAAGGAAGTTGGTAAGCACGCTCAGCCAGTACGCGCTGCGCAAGTCGAGTCCGGTCAATCGGGAAACCAACCGTACCGACGGTGACTGTTTGAACTCGGCAGTCTCGTCTTTCTCTTCTCCCGCGGCCTCGCGGGTTTCGTGCGCCAATTGCTGGCCGATTCCGCGATTTGGGGGCGCCTGCTTCACCTCAGGTGAGGACGACGGCGTCGACGAAGCCGATTGTGAAGGCTGAGCCTGGTGCTGCTGCAGCGGATTCGCCGGCTCTTTCGCTTGATCGTCTGCGCGAACGCACACGAGACTTGCACTGGCGAAAAGCAACGCCAGCAGCGCCGGGCGAACGATTTTTCGCGTGACTGTCATTCCCAGTAAACCCGAACTCAGCGTCCCGCTCCCGCGGGCTGCAGAACACGGCGCACGATCTCCTGGGCCAGTGTCGCAGCCTCGCCTTGCAGACTTTTCTCCGCAGCAGTTCGATCGGCCTCGATGCCGCTCTTGGCCGCAGCCACCTGCGCCTGAGCCTTGCTGCGCGCTTCGTTCACAGCGTTAGCGCGAGCCTGCAGTGCCGCCTGCCGTCGTGCTTCCTGTGCCCGAAAAACAGCAGCGCGCGCCTCCCGCAGGCGCTGCTCGTACTCGGCTGTCCGCGCCTCAGAAGCGGCGATGTCGGCCCGCGACTTCTCCACCGCGCCCTCGGTTTTGCTGCGTCTCTCTTCAAGGATGCGCCCCAGGGGCTTGTGGACGATAAAAGTGTAGAGCAGGTAAAGAAGCCCCAGCAGAATCACGGTCGGCACGGCGCCGAGCAGTAATTCGCCTAGTTGGTGGAGCGTTTGATCCATGTTGCTGAGTAAAGATTCCTGAGTTACTGAAAACGAGTTGCCGCCCGAGCGCCGATCCAGACTTGCAAAATGAGGGCTATGAAAACTGATAAGTCTAACGTCCGGAGTGGTTTATGTCAACGCAGAGAGTGCGGGTCTCGGCCCATTTTCGTGGCGTCACGACAGACGGGTTCCAAGATGGATCTGGCCCCGCAAAACTCGCGTTCTGAGGAACGTAACGAACAGTTAAAACCGTGGCGCATCTTTGGGTTAGCGTCCGACCTCTGAGTAGGCAGATTTCTGCATATAATTCTTGACTTCGCGGTAAACAGGATTAGCATATAGGTATCACCTCCGATCCAATTCAGGATCGAATGGGCCGATAGCCAAGGAATGTCACCGCTTCTTGGTTGCCGACCCATTTAAATTTTGCGGAGTAATTCTACGACCGGTCAGCCCACGATCCATTCCCTGACCCGCCGCACAACCGACTCTGGCGCGTCAGCTTCGAGTACGACAGCGCCGTCCTGGTATTGCCGCGAATAAATCCGCGCGCGGGCTTCCAGCAACGCCAGTATCTTGCCTTCCTTCTGCGGAATGCGCAGATGCACGCGGCTGACCGGATCTTCCTCGATCATCGCGTCGATGCGCGCGAGCAGTTGCTCAAGTCCCGTACCCTCTACAGCTGAGACGTAAACCGTGTTGCTGCCGCGGGCGGCGTCGGCGATCAGGCTCTGGGCAACCTCCTCGTCTAGCAGGTCGACTTTGTTCATCACGTGCAGGCGCGGCTTTTTCTCTGCTTCCAGTTCCCTTAGAACGATTTCCACCTGCGCGTCCTGCTCGGCCGAAAGCCGGCTGCTGGCGTCGGAGACGTGGAGAATCAGAGACGCGCGCTGCACTTCTTCGAGCGTAGCGCGGAAAGCCGAAACCAGCGTGTGAGGAAGGTTGCGAATGAAACCCACAGTGTCGGAGAGCAGGACTTTTCGTTTTGACGGCAAAGTGACGCCGCGAATGGTGGGGTCGAGCGTGGCAAACATTTTCGGTGACGACAGAACTCCGGCCCTCGTGAGCACGTTGAACAGCGTCGACTTGCCGGCATTGGTGTAGCCGACCAGCGCGACGGTCGCGACCGGCGCTGACTCGCGCCGCTGACGTTGCTGGGCGCGAATGCGGCGCACATTTTCGAGTTGCTCTTCCACGTGGCGGATGCGGCGGTAAATCTTGCGGCGGTCGGTTTCGAGCTGCGTTTCACCGGGGCCGCGCGTGCCGATGCCGCCGCCGAGCTGCGACATCTCGACGCCGCGTCCGGCCAGCCGAGGCAGCATGTACTGCAGTTGCGCGAGTTCGACCTGCAGCTGGCCTTCACGCGTGCGCGCGTGGCGGGCAAAGATGTCGAGGATGAGCTGCGTGCGGTCGATCACGCGGCGGTGCACGATCTTTTCAATGTTGCGCTGCTGCGAAGGGCTGAGGTCGCGATCAAACAGGAGCAGGTCGGCATGGACGGACGCGGCTGCGCCCGCTATTTCCTCGAGCTTGCCCGCGCCGATCAAGGTTGTGGGATCGACGCGGTCGCGGTGTTGCAGGATCGAGCCGACAACCTTTGCTCCGGCGCTTTCGGCCAGCGTGCGCAGTTCCGCCAGGGACTCCTCGGCATCGAATTCCGGAATGCTCGGCTTGCCGTTTGATTTGGGAACAACTGATTTGGGTGAAGCAGCCTTTGCAGCCTGCATCTCGGCAGCCTCGCGAGCGCTCGTCGCCTGAGCTGTCACGGAGCCGGAAGAGCGGCGCGTTCGCAGGTGCAGACCGACGAGAAAAGCCCGTTCCTGCCCGGGTTGCTGACGTGCTTCTTCTTGCGCCAGCTGGGTGGCGGCAAGCACACTTCCGACTGCGCGCGTGCCGTCGCGGGATTTCTTGGAACGAGAACCTGCCAAACCGAAAACGCCCTATCCTTCGGTGCCCGACGCGCTCGCCGCCGTGACCGCCGGAACTGCCCCTGGCGCGGCAGGCGCCTTCTCTGCGTGAGCCACGTGTGGCGCGTGCGCCGCCGCCAACCGGCCCATGACCACGGTCGAGATAGCGTGCTTGAAGATGAGTTGCTCCTGACCGTTCGCCTCCAGCACCACGGAGTACTTGTCGAAGGAGCGGATGCGCCCCGTTAACTTCACCCCACTGAGCAGATAGATCGTGATGCTCGCTCTCTCTTTGCGGGCCGTGTTGAGGAAGGAATCCTGAATGTTCTGCGCCGGCTTATTGCTGTCCATAGCCGATCTCCTTAATTTGTAAAGTGCAACCAACGGCCGCCCCCAGGGCAGGCCTGCGGGCAACTCCCAGACTTAACAGCATGCTCCCGGGAGCCTTCCCACTGCCCCGGGAACAACGGGGGGACATTCCTGCCAGCCGGAGCAGCCATGGCGCGTAACTGCACCCTCCGACAAGGAGATGTGAGTACGATACGGCGATTGGCGTTGCTTTTCAAC
>JASHPH010000210.1 GCA_030038255.1 Candidatus Sulfotelmatobacter sp. | reverse complement strand
GAGTTCCGCGTAGTGAACAACAGCTTTGGCGCGGAATATGGCCGTGCGATGGGAGGAATCGTCAACATCGTCACCAAAACCGGTACGAACAAGGTGCACGGTTCGATTTACGAATTTTTTCAAAACAGCGCGACCGACGCGCACTCACCGCTGCAGCCTCCGCCGCTGCCGCACGCACTTCGGCAGAATCAGTTCGGAGGCGCGCTGGGTGGTCCGATTGCCAAGGACAAAACTTTCTTCTTCCTCAACTACGAAGGGAAGCGCAGCGCGCAGTCCCCAGTCTATCCGCCTGATCTGGTCAACAACATTTTGCTGATCGATCAGGCAAAGGCGCTCATGGGCCTGGCCCCGGAGGGCTGCCTCGGAGCCGTCAACACGTGTCTCCCCGGTTTTGCCGGCAATCCTGCCAATATCACCCAGGCTCAAGCTTTTGGTTTCCTAAAGGGCTTTCTCAAAACGGGGAACGACGATTTCGGCTTCGCCAGATTAGATCACCAACTGACGGCGAACAATCGGCTGGCTTTCCGCTACAACGTGGAGGACATCCGCTCGCTTAACGAACTGGTGGGGAACACGCTCGATGGCGGCGGGATTGGTGTGCCCAGCGGCGGCCGCAATCTCTTCGTGCGCGACCAAGCCGTGGTCGCCACGGTGAACTCCTTGTTGAAGCACAACGTGGTCAATACTGTGCTGGCGCAATTCGCGCAGCGCCACTACAACTTTCCTGGGGCCACAGGCCAGCCGGATTTCAGCATCCTCAATGATCTCGAACTGGGTCACAATTTTGGAACGAACGATCGGCTCTACGAAACCCGAGTCCAGCTCTCCGAGTCCGTATCCTGGGTGAAGGGCAATCACCTGGCGAAGTTTGGCGCCGATGGCAACTGGCTGAGCAGTTTGGAAGTCTATCCCGGCTTCACGCCCGTTCGGTTGCTGATACCGGGCATAAGCTGCTTCACAACTTTCGCAGAGTACTTCAACGCCCCGGCACCTGCTGGCTCCGGCCTGGGCGGCAACTACCCAACGGCCGGAACGGGCCTCGACGCATCTACCATCCCATGTCCAGTTCCCGAAGACCACGGCGTCGTCTTTATGTACGCAGGCACGCCTCTGCCAACCGATCCTACTGCCTGCAGCGGCAATGCCTCCGGCCCTACTCCGTGCGTTCCAACCGTTACGACAGCCAACCCTCTGAATGGGGCCGGCTTCCCAAATTCGACATGGGCCACTTCCTACCCTAGTTCGCAGTTTAACGGCTATAAGCGGGACATCAATCACGGATACTGGGGGGGCTTTGCCCAGGATCAATGGAAACTCAGTCCGAAGCTGACTGTGAACTATGGCCTGCGCTGGGACTATGAAACCGGCTTGTCGGCATTCGTGAACAATGACTACAACGAGTTTCAGCCGCGGGTTGGGCTTGCCTACGCTCCCACCAGCAGCACTGTGATCCGCGCGGGATACGGGATTTTCTTTGACCGGCAGAACCTGACGTTCTTCTTCGTGCCCAACACGCAAAAGATCGTGGCAGGTTATCAATGCGGCAACCAGGCACCCTCGGGCATCGCAGCCATTTGCAGCGGCGCCGGAATCCAGCCTCAGGTATTTCCCAACATCATGTCTAATCTAGGGCAGGCCGGGCAGGGCTACCAGCTCCTGGCAGACCCAGCAACGGTCGGCGTGGCTGGCCCCTGCGCAGGCGTTCCCCAGGCTCCTTGTCTCGCAGCCGACATCATACAAACGGGAGCCTATAATACAGCCTTTCCCTCTGTCTCAATGGCTGGCACCTGCTTTACAACCGGAGCTTGCGGCATTGGCGAGGGGGGCATGGACCATAATTCCCGCGCGCCTTATGCCGAGCAGGGCAGCATGGAGATTGAGCATCAGTTCGGCCGCGGTTTCGCAGTCAATCTCAGCTATCTGTTCGTCGAGGCGCACAAGTTGGTTCGTGGGAACAACCTCAACATCCCTTGCCCGGTCGGCACCACCAAGTCGGCCGTCACCGACCCGCTGCCGGAATGGGTACCGGGTTGGCTCAACGCCAACGGCACACTGTCGCCGTGTACCGGAACGCCGACCCTTGGAACAGGAGCGATTGCGGGGCTAGGGCCCTTTTTTGGCGGTGCCCTCAGCTCAGGCCTGCGAACCATCAGCTCGGGGCTCGAAGATTACAACAACGATGTCGCCAATGCCGTTTATCATGGCGGAACGCTGACCGTGCTGGAACGGGGAAAGTATTTCAACCTGACGGCTAACTACACTTACTCCCACACCATCGACAACGGCAACTTCACAACTTTTATTAACCTGCCGGTCAACCAGTTCGATTACGCGGCAGAGCGAGCCAACTCCAATCAGGACGCTCGGCATCGCCTGGTGGCCAACTTCACCGGCATTGCGCCGAACAATGGGCCGTGGCGGAATTTTGAGTTGAGCAATATCGTCACTCTGCAATCGGGCCGGCCTTTCACGCTCTTCTACGGCAACAACACGCTGAACGATGTCGCCGGTGGCGCGACGGACCGTGTTGGCGGTTCGTCGTTCGTTCAGGGATCATGTCCCACAGTGCAAAACTGCTCGACCATGATTTCGCGCAACACATACATCGGCGATCCGTATTACGATTGGGACATTCGCTTGTCGCGGAATGTCCACCTCAACGAGCGGTTGACCATGAATCTCGCGTTCGATGCCTTCAACCTGCTCAACCGGGCAAATTTCGATGAGGTGACCAGCGTGTACGGCTCACCCGTATTTTGTGGAGGCATCCCACGGCACTACAACGACGCCCTGACCCGGGCCATCCAGCAGGGTTCCTCTACCGTAGGCTGCCCGGTGGGCAATGTCACAACGATTGTTCCGTCGTTTGTCGGAAGCTTTGCCACCACGCCGATTCCGAACACCAACCCGATCGATCCGTGCTTCTCGACCGGATTTACGTGTTTGTTCATCCCGTCGGCGCCAAATACGAACTTCGGCGTGCCGCGCACGGCGTTCAATCCGCGGCAATTGCAGTTCTCAGTGAGATTCTCGTTCTGATGCAGGAGGGATGCATGAGATTCCGAGGTTTCGATTGCCTGATTGCAATGATGCTGGCAAGTACAACCATTTCCCTGGGGCAGGCGGCACAGCCTGCTGTTAAGCACGCCCCGGCGGCCGCCACCTCACCTTCCTCAGGGAAGGAAATGTTCATGAGCTACTGCGCCTCCTGCCATGGCAAGGACGCCAAAGGGAATGGCCCAGCTGCCGGCGCTCTTAAACAGGCTCCTGCCGATCTGACGTCACTCGCCAAGCGAAATGGCGGTAAGTACCCTGCGGATAAAGTCACCAGCGTTCTTCGCGGACAGGCCAGTCTGATGGCGCACGGCGATCAGGAGATGCCCGTATGGGGGCCGGTGTTCTGGAAGATGAGCCAGGGCCACGAAGAGCTGGTGCAGATGCGGATTGCGAATCTGAACAAATACGTCGAGTCGTTACAGGAAAAGTGAAGCGAAGAAACGTGATTGCAGGCTGAAGTCAGCGGCGTGATCCAGTAGCCGAGGCAGAGCCTTCCCCCATTCGAACGCATGCGGCAAACGTTTCTGTGGCCCATGGAACGAGATCGCAGATAGGTGTCTATTCCGCAGATTCTGGGATGCCCGAGCATGAGCAACTCCAAGACAGTGCCCCCGGTCCGCAAGCCCGAAGCACACAATGGCTTCGTGCGGAAGCACGAGCTCGACGACTATCGGGATCGGCATCTTCCCATCCCGACGCAAGTTGTCTCCAATGAGGAATTCATCCCGCTGCCGCAGACCAGGAAGCAGCGCACGGTGGAGAACGAATTACTCGAAATGGGAACCAGAATCTCGAAGAAATTAGGCATCGACCGCAGACAGTTTTTTCGTACGTCTTGCGGCATGGCCGCCGGCTTTGCTGCGATGAACAGCGTGTTTGGGCGCTTCTTCAGCGTGGAGTCCGCCGAGTTGTACGATGCGGCCGCGGCCGCAGCAATGAAGGCCGAGTATTTTATTTTCGACGTGCAAACGCATCATGTCGCCGCGGGACGGCATTTCATAGGGCCGGCGGATGTTTTCGATACCCGGCGCGCGGCCGGCCAATTCAACCCTGTCCTGAAGGGAAAAGAGCCAAAACAATCCGATTTTGAGCTCGAAAACTATATCAAAGAGGTTTTTCTCGACAGCGATACGCAGGTCGCCTGTCTCAGCGGCATTCCCGACATTACCGAAGACAAGATGGTCATCCCACCGGATGAG
>JASHPH010000209.1 GCA_030038255.1 Candidatus Sulfotelmatobacter sp. | reverse complement strand
CCCAGGGACATAACATCCTGTAAATACAAGCAGTTACAGCTTTACGAGCCCTCTCAAAGCTCGCGGCTCGAAGCTCAAAGCTCATTATGGCAGACGACCAGAATCCTGAACTCCCATTGACTCCCCCTCCCGGCGGCGAAGGCCCCGGGGCGCTGAATATTCAACCCGTCAACATTGAAGAGGAGATGCGTCGGTCGTATCTCGACTACTCGATGTCGGTGATCATCGGCCGTGCGCTGCCCGACGTGCGTGACGGATTGAAGCCCGTCCATCGCCGCATTCTCTACGCGATGCACGACATGGGCCTGCTACACAATCGCAAGTTCTCCAAGTGCGCCGGCGTTGTAGGCGAGTTGCTGAAGAAGTACCACCCGCACGGCGATAGCGCCGTCTATGACGCCCTCGTCCGGCTCGCGCAGCCCTGGAGCATGCGCTATCCGCTCGTTGATGGTCAGGGAAACTTTGGCTCAGTCGACGGAGATCCACCAGCGGCTTACCGGTACACCGAATGCCGCATGACTCGTATCGCGGAGGAAATGCTCGTCGACATCGACAAAGAAGCCGTCGATTTCGTCATGAATTTCGACGAGTCCACGCCCGAGCCTGTCGTCCTTCCATCTCGCATTCCCAACCTTCTGATCAACGGCTCCGACGGCATCGCAGTGGGCATGGCTACAAAAATTCCGCCGCACAATCTGACGGAAATCGTCGACGCCACCATCACGCTGGTCAACAATCCCAATGCGCAGCTCGCCGAAATTCTGAAGTTCGTGCAGGGTCCCGATTTCCCGACCGCCGGCATCATCCACGGCCGCGCCGGAATCTTCGAGGCCTACCGCACCGGACGCGGCCGCTTCCAGATGCGAGCCAAGGCTGCCATTGAGAACATCACCAAAGACCGCCAGGCGATCGTAGTCACCGAAATTCCCTACCAGGTCAACAAGGCCATCCTGATCAAGCGCATCGCCGAACTGGTCAATAACAAGGACATCGAAGACATCTCCGACGTGCGCGACGAAAGCGATCGCGACGGCATGCGCGTCGTCGTCGAACTCAAGCGCGGCGCCGAACCGCAGATCGTGCTCAACCAGCTGTTCAAGCACACGCAGATGCAGGAAAGCTTCTCCATGATCCTGCTCGCCGTGGTCAACGGACAGCCGCGCGAGATGGGCCTGATTCAGGCCATCAAGTATTTCATCGAGCACCGCGTCGACGTCGTCCGCCGCCGCACCGCGTATTTGCTCGCAAAGGCGAAAGACCGCGAGCACATCCTTGAAGGCTACAGCACCGCGCTCGATCATCTCGACAATGTGATCGCCATCATTCGCGGCAGCGCCAACCGCGCCGACGCCCGCGAAAACCTGGTCCTTTACTTCGGCGGCAAGAAGATCGACATCAACACCACCGGCCGCGCTCCCAAGCTCGATCCGGAGAAGCCATTCACGGCGAAGCAGGCCGATGCCATCCTCGAATTGCAGTTGCACCGTCTGACCAAGCTCTCGATCGATGAAATTGCGAACGAGTTGAAGCAGGTCCGCGACAACATCGCCGAATACGAATCGATTCTCGCCTCGGAGAAAAAACTCCGCGGCGTCATCGTGAAAGAGCTGGAAGAAGTGAAGAAGTCATACGGCGATGACCGCCGCACCCGCATCGAAGATGAAGCCGCCGAGATCGTCCTCGAAGACCTGATCGCCGACGAGCAGGTCGCCGTCACCGTCAGCCACTCCGGCTACCTGAAGCGCACGCCGATCTCCACCTACCGGATGCAGCGCCGCGGAGGCGTTGGACGCACCGGCATGAAGACGCGCGACGAAGATTTCGTCGAGCATCTGTTCATTGCGTCCACGCACGCCTACATTCTCATTTTCACGAACACCGGCCGTGTCTATTGGCTCAAGGTCTACGAAATTCCCGACGTGAGCGCCGCCGGCCGCGGCAAACATATCGGCAACCTAGTTGGCCTGCAGCCCGGCGAAACCGTGAAGACCATGGTCGCCGTGCGCAACCTCGAAGAAGAAAACAAGTACGTCTTCTTCGCCACGCGCAACGGCCTGGTGAAAAAGTCCGAGGTGCGCGAGTTCATGCACGTGCGCTCCAACGGAATCATGGCCATCGGCATCGAGCAGGGCGACGAACTGGTCGCCGCCCGCATCACCGACGGCAACCAGATCATTTTCCTCGCTTCCCACGAGGGCATGGCCGTGCGCTTCGACGAAAGCCACGTTCGCCCCATGGGCCGCGCCGCGTACGGCGTTTGGGGCATCGATCTGGAAAAGGGCGACTACGTCGTAGGCATGGCCACAACCGCGAAACCGGGTGCCGCCACGGAACATGTAGGGACAGCCGCCTCGGCTGTCTCGGGCGCACAAGCGCCCGCCGAGAAAGAAGCGGAAGCCATCGACGAAACGCTGAAAGGCGACCTGATCCTCTCCGTCACCGAAAACGGATTCGGCAAGCGCACCGCCGCCGACGAATACCGCCTTACCAACCGCGGCGGCAAGGGCGTGATCAATCTGAAGACGACCGAGCGCGTGGGCAAAGTCGTAGCCATCGCACAGGTCGACGAGGATTCCCAAGTCATGCTGATCAGCCATTACGGCAAAATCATCCGCATGGACTCGACCACGATTCGCGAGTCCGGGCGCAACGCCCAGGGCGTCCGCCTGCTGCACATGGAGCCGGGAGACCGCGTCGCCGCAGCCGTGGTCATCGCGCCCGAAGAAGAAGGCAACGGCGGCAACGGCGGCACGCTGATTCAGTAGGAGCTTGTCGTCGAGGTCGTATCTTGACAAGGTTCAATCCATTTCGGCCGCACAGCATCGTACATCCCGGTATGTTCGCTGGCAGGTACGATGAAATGATCGCATTGGAGAAGGCGCTGTTCCAGACCAGGAACGGCAACCCCACTCACTTCTTGATCGACGGCGAACGGGGCATTGGTAAGTCGTCGCTGCTCGTTAACGTAGAGGGTGTGGCAAAGGGCACGTTCGAGCCCCTCGAGGATCCCCTGAGGCTGAACTTCATCACGGTCAACGTCTGTTTGGACGCCGCTCACACTTATTCCGACATCATCCGGGGAATCGGCTCCGAGCTTCGCAGGCAAATTGCGTCGCGTGAGCAGATCAAAGAGTTTGCCAGGGGAGCGTGGGAGTTCCTGAGCAAGTGGGAGATTGGCGGCGTTCGCTTTAGGGATGACAAGCGAAGGGAGGCGAAGGACACCGAGCTGGCCGAGGAGCTAACCTTCGCAATCGCCAGATCCCTCGACAGCTTGGGGACGGGAGTCGACGGCGTTGTCATCCTAGTGGATGAAGCGGACAAGCCGCCTGCCTCAGCCAACCTCGGCTCGCTCATGAAGCTACTTACCGAGAGGCTGCGGCTCCGTGGCTGTGACCGGGTTTGCATCGGGCTCGCGGGGCTACCGACGCTCAGGGAGAAACTGAGAGCAAGCCACGAGTCCTCCCTTCGGCTTTTCAACGTGTTCGCGCTCAATCCTCTGTCTGCCGAGGAGTGCATGGAGGTGCTGCGCCGGGGTTTAGCCGAAGCGAAGGACGTGAATGGATTCGAGGTCAAGATCACAGACGAGGCCGCGCGGTCATTGGCGTTCATCACTGAGGGCTACCCCCATTTCGTTCAGCAGTTCGCCTATTGTGCCTTTGATGCGGACTCCGACAACAACATCGATATCGATGACCTCTCCAAGGGTGCATACGCTGAAAACGGGGCTCTGAAGCAGTTGGGCCTCAAGTACTTTGAGAAGCAGTACTTCGACCAGATCTGGTCCGACGAGTACAGGCAGGTGCTCCAAGTGATGGCCAAGCATTTCGACCACTGGGTTACCAAAGCTGAGATTCGGAAAGAGGCGCTCCGCCTGAAGGCCTCGACCTTGGACAATGCCCTGAGCGCACTTAAGACGAGAGGGATCATTGCCGCAAAGAAGGGCACCAAGGGAACGTACAAGCTGCCCTCGCGCTCGTTTGCCGTATGGATCAGGGCGTACACGCAAACTGAGGAGCTGATCGCGTCCACTCCCCCGGGCCAGGCCGCTGCTCCCGATGCTTCAAACAGGGATAGTGCTGGCCCTGACTCCCCCGTCTCGTAGACACTACCTGCCCACTGAATAGGGCCATCATGCGCTTGGGATACCGCGCCCGCTCGGCCTGCTTGCCGCGCGGAATTGTTGCGTCATTGTGCGATTCAGCAGCATCTTGAAGGTTCAGAGCCTGCTATGAGCTCAGTCCCTCTTTGGTTTGAACGGAGGTTCGACTTCTCCTTTCCTGCTGAACTCTATCCGAACATTCGGGTGCGTCTGTACGGAACGCCGGCGCGACTAGAGGAGATGCTGCGCGACGCCGCCCGCGACCGGCTGGTGAGAAAGCCGATTGAAAACGGAAAGGAAAAATGGTCGGCGCAGGAGCATGCGGGACATTTGCTCGATCTGGAGCCGCTGTGGACCGCGCGGGTGAACGATTTCACGAGAGGCGGTTCCGAACTCACAGTCGCCGACCTGACCAACCGCGGCACCACCGAGGCTAATCACAACGCCAAACCGATCACGCAGATTCTGGCCGATTTTCGCAAAGCCCGAATGCAACTGATCGATCGCGTCGAAGAACTCGATCCCGCCCATTTCGCTCACACCCTGCTCCATCCGCGCATGAAGACGCCGATGCGGCTGATCGATCATCTGTTTTTCGTCGCAGAACACGACGATCACCACCTGGCCCGCATCTGGGAATTGCTCCTCCGCGCAGACTAGTCGCGGCGTCGCCTTGAAAGAGCGCCCTCTCTATCCGCGCAGCAAAATAGGGGTGGAGTTGCTTTGAAAGGGCGCGGCTTCCAGCCGCGCCATTGCTGGCAAAATGGTGAAGGCGGCTTTCAGCCGCTGAGGGACGCGGTTGCCCCACCCGTGTCCTGGCTTCCAGCCGCGCAGCGGCGGAATATGAAAGCCCGGTACGGAAGTGCCGGGTAAGCTTGCGAGATAGACGAACAAGTCCCATAGGGACGACACACTCACAGCGCGACCTGAATGCGCGGTTTCCGCTCCTGCACGACTTCACCGATCTGAACCGCCATTACTCCCGCGTCATTCAGAGCGCCAGCCAGCCGCTCACCCTCCGGCGTCGCAATCAGCAATCCTCCGGCTGTCTGCGGATCGAACAATAACGCGCGCAGGTCTTCAGGTACGCCATCGTCATATCCCACCAGACACTCGGCAAAGTCGCGGTTGTTCTTCAGCCCGCCCGGCACGTGCCCGGCGCGAACGCACTCCAGCGCGCCCTCGAGCAACGGAATGCTGCCGGCAGAAATGCGGAGCGACACATCCGAGGCTAGCGCCGTCTCCCGCGCATGACCGATCAATCCGAAGCCGGTGATATCGGTCATCGCATTCACTACGAATGGGGACGTGTGGGACCGGGTCTCAGACCCGGTCGTGTCGAGCGAAGCTCGACTGCCTTTCCACATCCCGGTAATCACTTCTGCCGCGCGCTTATTCAACGTCGTCATCGACCACACCGCGGCATCAATCCAGGCCGCCTCGGCTTTTCCTTTCTTGATTGCCGTCGAGATCACGCCGGTGCCCAGAGACTTGGTCAGCAGCAGCGCATCGCCCGGCTTCGCGCCGGCGTTCGCCAAGATCTTGTTCGGATGCACGACGCCCGTGACCGAATACCCGAATTTCGTTTCCTCGTCCCGAATGCTGTGCCCACCGATGACGGTGCATCCGGCCTCAATCATCTTCGACAGTCCGCCGGCCAGGATATGCTCGAGAATTTCAAGATCGGCCTTGTCCGGGAAACACACGAGAGCCAGCGACGTGAGCGGCCTTCCGCCCATGGCGTAAACGTCGCTCAGGGCATTGGTCGCTGCGATCTGCCCGAAGGTGTAGGGATCGTCCACGACGGGCGTAAAGAAGTCGACCGTCTGCACCAGCGCCTGATCGGGCGCAATTTTGTACACTCCCGCGTCGTCGGCATGATCGAAGCCGACCAGAACATTCGGGTCATGCTGCCGGGCTAATTTCCCAAGCACCTTGTCCAGCGCCGCCGGACTCAGTTTGGACGCTCAACCCGCAGCCTTCACCGACTCCGTCAGCCGAAATGGCTTGGTTTCTGGCACGAGGACAATTGTAGCGGGAAAGAGCGAATGAGAAGGGCGCGACTTCCAGTCGTGCGATAAGACCAGCCAGGGCAAACCTCACTTCACCGTCACGTCCGTCACCCGAATCTCCGGATACGCTCGGTTCCACTGCGCCGAGATGCTGTCGAAGGTCAGCCGGAACAGTTGCGTCTGGCCGGGACCGAGCGGCGCCACGCTCAGATCGACGGCCTCCGGATAGGGCCCGCTGGTTCGCAACACGCGCAGCGGCACTTCTTCCCGCTGCGCCAGCTGGCCGATCTCATCCTTGAAAACCACTTCCACGATTGCGCGGGTCACGGTCTTGTCGCCTGCGTTCGAAACGCTGCCATCCACGTAGGTGACCGTATGTCCGACAAAATTCTCGGCCGCGCTCATTTTCAGGTCAGAAATTTTCAGGTTTGCAGCGTAAGGCGGAACGGTCTTTGTGGCCTTGGGCGGTTCACGCAGCAGATACGCAACCGCGAGCATCACCGCGATCACTCCGGCTACGGCGATGAAAATGATCAGCCGGCTGGAGTCGCGTTCCTCCGTCTGCGGAGCTGGTTGCCCGAGGCTGCCCATGCCGTGATTGTAGACCAGATTGTAGTCTTGTCATCCTGAGTTGGGCGCTTCTTGCCCACCGAAGGATCTGGGGAAGCCGCGCGTTTGCGTTCTTAGCCTGCCCTGAGCAAGCGAAGCGCGCCGAAGGGCGCCTTTCGCGACGCACTAATCGCGCGTTTGGCTTACTTCCCCTTCTTTCGCCAGCTGCCTACATTCCCAAAATGTTTTTCTTCAGCTTGGCGTAGCCGTGCTCGGCCGCCCAAAGATCGAGCGGCGCGGAGACGAGTTCGTCCACGACCGGCTCGGCACGCCCATTTTTCGTCAAGTCCACGGTTTTGATGTACGTCTTGCATGTGTCGCAGCACTCCACACGAATGTAGTCGAATTCGCTGGCTGAGAAAACCGCGAGCCTCCGCTCATCCTCCTCGCCGCAGCCGGGGCAAACGATGCGGCGGAAATCCCACTCCCCAAGGCAGAAGCCGCAGACGAGCGATCGCGCCGCGCCTTCGCCCATTTGCCGCAGTACGCCGACGCCCGGTTTGCGATGGCACACCGGACAGACCGCATGGGTTTGCTGCGTGGCGTGGCGCAGGGCACGCGCCCGCACCAGCTCGGCGTAGGGTTGAAGAAACGCAGCAGCCAGCAATTGACCGGCATCGGAAACCGAGTGCCCCATCCAGGCGCTGTTCAGCAGATCGCGGCATGCAGTCTCGCCGCTGCTTTTCAGTTGGCGGCTGATTTGACCCAAGTGCTGCGGGCCGCGCGAGTCAGCCAGTGAAAGAAACGAATCAAATCTAGGGATCAGTTCTTCCAGCTCCGCCGCTCCAAGTTCGCGGTCGAACTGCGCGCTCGCCGATTGCAGCAGCCTGCCCAGTCGCCTGTGCGACTCCTCCTGAAAGCGCGCCACATGAATGTAGAAGCCGAGAATTTCTGCGGCGAACGGGTGTTGCGCGATCAACTCGTCGGCGCGCTGAATGCGCCGCTGCCACGCAGAAGCTGTCATCGGGCCATTATGAGGTTCAGGCGCCGAAGCCGCAACGCAACACTCCTCAGAACCGGTCCCTCCAGAAGTTGACTCTATTCGGGCCAAGGGACTATAGTTCCCCGCATCGGGTCCGCTTGACCTCGGTCGTGTGGCGTGGGACGCGGCGACCGCAACCATCAACTTCTGTAGAACATCTCGGGTGTTTAGAGGGCTCAGAGCAGCCGCCGCATGGATGATCATGCGGCAAAATGCCGGAGGTTTCGATGGAGTTCTCCCGCAGGACCTTTCTCAAAGGCGCCGTCCTTGGCGGCGCGGGCCTTTCCACGCTGGGATTCGACCTGACTCCCGTCTACGCGCAAACCCAGAGTTTAAAAATTTCGCGCGCCAGTGAGACGCGGAGCACTTGTCCCTATTGTTCGGTGAGCTGCGGCGTCATCATTTACACGCTGGGCGACAAGACCAAGAACGCGATCCCGCAGGTCGTCCACGTCGAGGGCGACCCCGACCATCCCATTAATCGCGGCACGCTCTGCCCCAAGGGATCGTCGCTCGAACAGGACATCTTGAATGACCGCCGGCTGCTCAAGCCGCAGGTGCGGCGGCCCGGCGGCACGGA
>JASHPH010000208.1 GCA_030038255.1 Candidatus Sulfotelmatobacter sp. | reverse complement strand
CTTGTAATCATGATCGCTGTTGTGACCGAAGAGATGCATGGGTCGGACTGAGTCCAGACCTGAAACGATTAAGAGCGAGCCTACGGTTGGAAAAAGCAAAACCTTCAACGAGAGCGAAATGGCGCTCTTTTCTGAGTGGACGCTGTAGTGTGCTTAAAGAGTACTTGACACTGCCGACATTGTCAGAGATGCAGCTTGGGATTCTGAGTGGCAGACTACTGCGCGGACGCCTTCTCCTTGTTGCTGGCCACTTTCACGCCGCTTAATCCGTTTGCGTATTTGGCGATTCCGCGATAGAGCGACTCGGCGATGCGCTGGCGGTATTCGGCGGTCTCCAGGCGATGCTCGTCGCTAGGATTGCTGACGAAGGAAATCTCCGCCAGAATCGACGGCATATTGGCGCCGATCAGCACAATAAACGGCGCCTTCTTTACTCCGCGGTCGCGGATCCCAGGACTCTTCGCGGCCAGGCCGCTGTGCAGCGACTGCTGCACGTCTCCGGCGAACTCGTGCGACTCTTCGATCTTTTCCTTCAGAGCAATCTTCTTCACCAGATCCTGCAATTCGTAGATGGACTTCTCTGAGACCGCATTCTCGCGCGCCGCCACTTCCAGCGCCTCCGGAGAAGACGTGAAGTTCAGGTAGTAGGTCTCAACCCCCCGCGCCGCGGGATCGTGGCTCGAATTGGCATGAATCGAAATGAACAGGTCGGCGCGCTGCTGATTCGCAATGGCCGTTCGCGTTTCAAGCGGAATGAACGTGTCATCCTTGCGTGTGTAGACGACCTCTGCACCCAGCCGCGTTTCGAGCAGCTTGCCCAGCCTCCGTCCCACATCCAGCACCAGATCTTTTTCTTCCAGCCCGTTCGGACCGATCGTTCCCGTGTCGTGGCCGCCATGGCCTGGGTCGATGACGATTTTCCCAATCTTCAGTCCCAGCGCGCGAATCAGCGAGCGATTGCCGCCGGCTGTCGGCCTCGCTTCGTGCACGTCGAGATCAGTACCCCTGTCGGACCTCTTCGAGGCGGAAGCAAGCCGCGCCTCGGAATTCCCGTTTGCACGGCCGTCTTTCGTATCAGAGTTTGTCGTCTTCTCGGGCTCAACTGAGGAAGCGGCGTCCTTCTTGCCGCCATCGTCGGCAGGCGTCATCGTCGCCGCCGACGGGCCCGTCGTGATCTGCTCGACCTTCGTCCGGTCGGCTTTTGCCACCTGAACCGGAGCGGAATCGTCCTCGTCATCCGCATCGACAATGACCTTCTTCACTCCAGTCTTGGCATCCACCACGGTCCGCACCGAGCCGTGGCGGGGCGAGTTCTTTTTCTGGGTGGACCGGGCAGAGCCCTGATTGGCAGGCGTTGGCGCAAGTTCCGTGTTTGCCACGTCCGAATTCGCTTCATCGTTCTGAGCAATCGCTACGCTCGGAGCATTCTTCAAGACCGCTGCCGTGGCGGGGACATCGGTGCTCGACCCAGCCTTCGGCGCCACCTCCACGTCTGCCGTCGTCGCATCCTTCGGCAGTTTTGCATGCGCGGCCTTCGCATCCTTGGCGTGAGCATCCTTGCCGTGAATATCGATAATCAGGCGGTAGGGATCGGGCAGCAGAAACGCGTCGTAGCCGGAAAGATCATCCACTTCCAGCACGACTCGCGTTCGCCCCGGCTGAAACTGCGCCACGCGGATCTTCTTCAGGAAGCCATCGTCTACATCGAAGCTCTTGCCCACCAAGGTCGATGCCAACTTGGTGTCGCGCAGGTCGAAGAAAATCCGGTCGGGGTTGTCGATCCGCTGCGAGAAGAACTTGACGTCACTTTCCAGATCAATCGCCACTCGCGTGTAATCGGGCGTGGACCAATGCCGGATTCCCGTCACTCGCGGCAACCGGCTTGAGTGCCGCTCCGCAGATGCCTGCGCTGTGCTGTCAGACTGAGACTCCGCGGTCTTTGATTCAGCGGGTTTCGAATTAGCAGTCTTTGAATCTGCAGTCGTTGAATTGGAATTTCTGGAATCTGCGTTCCTGCTGGCTGCCTCGGTGCCGCTCTTCTTCTCGGAAGTCCCCAAGGCGCTTTCGGCGGTCTCTTTGCCCGCCCTCTTCGGCTGGGCTTCGGCTTTCTTGTCAGCGTTTTTCTTTTCCGCTGCGGCTTCCCGGTCCAGTTCCGCGATCGCCTGCTGCGCGTCCTCGACCAGCCGGTTATGCGGATAGCGATGCAGAAATTCCTGGAACACGCTCCGCGCCTGCCCGGGATCGTTCAGATCGTCTTTGTAGATCTCGCCAATCGTAAACAGCGCATCGCAGCGGTATTTGCTGCCGGGATATTCCTTGCGCAGGAAGCGATATTGCGCGATGGCGGCGTTCAGAATCTTGTCGTCGTCGAAGCGGCGCCCCATTTCGACCATCGTTTCCGCGACCGCTACCACGCTGGGATCGGCTTTCGTCGAAGTCGGCGCCCCGAAGTAAACGTTGCGATACGCATTAATGACGCGCTGATAGTCGCGACGCATGCGATCGGCTTGCGGACGTCCGTTGAGCGCCTCGCGCATGCGCTCGGCGGTGGCGAAATGGTCGCGCGCCCAGGACTCTCCATGATGTGCATTGCTACGCGTGCGGGCGTGGCCCGGCATCGCTGGCAGAGCCGCCAAAAGCAGCAGCGCTGCCCAGCGCATGCCGCGCTGGCTGGAGGTCATTCTCAAAATCGTCTGCCCGTCTATGTTGCGCTTACCCTGGGTTGAACTGCCCGTGGTACCTGGGATTCGTCAAAACACTAACTAGCCAACAGATGCCGCGAACTCAATCGGTGTTGCTGATGTAAAGCACGCCGCGCGCATCCCGTTGAACGTGCACGGGATCGTGCGACGCGCCAGAAGAAGCAAAATCAAAGCCGCCGTAGTACAGGTTCGTGATCCGGCGAACGTAATTCTGGGTCTCGGGGAAGCGAGGAATGCCGGCGTTGCGCGCCACCGCGCCCGCGCCCGCGTTGTAGGCGGCCAGGGTCAACTTCACGTCGCCGCCATAGCTTTCCAATAACTGCTTCAGATGTCGCACACCGGCATCCACGTTCTGCTCGGCGTCAAACGGATTCTTTACATTCAACTGCCGCGCCGTGGCCGGCATCAGCTGCATCAGTCCCATCGCGCCCTTGCGCGAAACCGCGTTGGAATTGAAGTTCGACTCGACTTTCACCACCGCGCGCACCAGGTTGGGATCCACATTGTGCCGCGCCGCCGCCATCACGATCGCGGCGTCAATCTCATCCTGCGTGGCCTGATGCCCGCGACCACTGGCGGCTGAATTTGCAGCTACAATGCGCGCATTCGCCGACTGCGCCGATTCGTGCCCGAAATACTGCGTCACTTCCGCTGCCGCCGAACGCGCCGCCTTCATCGAGGCTGTACCGGCCGACGGGACCGGCTTCCAGCGGTTTTCCTTCGAACTCCAGTACACGAACGTCGAGGCCTTCGGCTGCGGCGCGGCCTCATGGCGCGGAGGCGCCGGCGCGGCGTCGTTCACATAAATCTTGCGTCCGTGTTCGTCGGTGATCGTGATCAGCGAGGAAGGCCCATCGCCTTCCGCGGCCCACAGCAGTGGCGTGGAGGCAGAAAAGGAGGTCGCGATTGCCAGGCCAGCCGTCAGCATCAATGCGAGTTTTATCCGCTTTCGCATGTTCCGGGCGTTTTCGCTTTCACCGAACCTTCGCCGCGAAGGGCGTGTTCAGACAAACCTCACCCTCCCGGTTTTCTACCCGGAACCTGACGGAGAATCGTGAGCCAGAGTAGGTCGATTATAGGCGGGAGTGGGAGGGCGGGCAATCTCTCAGAAGGGAGTAGAACCAGCGGAGTAATTTACGATAACCGCTTGAGACGCAAGCAGATGAGAGGATCTTCATGCCTTGGGTGGGGATGTCGGAGGTAACCATCCAGATGGTTACTCGGCACGCTCGGACGCGTAAGAGGAATTGATCAGCGACCCGGGGATGGGGGAAGCGAAGCAACAGGGCCGCATGAGCACAATTTCCTATCTACGCGAGGTTGCCTCCTTCTGGCCTTACAGCGGCCGACCGTTTCGGATTTCGGCGACGGCTGATGTTGAACTGCCTGCTTACGCGCCGAATGACTTTGTTGCTGATGCCGAACTCTTCTTCAATCTGTGCGTGAGTCAGGTCTGTCCGGCTGAGTAAAGCATCCGCAAGTTGTCTGTCGAAGGCGGCGCGAACACGCTGAAGTTCCGCCGGCAAGTCGATCCTTTCAACGCTCATCCAAGCCTCCGCCCCCTAACGCAACACGCTCGAACCGGTATTGAGCCTTACTAGGTCTTGCATGGCCCGTTTTTCGTCTCGGCCCACTCAAACCCGGCACGATCAGTCCGCAGCAACCGCGCTCGGTACAACTGGAAGCCGCAATGCATCGCAATCCGGGCATGGCTCCGGTTTTTCGATGACACGGGGGCTTTCCGTTTTTTCCGTACGGTTTTGCACGTAGATGGCTCCGACAAACCAGCCAATCACGAACGTCCATGCCGCTATCACGAAGCAATCAAAGTAGATCATTTGCCACCCACGGCCGCAAACTGTCACATAAGGAATGTGGCCATCAATGCGCTCGGGGTGAAACCGGGGTGAATTGTTGGTGAGCAGATAACGGATTGATAAAAAAGAAGTTCAGAGCAATAAATTCGCGGAATGTCCCCCGGTCAGAAACAGATTCGATCAGACGGACCAGCATTATTCATTGAGCCATCCCGGGCAGACGTCTTACAATAACCGGCACTGAGGGGGCTGTGGAGGTGTGTGATGTTACGTAGGGCTGACTCAGTGTTTCGCTTTGGGCCCTATGAAGTGCGGACGAGCTCCCAGGAATTCCGGAAGGACGGCACGCGAATCAAACTGCGCGGTCAGCCGTTTCTCGTCTTGGTGGCGCTGCTGGAGCACGCGGGTGAAGTCGTAACTCGCGAAGAGATACGGCACAGGGTCTGGGCATCCGACACTTTTGTGGATTTCGAGCACGGGCTCAACACTTCTATCAAGAAGGTGCGCCAAGTCCTTTGCGATTCGGCCGCTGAGCCGCGCTATGTTGAGACACTGCCCAGGCTTGGCTACCGCTTCATCGCGCCAGTAGAAGTCTTTCCTCCGAACAACGGCGCTAAAACGCCGACGGCTGATCCGCAGCAGGTTGAGAATCTCGAACCGAAACCTGCCAGCGTTCCAGAGGCCGCCACGACACCTCCGCCCACAGTGAGCGGAATTCCGAAGTCAGAGCCCACGCGTCTTGTCCCTTGGCCCTTTTCATTGGCCTTTGCCCTGATGGCCGGAGCGGTTCTCCTGGCTTCTGCCGGATCCATCCGAAGTCTCCGGTCAGTCTCTCAGGTCCTCAACAGCGGCCGGGGGCTGGCGCCTAGAACTTACAACTCTCTTGCCGTGCTGCCTTTCCAAAACCTCGCGGGCGACCCAAGCCAGGAGTACTTCGCCGACGGGATCACGGACGAAGTTATCACTGATTTCGCGCAAGTCGGAAGTCTGCGCGTGATCTCCCGCACTTCGGCCATGCAGTACAAGAACACGAGCAGACCGGCTCAGCAAATCGGGAAGGAACTCGGCGTAGACGCCCTCGTCGAGGGGACAGTCGAGCGCGTCGGGAGTCGGGTCCGGGTTCGCGTACAACTCATCGACGCAGCCACTGATCGCTATCTCTGGGCCAAGGTCTACGACAATGACCTCAGCGACATTCTGGCTTTGGAAAGCTCAGTAGCTTACGACATCGTGGAACAGGCCCGTGGACAAATGGCCGCACAATCCGCGTTCGGCAACTCTCGTGGACCGCATGCCGTCAATCCCCCGGCTTACGAGGCCTACTTGCAGGGCCGCTACTACTGGAACAAGAGGTCGTCGGAGGCGCTGACCAAGAGCATTGAGTTGTTCCAGCAGGCAGTCTCACTAGACCCCAAGCTGGCGGTCGCATACGCGGGCTTGGCAGACGCGTACTCCATCCTCGGGTCAGATGTGTTGCCAGTGGACGTCGCGCAGGAGCGGGCGCGTCAGGCCGCGAGCACAGCCATTGCCCTTGATCCCTCTGTTGCGGAGGCGCATGCCGCCAGGGCACTGGTGGCGTTCTATTACGATTGGGACTGGAAAACTGCAGGGATTGAATTTGAGACGGCGTTGCGATTAAATGCGAACTACGCCACCGCCCACCAGTGGTACAGCTACTACTTGGATGCCATGCAGCGATTTCCGGAAGCTCTGCACGAGGCTCAGCAAGCGCAGCAATTAGACCCGTTGTCGCTCTCGATCAACACCACGGTAGCGGGAAAATACCTTGCCAACCAGCAATACAATCAGGCCATGGCGATCGACAAGAGAGTGCTGGAAATGGATCCGGGTTTCGTGCCTGCGCATCGTTGCCTGGCGAAGGTTTACGAAGCCAGGAAGATGTGGCCGGAGGCCCTCGAAGAACTAAAGAAAGAAGTTGATCTGTCGCAGGATAGCACCCGGGCCCTAGGAGATCTGGCATACGGACTTGGCCTAAAGGGGGACCGGATGGAAGCTCTGAGGATTCTGAAAAACCTCGAGGAGTTATCGGGAAAGAAATACGTATCTCCCTTTGAAGTGGCGAAGGCGTATGTTGCCATCAACGATCACGACACTGCGATCCGCTATTTGGAAAAGTCGTATCGCGAGCACGAAAGTCAGATACCCTTCCTGGACGTGACCTCGGCTCTCTATCCGTTGCATTCTGACCCGCGATTCATTGCGTTAGTGCGGCAAGTGGGACTCCCGGCAAGCTGATGCCAGCCATCCGATGAAGAAGCACCGAGAATAACGTAGCAGCCATAACTATTGAAACATCGCCACCACATTCGCTAAGACGGACTCCCGCCCTACTTCTCCATCCCCGCCGCGAACGCGTCCAGCGACAGAGACCGCAACAGATTCCGCCGCATCCCTCTCTGCACTTCGGCCAGCCCATCCGACGCCGCCGTAATCCACGCGAAGTCCACCGACTCCGCCATCCGCTTCAACTCCGCCGCAATGTCCGTATTGCGAATCATCTCCGGCGCGCCCGACTCCCCACCCGAATTAATGACAACCAGATCACGCAACAGCGAATATAGCGTTCGAATCAACTGCTCGGTCTTCTCCCGTCCCTCCGCCCCCGGGCGATACGACTCCGTCACCTTGAACAACTCGCTGTGCTCGCCACCCCGCAGCGCCGACTTCAAAATCGCCATCGCATCCTCGCGCGCCGCCGCATAAGCTGCCAGATCGAAGCTGCGCGCCCGCCCAACCGCTCCCTCCGACAGCCGTGCCACTAGTGCCCGTTGCGCCGCCTTCCACTCCGGATGCTGCTTCGCCAGGTCGCGTTCAATCTCCTCCGCTGACAACGCCCCGAGCGTAAACACCATGGCCCGCGACCGAATCGTCGGCAACAACTCGCCGGCATTTTCGGTTAGCAGAAAAATCGTCGCAAACTCCGGAGGTTCTTCCAGCACCTTCAGAAGCGAATTCGCCGCCTCCTTCATGAACGCCGAATCCGTGAAGATGTAAACCTTTTCGCGTCCCTCCGCCGGGCGGTAATAAACCGACTCGATCACGCGCCGCACCTGATCGACCTTGATCATCATCTGCGGCGGATCGGGTGGAATCACCAGCACATCGGGATGCGTCTGCACAAAGATGCGCGTTTCTTTCTTGTCGGTTTCGCGCAGATCCTCCCGCGCCTCGATCGCCTCGGCAAAACGCGCATCGAGGTCTGTGGCCTGCGCAATTCGCGTACAGTTCGCGCACTTCCCGCAGAAATCAGGCAGACCATCGCTCTTCGGTGGCGTAAGACAATTCAGCGCCTGCGCCAGCATCAGGGCCAGCGTGTACTTGCCCGATCCCTGCGCGCCCGCCAGCATCACCGCATGCGGAAACCGCTTCTTCGCCAGCATGTCGCGCAGCCGGTGAACAATTTCGGAATTGCCTTGAAAGTCAGAAAACATAGTCAGTCGTCAGCACTCAGTAGTCAGCATTCAGCCGGCGCGAGTACCGAGTCGTTCCCTGGCTGAATGCCGAGTGCTGACTGCTCAGATTCGCAGCTTCTTCCTCACCACTTCCACGATCCTCTCATGCGTCTGCCCCGGCGTCCCACGCGCGTCGACAATCACCACCCGCCCTGGCTCGCGCTTCGCGATCGCCATGTAACTCTCGCGCACTCGCATGAAAAAAGCTCGGGTTTCCTGCTCGAAGCGACTTTCATCGTGGCCGCGCGCCCCAGCCCTGGACGCCCGCCGGTTGCGCTTGCGCGCCCGGCTCACACTGACGTGAGGATTCGCCTCCAGCAGGATTGTCAAATCCGGCTGCAGATCTCCACACAACACGCGATGCAACTCCCGCACCGGCGGGCTGCCCAACTTTCGCCCCCCGCCTTGATACGCCTCGGTCGAATCGGTGAAGCGGTCGCACAGCACAATGCTCCCCGCCGCCAGCGCCGGCTCGATCACCTCCGCAATGTGCTGCGCACGCGACGCGAACATCAACGCCATCTCGGCCAGCGGCGCCAGCGCGCTCGTCTCTGAGTCGAGCAGCACTTTGCGGATTTTTTCTCCCGTCGCCGTCCCGCCCGGCTCGCGCGTCTCCACCACCTCATGCCCGCTTTTGCGCAGCGCCGCCGCGAGCCGCCGCATCTGCGTGCTCTTGCCGGTTCCGTCGAGCCCTTCAAACGTGATGAATTTTCCGCGCCGGGACATCTGCCGCATCATATCAGCAGACCCGCCCGCCTACGGCAGCCCGTTGACCTTGCGCACTGGCGGTCCTAACTGAAACCCGCGTTGTGCCGTGCTTGCCGCGGCTGCTATAGTCGTAACTTCTGCCGCAACGGTGTGGTTGCATTCATCACGAAAAAGTGAGGGCCTGAATGGTGAAGCTCGCAAGAGTTCCGGGAGTGGCTTGTCTTGGAGTCGTCTATCTTGCAATCATGGCAGTTTCGGGCTGGTGCGCCACCGCGCCAACCATCACGCTTTCCGTCGATGCCACGCACGCGCCGCGCAAAATCTTTCACGCGTGGCTGAAAATTCCCGCCACGGCTGGTGATCTCACGCTCTACTACCCGAAGTGGATTCCCGGCGAGCACGCTCCCGATGGTCCCGTTGTTGATCTCGCCGGACTGAAGTTCTCGGCCGGCGGCCAGACCCTGAAATGGCGTCGCGATCTGCTCGACGGCTTCACCCTCCATGTCGAAGTCCCCGCCGGAGTCACCGAAATCTCCGCCGAGCTCGACTTTCTTTCTCCCACGATGTTCGAAGGCGGTTTCTCCGCCGGATCCTCCGCTACCGACAAGCTCGCCATCATCAGCTGGAACCAGGTTCTGCTTTATCCCAAAGGCTGGAAGTCGGATGATCTTACCTATGTTGCCAGCCTGAAACTTCCCGCCAACTGGAAGTTTGGGACGTCGTTGCCGATCGCTTCAACCACCGACAACCAACCGAACGGCGAGACACAAATCACGTTTCAACCCACGTCGCTCACCCTGCTCATCGACTCGCCCGTCATCACCAGCGAATATCTGAAGGTCGTTCCTCTCGCGCAAGACCCTCCCACGGAAATGGACATCGCGGCTGACAGCGCCGCCGCGCTTGAACCTCCGCCGTATGTCTGGGACCGCTACAAGAATCTGGTCGAGCAGGCCCAGAAACTTTTCGGTGCGCATCACTATCGCGACTATCACTTCCTCTACACGCTCAGCGATCACGTCGCGCACTTCGGCCTCGAGCACCATGAATCCGACGACAGCCGCGTGGAGGAGCGCGGCCTGGTCGACGAAACCGATCGCAAATTATCGGCCGGCCTGCTGCCCCACGAGTACGTGCATTCGTGGAACGGAAAATTTCGCCGCCCCGCCGATCTCGCCACACCCGATTACGAGCAGCCCATGCAGGACGATCTGCTCTGGGTCTATGAAGGGCTCACCAACTATCTCGGCTTCGTGCTCACCGCGCGCAGCGGCCTGCTCTCGGCCGAGCAGGACCGCGACGACCTTGCCCGCAGCGCGGCGGCGCTCGATCATACTCCCGGCCGCGAATGGCGCAACCTGCAGGACACGGCTGACGCCGCGCCGCAACTTTATTTCTCGCCCGAGGCCTGGCACACCTACCGCCGCTCCGTGGACTTCTATGACGAAGGCACGCTCGATTGGCTTTGGGCCGACGTCATCATCCGCCAGCAGAGCAAGGGGAAGAAGTCGCTCGACGATTTTTGCCAGCTCTTCCACGGCGCTCCGAGCACCGGCCCTATGGTCAAGACTTACACATTCGACGACGTGGTCAACACGCTGAATCAGGTCGTGTCTTACGACTGGCGCGGCTTCTGGACGGAGCGCCTCACCAACCATAGTCCCGGTGCGCCACTTGGCGGCATCGAGGGCGGCGGATGGAAAGTGGTCTACGACAGCACTCCGTCGGAGATGGAGCGCAGTGCGATGAGCGCCTACCACGTCGCTTCCGCAACGTATTCCCTGGGTTTGGAGCTGCGCGACGATGGCACGATCACCAACACGCTCGAAGGCCTGCCGGCCGCCCGGGCGGGCATCGGGCCGGGAATGAAATTGGTTGCGGTCAACGGCCGCCGCTTTTCCAGCGACGGGTTGCGCGATGGCCAGGTCCTGCGTGATGCGCTGAAAGCTGGAGCGACTAGCTCGGCTCCGCTGGAGTTGCTGATCGAAAATTCCGACTACTATCAGACTTACAAGATCGACTACCACGGCGGCGAGAAATTCCCCCACCTCGTTCGCGATGAATCAAAGCCCGATTTGCTGAGCGAGATTCTGAAAGCGAAGTAGGATTGCGTGTGCCTCACGCCACCCTACGTAGTTTTCATAGGGTGGGAATGCGCGTTTACTCTTGTCGTGGAAGAGCGGCCCTTCACGGCCGCGTGAACGCACGGAACGAAGCCTGGGGGCTTTAGCCCCACCGGTCGCTACGCCCCTGCCTTGAGCTCCCGCTCCATCACCTTGCGCAGCGCGGCGTTGATTCGCGTTTGATACCTGCGTCCGTCCTTCTTGAACCAGGCGATCACGTCCGCGTCCAGCCGCAACGTGACCGGCTTTTTCAACGGACGGTAGAAGTCGGAGATCTTCATGGTGTGCAGCGGAACGGCCAGCTTTTTTGTTTGTCCCGCGGGGGCAGTTAAACGAACGGGCTTGCGAGGCCGCGTCCTCGAACGTTTCATTTGGGAAGATTTATTCTTCATAAAGTGTCGCCGCCATTTATCCAAGTACGCATCCGGATGTGCGTACATTATTGTACCTTGAATATTCCTTAAAGAACACTCTGGAAAACTCCGCAACTGGCTCCTAGCCTGCCAGATCTTCGGTGCTTACTTCATCCAGTTCTTCCTCGTTCATGAAGGCAAATGCCTCCTGCGGCACGGGATTCTGCCACACCGGCGCGAACGACTGCCGGTGCAGCGGGCTGGGACCATGTTCGCGCAGTGCCGCCAGATGCTGCGGCGTGCTGTATCCTTTGTGCGAAGCGAGGCCATACGCTGGAAAGACTGCGTCCCAGGCGCACATCATGCGGTCGCGCTCCACCTTGGCCAGAATCGATGCCGCCGCAATCGATGCGGACAGCGCATCGCCATGAATGATGGCCTCCTGCGGCAGCTCGCAGTCCAACTTCACCGCGTCCACCAGCAGATGATCCGCGGGCAGAGCCAGCCGCAACACCGCCTCCCGCATCGCCTGCCGAGATGCCTGGTAGATGTTGATCTGATCGATGCGCGCCGCATCCACCGCGGCGACTGCCCACGACAGCGCGTGCGCGCGAATGCGCTCCGCCAGCACCTCGCGTCGTTCAGGCCAGAGCAGCTTCGAGTCACGCAGCCCACGCACTCTGTACGCCGGATCGAGGATCACCGCCGCCGCCACGACCGGGCCGAACAGCGATCCGCGGCCCACCTCGTCCACACCGGCGACGTGCACGGCTCCCGCTGCCCACGCCTTCTTTTCATAGCGCAACGTGCAGCGCAGCCGCTTCAGCAGGCGCACCTTGACGGCCGACGGAGAAAGCTTCCGCCCATCCTGCGACTTCAGCGCCAACGAGCTCATCTTAAGGAGAGAACTGTCACCATCTTCGTTGAGCGCGGCGATTCCTGCAAGGCCCCTGCAAGGCGATGTCTGTGCAAATTACAATGGAGGCTGCCTCGGCGGCGACCTCTGCCGTAAGAGGCCAGCAAACTGATGCCAGAACTTCCTGAAGTAGAAACCATTGCCCGCGGCCTAGCCAAGCGAGTCACGGGCGAGACCGTCGATTCCGTCTGGCTGGGCTCGAAGAAGGAGCCGCTGAAGTCCTCCGCGCGCGAGATCGCGGCCGCGCTCGAGCACAGCCGCATCGCCGCCGTGCGCCGCATGGGCAAGCACATCGTTTTTGATCTCGGCCGCGATGCCGTTGTTCAGAAGAGCGTGGCGCGCGCGCACTCGCCCGCGGAGAGTACCGCACCGCGAGCGCAGTGGATTGTTCACCTCGGCATGACTGGCCGCTTGCAGGTGTGCGAGCCGCAAACGGAAGTCGAGAAGCACACGCACGCCATCGTTCGGCTTTCGTCGGGCAGGGAACTGCGGTTCGTTGATCCGCGGCGCTTTGGTCGGCTCAGCGTGGCGAAAGCGGGGGACTTCGACGCTGGCGGAATCGAGCCGCTTGAGATCGATCTGGAGAGCTTCATCCGACTCTTTCATGGGCGCAAGACGCCAATCAAGAGCGCGCTGCTCAATCAAAAGCTGCTGCGAGGCGTCGGCAACATCTACGCGGATGAATCTTTATTTCGCGCCGGCATTCGCCCGCGCCGACGCGCCGCGAGCCTCACGCGCGAACAGTTGGGAAAGCTGCTTGTCGCTGTGAAAGACGTCTTGAAAGAAGCAATCGCCCTTGGTGGCTCCTCGATCTCCGACTACGTCGACGCCGACGGCGAGGAAGGATTCTTCCAGCTCAATCACCGCGTTTACGGACGCGAAGGAAAGCCATGCCTAGTTTGCAAGACGCCCATTAAACGAGTCGTGATCGCAGGTCGCAGCAGCCACTACTGCCCGAAGTGTCAGAAGTGATTGCAGATTGCTGGCGTGTTACCCTCTTGCCTGATGCCTGACTTCTCTATCGGCGTCGATCTCGGTGGCACCAACCTGCGCATCGCGGCCGTCAGCCGGGAGGGCAAGCTTCTCGAAAAAGTGGCGCTCAGCGCCCAGGTGGCCAGGGGCCCTGACGATGTCGTCGGCGACATGTGCGATGCCATTCGCCGCCTGGCGGAGCAGCACGGCAGCCTGGGAAAGTTCCTGGGCACTGGCATCGGCGTGCCGGGCGTCATCGATATGGAGGTGGGAGTCATTTGCAAGTCGGCCAATCTTCCCGGCTGGTCGAACTATCCGGTGCGGGACGAAATCGAGCGGCGGCTGGGCGCCCGCGTATTTCTCAATCACGATGCCAAAGTAGCTGCCCTTGGCGAGAAGTGGCTCGGCGCCGGCCGGAATGCTGAGAACATGGCGATGATCACGCTGGGCACGGGAATTGGCGGCGCGATCATCCTCGAAGGAAAAATTTATTACGGCATGAACGGCATGGCGGGCGAGTTCGGCCACATCACCATCGAACCGGATGGAGTGCCCTGCGGTTGCGGCAACCGCGGCTGCGCCGAGCGCTATGCGTCCGCGACTGCGCTTGTGCGCATGGCGCGCGAGGCGATTGAGGCCGGCGAAGCGCCCGCGTTGGCCGAGGCGGCAGCTTCCGGCGCAGAGTTCAGCGGCAGGTCTATTTATGACCTTGCCGTCCAGGGCGACGAACCTGCGCAGCGTCTCTTCCGCCGCTTCGGGCGCGCTTTGGGCATCATGATGGCCGACGTGGTGAACGTGCTGAACCTTGAGATGTACGTGATTGGCGGCGGGGTGGAGAGTGCCTGGGACGCGTTCGCTCCCACCATGTTTGAAGAGATGCGCCAACGCTCGATCGTCTATGCGGCGACCGCACCGGACAATCCGATGGGCAAGGAAGATTCCGCTGCGTCGCAAAACGTGAGCCGCACGCGGCGGACGACCGTCATCACGCGCGCGCTGCTGGGAAGCGATGCCGGATTGTACGGCGCGGCCCGACTTCCAGCCCTTTAAAGGCTTAACAAAACCTCAGGCCCAATCGAGATTAAGCAGCGAGGATGGCAGAACGATTGGTCGTCGGTACAGACCTTACTTTGATCGATAAGTTAGTCGGACGACGAGAGGCGTAGGGGCTGGCCGTGGCGCCGCACGGCAGCACAGTGAAGATCAACTCCGCCATCGGCCTCTCGCCATCGGGATAGTTGCTCGTGGTGCTGGGGCTGTACTGAAAGCCGTACAGCTCGGTGAGCTGTGCGTGAGCGGGCGTGGTCTGGAAAGCAAACAAGACCACCGCGCAGATCACAGTCAGCAGCGTTGCCTTGTTCTGCCAATGGAAAACTTGCCGTTTCATAAGATTCTCCTCTCGATTCGCGGAACTTTTTGAACGAACAGCTGGCGCCGTTCAAAAATCCAAGGTGTCTACCTGTGCGGCGGAGGCGAGCTGAGCGCACTCGCCGCTGGGGTCACCGAGGGCGCGACGACCTTTGCTGTCGGCGGCGCGGCGGGCGCGGCAGCAGACCGCGCGGCTCGGCGCTGCTGCATCCGCTCTTGGCGCACTCGCTCTTGCTCCCGCATTTTCTGGTAACGTTCGGTGACGTCCTCCAATCGGGCGTTTTCGTAGCCGGCACGCTTGGCCACGATGCGGTAATCAAACGCAACGCTCGAGCGTCCACCGCCAAGTTCCCGCACTTGAAAGCCACCGGCAGTCTCGTTTGCAACGTACGGGCCTTTACAATCTCCCTTCGGCGTTAGGAATACGTGATAGTCCGTCGTTGTGTTGACCGTCGAGGCGAAAGTGGGGTCGAGCGCGACGGTGGCCGCGCCATTCACGAGGGTCCCCGAGCCGAAGTCCTCGAACCAGTTCTCCGGCGACTGGACAGAGTGGAGCGTAACTCTGCGATCGCTGCCGTCGCCAGTGCGGACATTGATGTTCACGCCATTGCAGTTGATGATGCCTGCAGCGTTGATGGAGCAGTCCCCTCCCGCATCACTGTCGCTGTAAGCGTCGAAGACCACGGCCGAGGGATCGGTGCTGAGGTTGCTGGCCGTCAGGGTGGCGACGTCGCTGTTGTTCCAGAATGCCCCGGCGGTGTTATCGTCGGCGCTTCCCGACACTCCGGCGGAGTCATTGGTGGTGTGCGAAGCGCTGGTGTCACCCCACACGCCGGACGGTCCAATATCCCGACCGGTTGAACTCGGCCCACTTAAGACTCCGTACACGCCAGTGTTCGAACTGGACATCCCCTCCACGCCGTAGCCCGAGGAACTATTGGCATAGACCGCAACGCTCGCTCCTGAGGTCGCATTCGCCACCGCTTCGACCGCGGGATAACCGCTGGAGCTATTGTTGGCAAAATACCCTCCAAGGCCGTTGTCCGCCGTGCCGTTCACCGCTGAGTAGCCTTGATCTGCCGTGTCGCCCCCAGATCCCGCCCGCCACGCCCAGAGTCGCGCCCAGCGCGCTGGGCTTGTCCTTGATTCCATAGATGCCTACGCGTGGACTCGTCCCCAGCACCGCATAGCCGCCCGTGCTATCGCCGACGGCGCTGATCGCCGCGGTCGCTCCCGACGTCGCCGTATTCGTCACCTGCAACATCTGCGCACTGTTCGAGCCCGTGACCGCCACGGTGTTCTCGATGGTCTGCGTTCCCGTGAACGTGTTGTTGGCGGCGAGTTGGGGCACCTTGGTAGTGTCCAAATTGAGCGTGACGCTGCCGGTAGTGCCGCCGCCAGTCAAATCGGTTCCAGCCGTGACGCCCGTGATCGTGCCCTTGCCTGTGCCGGGGAAGGTTTGGCCGGTGGCAAAGGTGATCAATCCCGTGCTGGCGATCTTCAACCCGGTCTGCGTGGGAGTGCTCGTGCCTGAACCGAACAGCAGATTCAACGTGGCCGAGGGTGTGGCCGTGTCATTGCCCGCCGCCTGCGCCTGCCACTGAAACGTCTCGGCCACCGCTGCCGAGGTGCTGCTGTTGTACGACGAGGCCACGAAGTCCAGCGGCCGCGAGTTGGCCCCCGCGCTGGAGGTCGCTGTCCCGGTCGTGGGCAGGTTCAGCTTGCCGCCAACGTTGATGGCCGATGTGCCGGTCTGCGTCAGGATCGAGTTCTGAATGTTGGTCGCGGTGGAGAATAACGGTATGGCATCCACCGTGCCGCCGGTCGTGGTCACATCCGACGACGCCGGAGGCGGAGCCGAAGAGGACGACGAAGTCGGCACGGCATCGCTTGACGTCGCTGTCACGCTAGCCATGGCTGGCGGGGCCAGCACGAAGGCCGAAGCGGGCATGGCATTCCAGCAGATCACAGCGCACGCCAAGTACATAAAAGCCTCGTGAATATCCGCCCGCTTTTCGTAACGCACTCGCAGTCGGCGAAACTGATTCAACCATGCGAAGGTTCGCTCCACCACCTAGCGCCACCGGCCCAGTCCGCTGCAAAAACCGCTCTTATCGAGCTGCCGTCGACGACCCCAAGCGACCAATCAATCTGCCCGTTGCGTGCCAGCCAGTCCAGCAGGATGAAATGAATCAGTTGCCAGATGCCCGCCTCTTGCCAGTCGCGCTCGCTGCGCTCTGGCGGCGATGTTGCGCGCGGCAGCGAGAAAGAACTGATTCTGTTCCGGGGTTCCGATGCTAACGCGGATCGAATGCGGCGCACCCCAGGCCGCGAGCGGGCGCACGCTGACGCCTTCGTTTCGCAGCAGTACCGCGAGTCGAGAGGCATCTTCGCCGATGTCACAGTAAAGAAAGTTGGCCGCGGTCGGAATGATGCGACATCCCAGCTGCGAAAGATCTTCCGTCAAAACCTGTGCCTGCTCGTGATTGTTGGCAACGGTGCGCGCGATGTGATCCTGGTCGTCAATTGCGGCAAGCGCCGCGGCTTGCGCCACCGACGATACGGAGAATGTGTTGCGCATGCGCGCGCAGTAGCCCAACAGTTCCGCCGGCCCCAAACCGTAACCGATGCGCAGTCCGGCTAGGCCGTGAGCCTTGGAGAAGGTTCGCAGCACGACGACTCCGGCTCCCAGGCGCACATAGTCGAGCGACCGCGAGTACGTCATCCCCTGCAGCGAGGCAAAATGCTGTGCGAATTCGTAGTAGGCTTCGTCGAGGACGACAACAACATGAGACGGAACCTGCCCGAGAAAGTCATCCACTGCCGCGGCGTCGAGCACAGTGCCGGTCGGGTTGTTGGGATTGGCGAGCAGGACCAGGCGTGTATTGCCGTCAATTGCATTGAGGATAGCCGCCAGATCGAGCGTGCCCTCACGCATGGGAGCTTCCCTCAACTGAGCTCCGGTAGCATGCACCGCCATCGCGTAAACGATGAACGACCGCTCGCTGGTGACTGCATTGAGACCGGGGCCCAGCATCGTTTGGCAGAGCAGGCTCAACACCCCGGTCGAACCGGCAGTCACCAACACTTGCTCGGGCGCAACATCGTGATATTCGGCCAGCCTGCGACGCAGACGGCTGCAGTCATCGTCGGGATAGCAGTTTGCCGTGGTCAAGGCCGACTGCATGGCTTCAATCGCTCGTGGCGACGGGCCAAAGGGATTTTCGTTGGAGTCGAGCCGGATGAGGTGCGGCGGAACAAGCGATGCGCCCGGCCCCGGCGGCGGGCTGGGCTGGTCGCCGCCCATTTCGCGGGCTGGCTTTGAGACCAGATCAAAAAAACGACTCATGCTGGCCGTAGTTCTTGTTGTACTTCTTGCCCCACATCTTCCTGCACATCAGGTGTGTTGAACATCATGCCATGGATTGGTGGTGACTTGTCACGCGAATTCCGCAGGCCGACTTCAGGCGATCGATTTCCTTCAGCGTGAGTGGGCGAAATTCGCCGGGAGGAACATCGAGGGTCAGCGGCCCGTAGCGAACGCGCTTGATTTTTTCCACATGATGGCCGACCGCTTCGAACATGCGCCGGATCTGGCGATTGCGGCCTTCGATCAGCGTGATTTCGTACCACGGATTGGCCGCTTCTTTCACCACGCGGACCGAAGCAGGCCCAGTGCGGACGCGCTTGCCGTCATCGGTGGCGATGGAGACTCCGGCGCGCAGTTTAGCCAGCGCCTCTTCATTCGGCGTGCCCGCAACCTTGACGACGTAAGTTTTGGGAACATGCGACGCAGCCTTCATCAGGCGATGGGCGAGTTCGCCATCGTTGGTGAGCAGTAGCAGACCTTCGCTCGCGTAGTCGAGACGGCCCACGGGATAGACGCGGCCCTTCACGCCGCGAACCAGATGCATGACGGTCGGGCGATTCTCGGGATCGCTCACAGTAGTCACGTAGCCTTTGGGTTTGTTGAGCAGGAGATAGACGTGACGCTCGGCGCCATGCAGAAGCTTGCCGTTCACGCGAACGTGGTCGGTCTCAGGATCAGCTTTGCTGCCGAGTTCAGTGACGACCTGCCCGTTCACCTGCACGTGGCCGGAGGTGATCAGTTCTTCGGCTTTGCGACGAGAAGCGACGCCGGCGGCGGCAATAATTTTCTGCAGACGTTCCAGGGCCATGATAGTCGGGCCGCGTGCGCGGACTTCAGCCCGCCTTCTCTTCGGCGGGCTCCTCTTCTTGAGCGGACGCGTCTTCGGAAATGGCTTGCGGGGAAATCGATTCGGCGGAAACGGACTCCGGCCCGGCCGAAGCGGCAATGCCGTCGACCATCTCGGGCTGCGCGGCGCTCTCAGCGGGAATCAGTTCGGACTGGAACGACTCCGCTACCAGCTTCTCGAATTCCTCCATGCTGGGCAGTTCGTTGACGTCCTTGAGACCGAAGCGCATGAGGAATTCCTTGGTCGTCTTGTAGAGGATGGGCCGGCCGATAACTTGCTTGCGGCCGGCAGTCGTGATGAGCTTGCGATCGAGCAGTGTACCGATGACGCCGCCGGAGTCGACGCCGCGAATGTCGCTGATTTCGGGCACGGTGACTGGTTGTTTGTAAGCGATGACGGCGAGTGTTTCGAGCGCAGGCAGCGAGAGCCGCACCGGAGGCTTCAGGCTGCGGGCGAAGGCGCGCACCACTTCGTGCTGCTCGGGCTTGGTGGACATGCGGTATCCGCCGGCAACCTGGCGAATCTCGATGCCGCGGTCGGGAGCGTTGTATTCGGCGGTGAGTTCCTCGACCGCGGAGCGCACACGAGACTTAATGGCGTCAGCATCGGACACGCCTTCCGCGACGAGCGTTTCCTTGACGAGCGGAATGATCTGCTCGAGCGTGATCGGCGTCTCCGCCGCGTAAATGATGGCTTCGAGTTGGGCTTTTAAGGACATCGAAGTTTCAAGGTTTCAGGGTTTCAAGGTCTTTGAAACCTCGACACTTTGCAACTTTCAAACCTTGGTTCTTACCTCCAATCGTCTCTTACCGCCGATTGCTCTTTCATGATCTCGTCGAAATGTGTGTGCTTGCGCGCGGCGATCTCGCCGAACAGCCGCTCCTGCCGTACTTGAATCGCCTGCAGTCGGACCAGTTCGAGCAGGGCGAGAAACATGCACACCAGCGCCTGCCGCGAAGGCATCCGCATGAAGAGCTGCTTCAGGCGGATGGGACGGTCTTCGAGCGACAACCGGCGGCGCAGGTAGTCGATCATCTGGCCGACGGTGACGCTTTCTTCGTCCACGTTGAGCACAGGGCGCGTGCGCACGCGCTCGAGCACCTGCTGAAATGTTTTGACCAGGTCGATGACATCGGCGGGGATTTCTGGTTCCGTGCCTTCGGCCTCCATGAACTCTTTCAGCGACGGGTTCGAGAGCACGGCGTCTTCGATTTGCTGCTTCTGCAGAAGCATCTGCGCGGCGGATTTGAATTTTTCGTGTTCGAGCAGGCGATTGACCAGTCCGTCGCGCGGATCTTGCTGCTCTTCGGCCGGCGCCTCGGGATCGCGCGGCAAGAGCATCTTCGACTTGATGTGAATGAGCATGGCCGCCATGTAAATGAATTCCGCGGCGACGTTCACGTCGAGCTCGCGCATTTTTTCCACGTACGCGAGATATTGCGCCGTGATCCTGGCGATGGGAATGTCGTAGATGTCGATGTCCTGCTTGCGAATCAAGTCGAGCAGCAGGTCGAGGGGGCCTTCGTAAAGCTGACCGACGGCGACGGCGAAGGGGAAGTCACTCTCTTCCTTCTTGGCCGCATCTTTTGCCGGCTTTGGCGTGGAGATGGCAACGACGGGCGCGAGCGGTGCTGACTCGTCGTGCGAAATAGCTTTTGCTTGTTCGCTCATGCAATTTGCAAACTACTTGCCGGACACCGCCGGTTTGGGCGCCTCGAATTCCAGCGACATGCCCATGGCCGCGCGCACGTCGTTCATAGTCGCAGCCGCTGCTGCGGAAGCACGTCTGGAGCCCTCTTCCAGAATATCCCAAGCAAGGCGCGGATTCTGCTCATATTTTTTCCGCTTTTCCTGCATGGGATTCAAAAGTGTCACCAGCGCGTCAGCGGCCCAGCCTTTGCACTCGATGCAGCCGATACCGGCCGAGCGGCACCCTGCATTAACTTTCGCCATCGTTTCCTTGCTGCTGAAAATCTTGTGCAGATCGCCGACGGGGCAGAGGTCGGGATTGCCAGGATCGGAGCGGCGAACCCGCGCCGGGTCGGTCACCATGGTCTTCAACTTCTGACGGACGACTGGCTCTGGATCGGCGAGCATGATGGTATTGCCATACGACTTCGACATCTTGCGGCCGTCGGTGCCGGGAAGCTTGGCGGCGGGAGTGAGGAGTGTTTGTGGCTCGGGAAAGACGAAGCGGCGCCGTTGGAGATCCTCCTCTATGAGGTCGCCGTCGGCGGCGTAGCGTGGAATGTACAGGCCCGCACCTTGGTGCTTCGGGTAGAAGAAGTTAAACCTTCGCACAATCTCGCGCGTAAGCTCGATATGCGCCACCTGGTCTTCACCCACTGGGACAACATCCGCCTTGTAGGCAAGGATGTCGGCGGCCTGCAGCACGGGGTAGCCGAGAAAGCCGTACGTGCCCAGATCCTTGTCCTTGATGTTCTCGCGCTGCTCTTTGTAGGTGGGAACGCGCTCCAGCCAGCCGAGGGGCGTGACCATGGAAAGCAGCAGATGCAACTCGGCGTGCGCGGGAACGTGTGACTGAATGAAAATCACCGATTTGTTGGGATCGAGTCCCGCGGCCAGCCAGTCGAAAGCGACTTCGAGCGAGTTGCTCTTCACCTGCGATGTGTCGGCGTAATCGGTGGTGAGTGCGTGCCAGTCGACGACGCAGAAGAAGCATTCGTACTCGTCCTGCATGCGCACCCAGTTCTGCAGCGCGCCCACGTAGTTGCCCAGGTGCAGTTTTCCGGTGGGGCGCATGCCGCTGAGCACGCGCTTGCGAGTTGTTCTTGATGTCATCGGACTCGTTGCGAGAGGCTGAAATTGATAGTAACACGTGCGCAGTGGGTCCCACTTCTCGCAAAGGCGGCGAGAAGTGGGGCACCCCAGTCTGTGCTGGAAGCCTGATGCTTTATAATTCGCGCCGCCCCCTAGAGAACTCTTCGTGACCACGCTCGCCCGCAAACTACGCGCCACCGACTACTTCACACTGGGCTGGGGAACCATGGTGGGCGTGGGCTGGCTGGTCATCATGGACGACTGGCTCAGCCGCGGCGGCGCGCTGGGCGCGCTGCTCGGCTTTGTGATCGGCGGCGCCGTTCTGCTTCCCATCGGATGGGTGTACGGCAAGTTAGTTGCGGCCATGCCCGACGCCGGGGGCGAGGTTGCGTACACTGCAGCCGCGTTCTCGCGCCCCATCAGTTTTGCTACCGGCTGGATGATGACGCTGATGTACTTCATCGTGTGCCCGTGGGAGGCGGTCGCCGTGGGCCGCATCGCCGGCTACATTTTCCCCTGGCTCGACTCGATGGAAATTTACCGGATCGGCGGACGCCCAGTGTTTCTTCCGCACCTGATCATTGGCCTAGGCCTGACGGCGCTGATCACGGTACTGAATTATCGCGGCGTGCGGCTGAGCGCGACGTTTCAGAACTGGACGAGCTTTGGCACTCTGGCGCTGTTCGCCGTATTTGTCGCGGCGGGCGTAGGCCGTGGTTCGCCCGCGAATTTTCCGCCGCTGTTCATGCACTCGCCGCTCGTTTCCATTCTGCTGGTCACGCAGATCGTTCCTTACTTCATGGCTGGCTTCGAATCGGTGGGCAAGGCGGCCGAGGAGGCCAGCCCAGAGTTTCGCTCGCGAACTTTCTTGCTGGCAATTTGGATGGCCATCCTGGTCGCGATTCTTTTTTATGCCAGCATCGTGGCGGCGGTGGCGTTTGTCGCGCCGTGGCGGCAACTCCTGGGCGAGAAATTCATGACTGCGGTCGCGTTCGAGCATGCTGTGGGCGCGCGCTGGGTTGTGAACGTCATTCTCGCGGCGGCGCTGCTTTCGCTGTTCAAGTGCTTCAACGGAAATTTCGTTGCCGCCAGCCGCCTGCTCTTTGCTCTCGGCCGCCGCGGCATGGTACACGCCGGCGTGGCGACAGTCCACGCGAAATACCAGACGCCGTCGGCTGCAGTAGTGTGCGTGGGCATCGCTACGGGCGCGTGCATGCTGCTGGGAGACGCGATCCTGGTTCCCATCACCGAAGTGGGATCGGTCGCGTGTGCGATAGGATGGTCCGCGGCCTGCGCTGCGTGCCTTACGCTCGGCTCCCGTTCCGAAATGATCTCTCTGACCGCGTTCGAGCGCTGTGTGGCAGTGTTCGGGCTGCTGGTGGGAATCGCGATGACGCTGATGAAGTTGCTGCCTGAGGTTCCGGGGCACTTCACCGCGTACGAGTGGATTGCGCTGGCAGTATGGATTGCGATCGGCGCAGCTGTTGCCCGCAGAGAAACGAGCAAAGAGATCGGGAAGGGCACGAGTTCAGTCGTGCCGTAGAAGACCGAATTACGGAACGGGCTTTAGCCCCTGAGGGACTAGGTGCTTTGTCGAATAACGGGTCTCTGGAAAGGGAAAGCGGTCGTGGCAATAATTCATTCATCTCGGATCAAATACGTCCTGCGTGCGCTGTTTGCTTTATCGCTTCTCGCACCAATGCAACTGCCGGCTCAGTCCGCCCTGCCCGCCTTCGACATCGTCATCACCAACGGCCACATCATGGATGGCACTGGTTCGCCGTGGTATTCGGGCGATGTCGGTATTCGCGACGGCAGAATTGCCGCCATCAGCAATCTCTCCGCTGCAGCTTGCAAGCGCACGATTGACGCGGGCGGAAAAGTCGTCGCGCCCGGCTTCATCGACATGCTCGGCCAGTCGGAACTTACCATTCTCGTAGACCCGCGCGTGCCGTCGAAAATTTTTCAGGGCATTACCTCCGAAATTACTGGCGAAGGCGAGTCGATCGCGCCGCTCAACGATGCGCTCATCCGCGACGACCGCGCCGGATTCGAACACTACAAGATCACACCTGACTGGCGCACGTACCGCCAGTATTTTGCGCGGATCGAGAAGCAGGGCATCGGCATCAACGTCGCCGACTACGTCGGCGCAGCGCAGGTGCGTCGCATGGTGCTCGGAGACAATGATGTCCAGCCCACACCTGCGCAACTGGACGAGATGAAGGCGCTCGTGCGGGATGCGATGAAAGATGGCGCCGTGGGTGTTTCCACCGCGCTGCAGTACGCGCCGGCGCCCTACGCCAAGACCGAAGAGTTGATCGCGCTGGCCAGTGAGGCCTCGAAGTTCGGCGGCATCTACGCCACGCACATGCGCGACGAAAGCAACTCGGTACTCGATGCGATCGACGAAGCTCTAAGCATCGGCAGAGAAGCGCATATTCCGGTCGAGATCTGGCACATCAAAGTAGCGGGCAAGAAGAATTGGGGGCGCATGCCTGAAGTCGTTGCGAAGATCAACGCCGCGCGTGCCGCCGGCGCCGACGTGAGCGCCGATACCTACGCCTATACCGCGTGGTACAACGATTTTTCGGCGTTCATTCCCCCCTGGGCGCACGACGGCGGCACGGAGAAACTTGTCGAGCGGTTGAAGGATCCTGCGACGCGTGAGCGCATTCGCAAAGACTTGCTCACGCCTTCAAATAGTTGGGACAACGAATGGGAGGAGATTCCGGGCCCGGACGCGATCATGATCGGAGCGGTGCACAATCCGAAATTGCTTCCCCTTGAAGGCAAGCGCCTCTCGGAGATCGCGAAGCTGTGGAACAAAGATCCCATGGATGCGCTGTTCGATTTCCTGATTGAAGATCCCTCGACGGGCGTCGCGGTGTTCGGCATGTCGCAGCCAGATGTGACTCTCGCCCTGCAGCAGCCGTGGGTCTCGATCGACAACGATTCGGAAGGCACGTCCCCGGAGGGCATTCTCGGGCAGGCGCATCCGCATCCGCGCGCCTATGGAACGTTTCCGCGCATCCTGAGCAAATATGTTCGAGAGGAGAAGGTTCTGACGCTCGAAGATGCAATTCGCAAGTTCTCGGCGCTTCCGGCGCAGCGTATGCGGCTGACGGATCGCGGCGTGCTCAAGGCCGGAATGTGGGCCGATGTGGTGATATTTGATCCCGCAACCGTGCGCGATCGCGCCACCTTCGATAATCCCAATCAGTTTTCCGAGGGCATGGAGTATGTCCTGGTGAATGGCGTGCCGGTGATCGATCAGGGCAAGATGACAGGCGCGCTTCCGGGCAAGGTTTTGCGCGGTCTGGGATATGTCCCATAGAAGCCGTCTTATTTTGGTGGTTCTGGCTTGAGCCTTGCCTGCTCGGCGCCCGGCAAGGGCGCAACCCGCGGCGCGGCAAGCGTGCCAGTAATCGCATAGCCGCCGGCAGAGCCGTTCGGCGACTTCGAGAGCTTTATTTCAAGTTCCCTCTGCGCCGAAAGCGTTCCGCTTATGAGGAATTTTCCGTCTTGAGAGTCCAGCTTTCCGTCTTTGATCTCGAATTTGCCGGAGTCCAGTCGGGCCTGAGCGGACAGGCGCGCGAACTTGAGCGGTCCCTCATCTTCGGCGAGCGAAATGTGGGTGAGCGCGCCGTCCCTGACATCAAACTGCAAATTGCCTTCGCCTGTTTGCCAGAGTTCGGCCGTGCAGGGACCTCTCAGTTCGTAGGTCGCAGTCGCAGTGCCGGAGATCCACGCATCTTTCGTTGCATCAGCCAGGCGCGCGAGCGAAGCTCCCGTCAGCTTTCCGCTCCCGCTACAGACGGCCGGTTTCACACTGAGGTCCACCAGCCAATCGCCCTTTTGCTTCCCGCCGAAGACGTCTGCGACGAAGTCTGAGATCTGCAGTTTGCCGCGGTCCACCTGCACGCTGGCCGAGGCGCGAGTCAACCCGAGATTCTGCACGTGGAGGTTGTCGGTGGCGACGCGGCCCGACGCCCGAAGAGTCTCGAGAAAGGGGGGTGTAATGTTCGCGCTCGCCCCCAGCACTTGATACCAGGACCGCTCACGCGGGCGAGGGATGGCCCACTTTCTGAGATCGCTGATCACAATCTGATTCGCGACCAGATCGAAGTGAACCTCGCACGACGCGGGCGTTCCGCATCCCCGGGGCAGTTCGACTGAGCCGGTCCATGCGGCGTCGGCCGCCTTCGCGTTGAGTTTGGCCACTCGCACCATGTCGGGGGCGAGCTGCAGATCGGCCGAGACAATCTCCAGTGCCCCGCTCGCGCCTCGCACGGCGACCTGCACGTTGTGCAGCTTGGCCGTTCCGATCATCTGCGGTCCCGGAAAAGTCGCGGGCGCGCTGGAGCCCCATCCCTTCCACGCTCCCGCGATTTGCAGATTCATGATCGCCGTGCCTTCGGCGGCCGACTGCAGCGCTGGAAGCCCCGCCAGACGCGCCAATCGCAGCGTCTTGCCGATTTCCGCCTCACCGGTCACGGCAACGTTGTAACCGCCGCGATTGATCCATCCTTGGGCAGTCAGGCCTTGCGCCGTTGCATGTGCAATCGCAAAGGGACCGAACTCAACATGCGGGCCCTCTGGAGCTCGCAAACCAGGTGGATTCCCACGCGCTTTCTGCCTTTTCAGCGCGGTGTTCCGCGATGAAGCATCGCTGACGAACACGAACGGCACAGTCTCCGGTCCGAGGTCTGCTTTATTCGCGGCGGAGGCTACCAGGAAATCTGAGATCTCACCTTGGCCCTCCAATTCCAACTTGGACGCCGCACCGCGCCGCTGAATGGAGACGTTGCCTCGAATCGTTCCGCTTGTGGTCAAGTCTTCGGGCAAGTTTCTCTTCGCTCGTTGCGCTAGCGCGAGCGCCGCGCTCGCAGGCAGGTTTTCACTGCTCACCGTCAGCGAGTAGCTATGTTGGGAGGGAAGGCCCGCTTCCCCTTCCAAGGAGACAACACCGTCTCCCAGCGGAGCCTTGCAAAGCAATGCGTGGATGCGGTGGTCGAGGGAGCTGTATTGTCCGTCACAGTGGGCCGCAACCCGTAACGCTTCGCCGGTGGTAATGTCATAGCGGCGAAAATCCTGGATGGCGGTGTCGCTCGCAATCCGCAGCTTCAGGGGCGTTCCCTTGGCGGTCACATCGAGCTGAACCGCGCCGCGCCAGCCCTGATCGTTTCCTGTGAAAAGTTTTGTGACTTGGCCTAACTGCGCCCGGCTCCATTCGAGGGTAAAGTCGAGCGGAGTGTCACGCAGCGTCGCGGCGCGCTGCCAGGTGCCGTTCATCTGCAACAGTCCGGTATCGTTTGAACTCACGTCCGCGCGAAATGGCTGCGCCTTCAGTCGCACTCCCCAGGTATTTTCCGACTCCTGCCACAGTGAGAAATCCGCATTGGTCAGTGCGTAGGGCTTTTTCTCGCGCCCGTTCTTGAAGTTGATCCGCGCACCCGTCGCTTGAATGTAGGGAAATCCCGGCCGCGGCTCAGACTTCGTCTTGGCCGTTGGCGCAAGAGGTGTGTGCGCGCTGCGCTCGATCAAGGTTTCGAGATTCCACCCGCCACGGTCTCCATGCACCAGATTCAGGCTGGGTTCGGTGAGATCGAGCCGCGCGATTTCCAGGTGGCCGCGCAGCAGAGAAGTCAGGCGCAGAGCTGCGGTTACCTCGCTGGCGCGTAGAATCGGCTCGGCTCCGAATGCCGGATCGTCATAAACGACGAGATTTTCGAGATCGAATCCGGGCCGCGGCAGCAGCCGGACATGCACGGAACCGATGTCGACCGAACGGCCCACCGCGGAGCTGATAGAGGAAATAATCCGCGACTTCAGACGCTGGGCGCCGGGACGGATCGAGAACAGCACCAGAACCAGCAGCACTGCCGCCGCGATCCTGCGCCGGTTGGAGGAGAAAAGCTTCACTGCGACCTCACTGGTCGTTTCCCAGGCCCGCTATCAGGCCGCGGCGGGATGGCACCGCGCCTGCGAGGGGACTTCATTCTCATCGAACGAATTGCAGCGTGCGCCGCCAGCGTGTCTCATCGAAAAAGTGGAACACCACTTTGCCCAGGAATAAGAGCCGGTCGCTCCAATCCGTTTTCCTGTACTGATCCTCGGGCGTCTGGAACGACCAGTAAATGAACATCGGCCGGCCAATAATGTTCTCGCGCGGAATGAAGCCCCAATAGCGGCTGTCGAGGCTTACATGCCGATGGTCTCCCATGCCGAAGTAGTGTCCCGGAGGGACGACAATGTCGTCGCCGTGAATGTAGGACGGCAGATCGACGATCCAGTTGGGATACACATTCGGATCTTCGGTCGGCGAAACTGCGGGAAAGTTATTGCGATACACCTCTCTTGCCCGAACCTCGGGGGGATCGTCGTCTCTGTAGACGTACGGCTCGTCCAGTGCCACGCCATTGCGGTAGACGACGCCATCGCGCAGGTGGATGCGATCGCCGGGCAGGCCGATAATCCGCTTGACCACGTAAAGGCCAGGCTCAGCGGGCGAGAGGAAAACGACAACGTCCCGAAACTTGGGGTCGCGATAAGGCAGCAGCGGTCCGAGCCAAGACGTTTTGGGGGCGAACTGAATGCGGTTCACGAAGACGTGATCGCCGATGAGCAGCGCGTTCTCCATCGAGGCCGAAGGAATTTCAAAGGCCTGCACGACGAAAGTGATGATGAACAGTCCCGTCACCAGCACCGCGGCGAGCGAAGAGAGAAACTCGACCGTAGTCTCTTTTTCCTTGGGCGGCTCTTTGGGCTGCGCTTCTTCCCGCGGCTTTTCTTCCGCAAGCCGATCTTTCGGTTTGTTCTGTTTTCTTGCCACTCGGGTTTTCCGTAACTGCTCGGTTATTCAGTTTACCAGCCGCAAAGTGCGGTTCCAGCGTGTGATCTGAAACAGATGCGTAATCGCGTAGGCCACATGGTAAAGCCGGCTCATAAACGATGTCGGCGAGCTATGATCCCAGTCTCGCACCGACCAGTAAATCAACAGCGGCCTGCCGATGATATTCTCGCGCGGCACAAATCCCCAGTAGCGGCTGTCCTTGCTGTCGTCGCGGTTGTCGCCCATCACAAAGTAATGCCCCTCGGGAACGATCAACTGGCCGTCCTCGACCAATTTGTGCATTTCCAGCCACCACTTCCCCTCCATGCCCGGCACCGGGATGTCGAGCCGCGGGAAATTGTCGCGGAACAGGTCATTGGGCGGCTCCAGAAAACGCACGTAGGGCTCATTCAGTAGCTTGCCGTTGATCCATACCTTCTTGCTGACCATGCGCAAGTGGTCTCCGGGCAGGCCGATCACGCGCTTGACGAAATGTTGTGTCGGGTCTACGGGATAGTGAAAAACCACCACGTCACCGCGCGCGATTTTCTGATACGGCATGGCCGCTGTGCCCAGCCCGCGGCCATAACAGAGCTTGTTTACAAGAAGGTAATCGCCCACCAGCAGCGTGTTCTCCATCGATTCGGAGGGTATTTGGAACGCCTGCACGATAAATGTGATGACAAAGATCGCGATGACCACCGTGCCCAGCAATGACTGAAACGAAAAGACCACGTCGGGTCCGAAGGTGAAGACGATAGGGCGGTGAGTGGAATTCATGCGGCTGCTTATCAATGACGCTTTATCGAATGTCCTTGCTAAATCCTTGTTTGCCTATTTCACTTCATGAGACGCGCGGGCCGCGGTTTTGGTTTCCGCCTTCGACTGCGAGGCCAGCGCCGTCAGCAGCTGCCGCGCCGCATCCTGTTCCGCGGTTTTCTTGGTCGAGCCTTGTGCCCGGCCCACAAACTCGACTTCGCGTCCGCTCCGCCCCTGCAGCCGGGCCTCGACCGTAAATGTTTTTCTGTGTTCCGGGCCAGTCTCTTCCACTAGTACATAGTTCGGCTGCGGCAGTCCCAGGCCCTGCACGGCTTCCTGCAGTGCAGACTTGAAGTCAGTGACCGGCATCATGCCGCCTTCGCGCTCCATGCGCTCCAGTTCCGGCGCGACCACATTGCGCAACACGAACTCCCGCGCCACTTCCAACCCGCCGTCCAGGTAGATGGCGGCAAGGACCGCCTCCAGCGCGTCCACCAGCAACGCCGTTTTGCTGCGGCCGCCGCTTTTTTCTTCGCCCCGCCCCAGCCGCAGATAGTGTCCGAGTTCCAGCCGCTGCGCCACGCGGATTAAATGCCTCTCACTCACAAGGTGCGCTCGCAGCTTGGAGAGTTCGCCTTCGCGGAAATGAGGAAACCGGTGATAAAGCTCTTCGCTCGTCACCAGCGCCAGCACGGTGTCTCCCAGAAATTCCAGCTGTTCGTTGTCGCTGACCTTATATTTGCTGTCGCCCGCATGCTGCGCTTCCTGCTCCCGGGCCTGCGAACTGTGCGTTAGCGCCTGCTCGATCACCGCCCGCCTGCGGAAGTGGTATCCCAATGCCTGCTCGAGCGCCGTAATTTCCCGTTCTTTCATAGGTGAGGATCAGGTGGTGGGCTGTTTTGGATTATTTCCCTGCAAAGAAGAACACACCCAGCACTAATGCGATCCAGGCAACACCGATTATTCTTATTGCTAGCGGCCTCACCTCTGAAAGTTTTTTCTGTTTTGGAGAAGCGCACATAGAATCTGATGACGCTGCTGGGGAACAGTGCATACCATAGGCCAAAACCAACGAACAATGCTAGCCCAATATAATCTGAAGGTTTCAACCAGCCTTCGCCTCTCTTGTTTCTACCAGTGCAACCAACTTTTCCAAGCTCCAAACGCGAAAATGCAAGACAGCCGCCAACGAAAATCGCGCATAGCCGAAAGACGCACCTGGACGAAACTCTGCGGGCACAGCCCCTGCTGTTTCGGTCCGCAGCGAATTGGTGAGCCCCTCTTACCGTAGCATCAGCGGCGTCAGTTTTTCGGCGCCCCTGGCGCTGTTCCTGCGCTCAGCTTGGTCAGGCGGTCTTGTTCATCGCGCGCGGCTTTTCCCGCGGGGGAGTCGGGCCGGTCCTTGGTGAGATCCACTGCTTGATTGGCGTACTTCAAGGCTTCGGGGATCTTGTTCTGCATGTCGAGCGCGACCGCGAGCCGGAAAACCGCGATCGAGTCCGGCTGGTCGGGAAGCGCGTCAATGGATTTTTTCAAATCGGTCTCCGCCTCGGGCCAATTCTTCGCGTCAGACGCCAGCTTGCCCAGAACCGCGTAGGCTTCCGAGACCAGGAATCCCTTGTAGCTTTTCAATGCCTCTGGGGGATAACCGGTGGTCGGAATATCGGTATCGACCGTCACCAGAGCGCGCTGTGCATCTTTCTTGGCCTCGTCGAGACGCTGATCGCGGTCGAGATCGGTTTCCCGCGTGCGCTCCGCCAGAACCTGGGCCACCCCAACCAGCGCCTCCGGATCGTCGGGATCGTAACTCAGGGCCTTGTGCGCCATCTCCAGCATCTTGTCCGCGTTGTTGGCCTGCTGATACTTCTGCATGGCGCTCTTGTACAGCATCACCCGCAGCTCGCTGTCGGGGAACTTCGTGGCAAAGTCGTCGGCGGCTTTTTCTACCGCTGCCGGATCCGTCAGCTGACGGGCTGCGTTGTAGGCGTCGTATTCTGGCCGCGTCTTGGCCTGCGGTGGCCTTTTGCCCTGCGGAGCGGCGGCCGCCGCCTGTCCCGCGGGCGGATTCTGCGCCGGCTTATCGTTGCCTTGCGCGAAACTCCAGGCGCAAACTCCCAGCACTGCCATCGCGATCGCTGCTCTCTTCATGCGCTCTCCTCGCCCTTTGCGTCTTCAAGTTTCAAAACCGGGTTCAAACCGCCGCCAATTTTGTAACCGTGCATTCTATCGCAGCCAGCGCCTGATCGGGAGCATCCCCTTGTCATCCTGAGCAAGCGCTCTTTGCGCCGCGAAGGATCTGGGCGAGCTGCGCGACGGCGGCGCGCTTTCTGCGCCGCAGCAAACACGCGTCAGGCTCGCTTCCTTAGCCAACCCCGCCCTTACCCGACAGCTTCACTGCGGCTTGGCCGGAGGTTCATACGCCTGCTGCAACCCGTGTTCGGCTGCCGCCTTAACTTCAGGCATTGCGGCGCCGGCCGTGAGCGCCGCACGGTATTCATTCAGCGCGCCCTCGCGGTCCTCTTTCATGTCCAGAATCCTGCCGGCGTAGACGTGAGACCAGGCAACGACCTTGGGATCCTTGGTGGCCTGAATCGCCTTCTGAAAATTCTCGAGCGCTCCGTCTCGATTCTTGTTGGCCACAGCCACTTGCGCCAGGATGAACAGCGCCCGCCCCTGATCTCCGACTTTCTTGTCGAGCGCTTGCTGCGCCAGTTCCTGCGCTCCCTTGGCGTCTCCCGCGGCCAGCCGCTTCTCGGCCGTAGACAGGATGCGCCGGTCCTCGAGCCGTGATAACTGCACCAGTTCCGGCTGCGCGCGGTCCACGAACTGAACTTCGTTGGCCGCTTTGGCTTCCTTTCCAACATCTATCGCGTCGAGGATGTCGCCGTAGGCGTTGCGCAATCCCGTCGGATCTTTTTCAAATGCCGCCAGCGCACTATAGAAATATCGGGTCAGGATGTAGCCCTGTTTCACGGCATCGTCGACGGCCTGCACGCGCATGGCCTCGGCGGTCTGCTTTGTGCCACTGGTTCGGATCTCGATTGCGCGCACCAGGCACTCGGTGACGAGCAGCGAAATGTCGGTGCGGAAACTTTCCTCGAGTGGCGCGCGCTTCACCTGCTGCAGCAGCGGCTCCAGCCGCTTGATCGCCAGAGGATGTTTGTCGGCCATCGGATCCAGCAGGTAGTGCAGGTACGTGTGACGAATCTGATCCATCTTCAACGCCTGCGACGAGTTCGGATCGGGAGATGGGAAGACAACGACGAAATAATCCGCGCCGTAGTTGCGCGCGTTGACCTGGTTGGGATCGCCGAGAAAGTCGAGGTAAATAGTGAACGTTCGCCCCAGATATCCGCCTGTTTGCAACTTCAGGTAGATATCCGTGTCAAAGATCATCTTGGCCAGCGGCTTGTTGTAACGCTCCGTCAAGGCCGCGTAGTTGGCGCGGTGACGCTCCCAAATGCCGTGCAATCCAGCATTTTCGTAGAATGGCTCCAGCTTGGTGCCGAACTCGGATAGCGGCGAGGCATCCGGAGGCATGTCTTCTTCTTTCACGCGCGGCAAGAAGTGCGGCGGACCCTGCAGGTAAAGCGCGAGTGAGACATACTGCGACAGGTCATGTAACTCGTCGATGGCGCGATGATCCGCGTACCAGTTGCACATCTGGGTCATCGCTGTTTCTGCTTCGGAGCCGGAAAGATTCTTCTGGACCTCGCTACGGATGTTCAGCCGCTGGGCATCGGAAATGCCCAGACCGACGCTGTAGCCGCAGGCGTTGATCGCAGCCAGCACGGCGAATAAGGTTTCGCTCGTGTCCAGCGTGATGGGAGTATTGTTGTCGGCGGCGCAAACTCCCGCCAGCAGCCCCACCACAACCGCCGCCACAATGCTGCGAAGCCCAAACTTCAGAAAACGCCTCAGGAAATCCTCCCGCCGATGGCGAAGATGACGGTCACACCGTCATGAAGATGACGAATGAGCGGAGAACAACTTCAAGTTTACGGGCTTGCCAAAGGAGGGTCAAACTGCCTGGGGGTTAGGAGACAGAAGCCCGCGAAAGTGCACCCCCCCGCCACGGACCCCGCCGGGGTTGGTCTTGGCCCCCCGCCCGCTCGCGTTCGCGACGAGCTAGGCAATCCCGCATTCCAGACCTGAAGTATTTCGCAACGAACTAAACGCGCAATGGAACGCGGGACAATGACACCGTGATGTCTTTGTATTTGTGATTGTGCAATAGAATCTCCATTGCTCTAGCTGACTGCTCCTGAAACTGGCTCGGACCGCATCTGATTTCTAGCAGTGGCAATCGTTTTCGTGAAGGTGGCTCCAGAATCATGTAGGGGAGCAATAGCTTAGATGTAGGACGAACCAAAACTCCTTTGTAGTCCGGTGGACTCGCTCCCACCAGCGTTGCTCCTTTTGGGTAAGTGATTATCCGCCATTCTTTCTCTTCTGAAAAAGATTTGTGCTTGACTGAACACGCCCAGTCGGTCATTTCGAGGATTAG
>JASHPH010000207.1 GCA_030038255.1 Candidatus Sulfotelmatobacter sp. | reverse complement strand
CCGCCAACGGCGACGGATACGCCGGTGTTTTCGATCTTTGTGAACCCAGTGGCTTCAACGGTGACGGTGTACGTGCCCGGCGGCAGCAGTTGCGCGCTGTAGCCGCCCTCGCCATCGCCCGTGGCCGTGCGTTCCAGGCCCTTGGCCGCGTCCCGGACGTTCACGGTGGCGTTGGTGACGATCTTTCCGTGCTGATCTTTGACAGCGACATGGAGGTCGCCGGTGGCGACGCCTCCCTGGCCGAAGGCGATGGCGGAAGCCAGCAGAATGAAGCACACGGAGATGGTTTTCAGCACGGCGTTCATAGGGTTCTCCCTTGGACTCGCGGAAGCGAGCAGACGGTGGGAACAATTGCCACGGCGGATTGCCGAAGTGCGCACGAAGTCACTTGGACCCGAGTTGAATCCCGCTGGTTTTATACCAGAACGTGCTCCAAAAACAAGTCGGGAATCGCGAAAGGTCGTTTTTCAGTCAACTCCGTGGAGGGTTAAAGTCCCAGCCGGACAGAGAACAAAACCTTGGGGGGATGTCAGCGTTGCCGATCACAGGCAGCAATGTGCCAGGGCCGGAACGTCCAGATGAAACGTCGGGGCACCGGAACAGAAGCAGCGGCGGATCGCTAGTGCGCGGAAATCCGCATGGGGGCAGCAGGATTCTGCAGGCGGCCAAGCAGCATGGCGGAGCCATTCAGCTGCTGGTAGCGGTCGAGGACGGATGCAGCCGCCAGGGCCGAATTTGGCCAAACCAAGGCTATGTAAATGCGGAGCAGCGCGAAAATGGCGTTGCGCCGCAGCCAGAGAGCATCGTTCACGAGCCGGCGGGCAGCTTCGGCGGTGTGCGGATCGGAGGAAGCGAGAGCGTTCTGCCCGATGCGGACGAGAATTTCGGCGTTGCGTCCCGCAGCTTGAACATAGGCGGCCATGGCGCGCAGGCGCTTGCGTTGTACTGCGCGGAATTCGGCGACGGGCAAGTTGCGTTGGAGGTAGTGGTTTTCCGCGGGATCGATCAGGTTGCGGAATGCGACGATGTCAATGGGTTGAATCTGACCGGCAAGGCTGGCGTCGGGCGAGATCTGTAGGCTGCGGGAAACAGCGACGCGCAGAATCACAACCAGCGCAAGCGCGGCGACGATGACAAGAATAATGGCCACAGTCATTGCTGTAACAGACGCTCCAATTCTCGGTTCCACACGTCGAGGTTGTTTTCCGGCAGCGGAACCGCAGATTTCGTGCGAGCTTTCTAGGGAACGAGGATGTAGTAGAACCAGATCAGAACGCAGAGGTGATAGGCGGCCATGTGCAGCAAGTCGAGCAACACGCTTGTTTGTGCCGAACTGTTGTTTGCTGCGACCGCCCACGTCGCCAGGTGGACGCAAGCCGAGATCGCGAGTCCCAAACAGATTCCCAGCGAAACTTGGCCCGAACCCAGCCGAAAATGGGCGGCAAACAGGAAGATGAAGAGAAGCAGCCCGGCCTCAATCAAGTAAATCGTCTGCTCCAGAAGATGCGGTCCGGAGACAATCAGGTGCGGGTTCGAAACTGGAGAGAAAGCGGCTGCCATCGCTGCAATGAAAACAAGAACTACCCCGACGCCCCGCATTAAAATCTTGCCAAGTCTCGCTAATGAGGGGTAAGGACCAAAGATATGCGCAAAGAGCTCGCCGATGAGGGCAAACTTTACCAGCGCTTCGACCAAGAGTCCGGACCACAAGACATGCCAAAAAACTCGCGCCGAAACCGACGGCATGACGTCGGCCGCGTACAGGACCAGCTGTCCGGTCCCGGCTACGATGGCGAATATGAAAAAGATCGGGTAGTTCCTATGCAGGCCACGTCGCCACACCAGGAATGCCAAGATCAGAAGAAGGACGTTGGGTGCAACCCAGAGGTAATGCCAGAGGAATGAGTGCGCCTGCAGCATAGACGTAGTGAGGCACTATACCGCCCTTCGCTGCAGGTCGCAACGTCGCATGATTCTTGTTCTGTTTTCGTAAGATCGGAGAATTCCCCGTGCAGACGGTCCGTCTTACAGGCACAATAACCGCACGGGGGGAATTACGGCTTGCAGATGCCGCCACCGCAATTGGTCGAGCCGCCGCCGCCATCGGCATGAACGACGGTCGGAATTACAAGGGTGTTGAGGACGAGCACAGCGGTCCCGAGGATGAGTAGCAGACGTTTCATGTGTTTTTCTCCTTTTGTAACTGCGAATTTGGACCGTGATCCTTTCATGGTTGCTGTGCTGCAGAAAAGGGGTTTGCAAACCTTTGGTGGTTCGGAATTCGTAACAAGATGACGCTGAAATCGGCACTGCAGGACGTGAAGGAAACGACGCTGGCAGCGGTTGCGGGACTGCTAGGAAAACTGGGGTATCTGGCCTCGCTTCGCCGCTCCCACGGCCGTTACGAGCACTGGGGAATGGAGACTGTCCACGGCGCGGAGTCCTCTGAGCGTGCGTTGAGCGCGGCTCACGCCGAAGTCGTGACCGGAGTTTTGCGGATGCCGCTGGTGTCACTCGAGCAGGATCTGGAGGAATCGAGCCGTGGAAGTGGGGTTGCGGCCGGGGTCTATGTCGAGCAACTGCAGAGCCGACTGCCAGACTTGCTGCCGAGCGGGCGCAAGGACGCGCCCTCCGTTACTCACCTTAATTCAGTGCTGGCGGCGCTTTCGAGCCTGCAGGAGGCTCGAGGGCGTGCCACTCGGTCAACTTCATAGCGACGCCGACGACTTGTCCCAACACTTCGGCGTCGTAAGGGTGCCGCAGAATCCGCACCGGAACCGGCGAAAGCGGATGCGGCTGCAAGATGATTTCCTCGCGGCGCATGCTGCACCAGCAGCACGTGTGACCTTCCCGCGTTTCCACGAAATAAATCGGCCGCTCGTATTCGGAACGCCAGACGCCCTCGATCACTTTGGATCTGGATTCATCCACCTGAATGAAACTGCCCGGAGGCAGAATCGGGTACATGGTGAAATCCTGGGTGCCCACGTAGCCATACGTGAACGTATCGTTCTTGAATTGCGCCAAATAGGCGACGGGAACCAACCCCCAACGCTCGACCATGCGGCCCAGGTTGACGGTGCGGCGTTCGTCAAAACCGGGGTCCATGTACAGCGGAACCTGCACTGAAGAAAGACCCGCCAGTGCGTCGGAAACATGCGATTTTGGCGGCGAAACCAGGCCCAGATCGGCCGCCAGATTGTTCAGGTCGACGCCATACCACGACATCAGTTCGCGCAGATCACGGCGGTAGATGACCGACAAAGTATAGAGGCGATAGATACTGGGGAGGATGCCTTTGGTTTCGATGTCGGACAAGCGGCTGGGCGGAATAGAAAACTCTTCGTTGCGATATTTGTCCGCAATGCGGGCGCTGGAGTTCTCCACGTCGCGCATGGTTAAGCCGAGTTTTTCGCGCAGGGTACGAAGGCTTTTTCCCGCGGGCAGCATCAGGCAAAACCCTCCCGAAAGTGGGGGAATCATATCAAAGGCGAGGCAAGTTGTCGTAGAGAATTTGTGACGAATCACACGCTCTCGAAGTTTGTTACGAAATCCGAACAAGCATTCCGCCTGATCCAGCGCAGCGATTGCGAGAGGTGCAGGTTGCAGATGCCGAGATCAAGCCACCCGTAGTCCGTCAGCGAACTTCTCGGGTCTGTTCGGAATTCGTAACAGCCCGCCTGAACCAGCGTGGCGTGCGTGAGCAGCCTCAGTAGCTGCCGCCACCCCATCTGTTCCTCTTTCGAGGCTTATCCAGCCGTTGAAACCGGGATGACATTTGTCACACCTGCCGCGTGATGGATGGCACTGGTGTACAGGTTGTCGTTTCGCGGATGATGCATTTAGCCGGTCGAGAACTTGAACCCCTTTGGCCGGAAGCGGCGGGAAACAGCCCGGCGGGGATTGGAGATAAAGGAGAGAGAAGACATGATCGCCACTGCCGAACGAACCGAGGCCCCAGGGAAAACCCAAGACCCGGAACTGATCGTCGCCAGTCTCGCCAGCGTGAACAAGAATTATGGCAGTGTGCGGGCGCTGCGCAGTGTGAATTTTGACGTGCGCGCGGGAGAGGTTGTGGCTCTGTTAGGCCCGAACGGCGCGGGCAAGACCACAGCGGTGAAACTGCTGCTGGGATTAATGCCCCCGACCGCGGGAAAAGTGCGCGTGTTCGGCGCGGACCCGACCGATCCGGGAAACCGGATAAGAACCGGGGCCATGTTGCAGGTGGGGCGGGTTCCGGAAACGTTGCGCGTACGCGAACACATTGACCTTTTTTCCGCCTATTACCAGAAGCCAATGCCAACAGCCGAAGTTCTGGCTGCTGCTGGCCTTGAAAAATTAAGCGAGCGCAAGTTCGGTGAGTTGTCGGGCGGCCAGAGACAGCGCGTGCTGTTTGCCCTGGCGATTTGCGGAGACCCCGACCTGCTGTTTCTGGATGAACCCACGGTTGGACTCGATGTAGAGGCGCGGCGGCTGTTGTGGGATGAAATTCGCCGGCTGGTCGATCGTGGCAAAACCGTGCTGCTGACCACGCATTACCTGCAGGAAGCGGATGCTCTCGCGGATCGCATCGCGGTCATCAATCAGGGAGTAATTATCGCTGAAGGCACGCCGGCAGAAATCAAGGCGCTGACGAGCGGCAAGAAAATCCGCTGCATCACCAGCCTGAGCCTGAGCCATCTGCGCCAGATTCCGGGCGTCAAAGAAGTCAAGGAAGATCGCGAGGCGGTCGAGATTCATGCCCCCGAGGCCGGGCGCGTCGTAAGGGAGTTGTTGGCGCGCGACGCAACGCTTTCAGGACTGGAAGTTACAAGCGCGGGCCTGGAAGAGGCGTTCCTGGCGCTGACCCAGGACAGCGAACGAAACGGAAGTCAGACGAATTGAACGATCCCCGTGGCGAGCACACCAAGAATCTAAAACGTGGCACAAAAAATCGTGAGAGACGGGCCGCGAACACAAGCGATAAGGAGACTGCGATGAGCACAGCAACTTTGGCACTCGAAGCGGAGCAGGCGGAGCGGTCGTTTCAGCATACGGCGACGATCTATCTGAAGGAAGCGAAATACGAATTTCTGAAGAACCTTCGTCTGCGCATGTATACGGCGTCGGTGTTGAGTTTTCCGCTGATGTTCTACGTTTTGTTCGGGCTGGTGCTGAACTCGAAAGAGAATTTTGGCGGCACGCACGTGCCCACGTATCTGATTGCAACCTACGGCACGTTCGGGGTGATGGGCGCGTCGCTGTTCGGCACTGCGGCTGGGTTGGCAGCCGATCGCGGTCTGGGATGGCTGCAGGTGAAGCGCGCGAGCCCCATGCCCCCGTTTGCCTACTTCGCGGCGAAGGTCGTCATGAGCCTGATCTTCAGCACGATGATTGTGCTGGCGCTTTTCGTGCTGGGATTGGCCTTCGGTGGTGTGCGCATGCTGGTCGCCGAGTTCGCTCGGCTGCTGGGAACTTTAGTTGCCGGTTCCCTGCCCTTCTCGGCGATGGGCCTGGCTCTGGGATATTTCACCGGGCCGAATTCGGCGCCTTCAACAATCAATCTGATTTATCTGCCGATGTCATTCTGCAGCGGACTGTGGGTACCGTTTATGTTCCTACCGAAGATCGTGCGGCAGATCGCGCTGGTGCTGCCGCCCTATCATTTGTCGCAGCTGGCGCTGGGAGTCGTGGGGGCGGGAACGCATGAATCGAACGCGACACACTGGGAAGCCTTGCTGGCATTTACGCTGATTTGCCTGGGCGTGGCGCGAATCGGATTCCAGCGCGACCAGGAAAAGATGTACGGGTAGAAAAGCCCCACTTTACGAAAACCGCACAGGGTGGGCCAACCAAGATCGCAGCGAACGCGTGGAGGGCATCATGAGCGTAGAGGCGAAGAAAGGTTACGGATCGACGCTGGTGCTGTTGCTGCTCGGCTTGCTGGCCTTCTACGGTGGTTCAGCCTGGCTGCTGGTGCTGATTCCGGCGGCGGTGCTGGTGTGGCGCGCGGCCGGAGAGCCAGCCCGGAGAAGCCGCAATTGACGGCCGGGTGCAGAATAATGGTGGGGAATGCGTGACGGACGGCACATGAAGGAAACACGAAGCAGATGAGACTTCTTCCCAAGAACAGCGAATTCAACTGGGCGTATTTTTCCGCCTTTTACTTCGCTTTTTTCCTGATCGACCCGATCATGGGCCACTTCAGCGCTTTGAAGTGGTTCTTCACGATTCTGGGGACCATTGCGTTTCTGCTTCTGTATTTCGGGTTGTTCTGGGCAAACGACAAGACTGCAAAGCTCCACGTGCTGGGCCTGATCGCACTGGGTGTGGCCTACACACCGTATAACGGAGGCGCCGACACATTTTTCATCTTTGCAGCGGCGGTGTCGCCATTCCTTCTGGAGAATGAAGGCGACACCATCAAGTGGCTGCTGGGGATTGAAGCCGTCATCGTGCTGTGCTGGCGCGGCTTTCACCAAAGCATGTGGTACTTGTTTTTCTCCGCGGGGCTCACGGCGCTGGTCGGCATCACCAACCTGCACTTCGCGCAGCGGATGCGGGCGAACAAGAAACTGCTGCTGGCACAGGAAGAAATCGAGCATCTGGCAAAAGTCGCCGAGCGTGAACGCATTGCACGCGATTTGCACGATGTGCTTGGGCATACGCTATCGGTGATTGCGCTGAAGTCGGAACTGGCGGGCAAACTGATTGAACGCGATCCGCAGCGTGCGGGAAAGGAAATCGGCGAGGTGGAGCAGATTTCGCGGCAGGCGCTGGCCGAAGTGCGCGACGCGATCCGCGGATATCGCGCCAAGGGCTTGGCTGCCGAACTCGCGTACGCCAAGACCACGCTTGAAACTGCGGGCCTCACCGTGCAGTGTGACGCAGCGACCACGCTGCAACTGCCCGCCATGCAGGAAAGCGTGCTGGCCCTCGCCATCCGCGAAGCCGTGACTAACGTGGTGCGGCACGCGCATGCCAAAACATGCCGGCTGCGCATCGAGCAGCAGAACGGCTCCTGCCGGCTGGAGATTCAGGATGACGGCCTCGGCTGCATCGGCGGCGAGGGCAACGGATTGCGCGGCATGCGCGAGCGGGTAGAGATGATCGGCGGCACCCTTGTGCGCGAAACCAAGGGGGGCACGAAGCTGACCATCATGCTGCCCACGAAGGAACTGACAGCCAATGACGTGACCGTAAAGGAAGCGACCGCGAGCGAGATCCGAGGGAACAACAACTCGGTCGAAGCCATCTCCATCGAAGCCACATCCATCGAAAACAAGGGCGGGTCTCTTGAGTCCTGTTAAAGAAGGCCGCAAGACGATCCGCGTTGTGCTCGCCGAAGACCAGGGTATGGTGCTGGGCGCACTGGCGGCGCTGCTGGAAATCGAAGGCGACATTTCCGTGATCGCCCAAGCACGGAATGGAAAAGAAGCGCTGGAGGCGGTCCTCACCCATAAGCCCGACGTCTTCATCACCGACATTGAAATGCCACACATGAGCGGACTCGACGTGGCGGCCGAATTGAAAC
>JASHPH010000002.1 GCA_030038255.1 Candidatus Sulfotelmatobacter sp. | reverse complement strand
TGTTGGTTTGCGGTAGAATGGACGCACGGGGCCGTAGCTCAACTGGATAGAGCGAGAGTTTCCTAAACTCTAGGTTGGCGGTTCAAGTCCGCCCGGTCCCGCCATCCCGAGCTTAAGCATCCGAAGAAAAGCCGGCCTGGAGGTCCTGGTCTTCGCCCAAGCCCCCACTCTGCGAGCACTCGCCGACCTGGAGACCGAACTGGAGCACTGACAAAATGAAAAAGCCCTCCACGGGGAGGGCTTCTTCGCGTTCAAGGAGATTTTCTGCGAGTACGATCAGGCCGTGCGCCGGATTCCGGCAACCGCCAGCGCCGACATGCCCGCGAGGAGCAGAATCAGCGTACTCGGGTCGTACGTGGGAACCTGAACTTCAACTTGCGGCAAATCGTTGGCGCTGACGGCACTGCCGCCGAGGCCGAGATAGAAGTCGTAATCTATCGGTACGTCGTTCGAAGCTGATGTAGCCAGAAAATCCAGAGTAACGGTCTCACCACTCGTCAACGTGCCATACGATGCGCAATTGTTGATAGACAGGTAGGGATCATCATTCGAGCAAGAGAGCGTGGCTCCGTTCATTCCAGAAGTCACCGTGAACGTGAACTGGACATCAGGGATCGCGGCGCCCGTATCATTCGCGAATCCCAAGCACGCGGTGTCCCCGAGCAACGTCGAGCCGCTCGGCAGCACCCCAGTCGGCTCGACCGCACAGGTCTGCCAGGAGACGCTGAACAGGCCATTTTGCGTGAGGTAGTAAAGATTCGTGCCTCCGCCAGGCGGCTGCGGAGGGTCGGGATCAAACGTGACAACCACGTTGCTCGCCGACGCCTGACCCGCGAGCAGCAACATCACCACGAGAACAAAAGCTAGCTTCAAAGTCAGCTTCAGCATATACACTCCGCTCCTGAACGCACCCAGAATATAGCCTTTACGGGAACAGTCAAGAGGAAACAGCGGTACCAGTACTCTCAATTTTCAATAACTTGCGGACGGTTAACAAGGTTGAGAAGTTCTTAAACGATTCCATTAAATCCCCAAGTTTTTCCCTCCAAGGGTGGCTGTGTCCCATTTTGTTGGTCGACCCCGAGCTATGCTAGGCACAGAGGCTCACACACCGAAAACGACCGAAACCTGTGGAAATCACAGTTCTGCTGCTCGGCCGAACGCCGTCAGCGCGCTTTCGCATATGCCGTCTTCGCTTCCTTCAAGACGGCAAGGTCCGGGTCGGCGCTCTTCCACAACGCAAAGAAATCGTCCAAGGACTTGTGCGCCGCACCCTTATCTCCGGCCAACAGCCAGGCGCGCGCGAGATAGAAATGGGCCATTGCGCCCATGGGAAAGTTAAGGAAAAGACCCGGGTGGTCCAAGTATTTTCGAAATTCGATAGCGGCCTCCTGGCCACGACCCTTGCTTAAGTAGGCCAGGCCGCGCACGTAAACCGGAAGCATGATGCCGCACTGGGCTTGCGGAGGCTGTCCGAGTTCATAGTTGGCAGTTGGCTGCAACAAATCAATCGCTTTATCCGCATTGCCGCGGTCAAGCTCGATGGCCGCGCGGATTGCGGGCAGCGAGTAGCCCTGAATCATGGTGTCCAGCGGGGAATCGCGGTCGATTTTGTCCGCCATTTTTTGCGCCGTCGTGGGATCACCCGCGCGGGCATAGGCAAGAGCCGTCAGGATTTGGACGTCGCGTCCGGCGGTAAGAGTCAAGGCCTGCGCGGCCTGCTTGCGGGCTTCCGCGGCGTTCCCGAACTCGGCCTCGCGCACCGCTTCGTAAGCGCGCCAGGTCGCCGCAGATTCCCGCGCATCCGCCTTCGTGGCGGCGTCCACAGCGCGCTGCGAATAGTCGCGGGCCTTCGTCAAATGCCCCGAGAACGCCTCCGTGTCTGCCTGTGTGGACAGCATCAGGTCCTCGGCGCCCGGCTTGCCCACGGACCAGTTCAACTGCTCCTGCATGGCGGCCGGATCCTTCTGGACAAAGGCCAGGAGGTAACGCTCCAGACGCAGGGTCGGCCCGTCCAGCTTTCGCTGTTGGGTCTCCTCCAGCGCCGCCCTGGCATCCTCAAAGCGGTTCAGCGACAGGTACGCGCCGACCAGGTTCGTGTAGCCGGCAACGCTGTTGGGCGTAATCCGAAGCGATGCTCGCGCTTCTTCGATGGACTTCTCGTATTGCCCGAGCGTGCTGTAATTGCGGCCCAAATTCCCGTGCGCCACGTAGTCGCCCGGATAGTCGAGCAGCCACTGGGAATAGCTGCGGTCGGCCTTCTCGATCTCACCGGTCACTGTAGAGAAGTACATGGTCTCGATGTAATAACGCTCGCGCTCGCTGACGCGGTCGCGCAGTTCGTACGCTCTCTTGGAATTATCGGAGGAGAGGTTGGCCTGGCGCAGGTTGTTGTAGAGGGAGCCGAGCGAGGCGTAGGCGCGCGCAAAATTGGGATCCAGCTCCAGCGCGCGTTTGTAATAGGGAAGCGCCGCCGGCTCGCCCTTCTCCCGTGACATTCGCCTGCCTTCGGTAAACGCCTTCAGGGCCTCGAGCGACGAGGTGGTGGCCTGGTCGAGCGGCTTGTTGAACTTTTCCACGGACGCAAGCGATTCACCCAGTTTTTCCCGCAATTGGTTGCCCGCGTCGCCCAGCGCCTTTAGGACGCGGTCCCGGTTTTCCGCTTCGGCTTCCGTGCTGGTGATGGTGTCTCCGCTGTGACAGTCCACGGCTTTCAAGCCGATCAGATAGTGTTGCCCGATGCTTACGATAGAGCCCGTAAGCATCGCCTTGCTGTTGCTCCGCTGGCAGATTTCCCGCGCTACGTCGCGCGTGATCTTCTCGCTCGGGGGCCGATTCATCATCCGCAGCGTCTGATTGACCTTGGAGTCGGAGAGCACGTTCAGAAACGGGGACTGCTCGAGCTGGATGGCCAGAGCCTGCTTCAGCGTGTCGTCGAATATGGTGTCCTGCGTCGAGTTGCTGAAGTCCGCGAGCACGATGGTGTCGCGATCCGACAGCTTGACCGTGGGGCGCAGCTTCCAGTACACGCCTCCGCCGATAGCTGCCAGCAGCACCACGGCCGCTGGAGCCACGATCTTCCACGGGATTTTTCTCGGTCTCGAGGCGACGGCGGCCTCGGCAGTCGCGGGCTGCGTGGCGGAAGGCGCAGCAACGACCTGCGGCGCCGAGGGCGGCGCGGGAGACTGTGCGCCGGAACTTACCGCGGCCTGCGCGCTGGAGCTTGCCGGCGCCTGGGCTACGGCC
>JASHPH010000206.1 GCA_030038255.1 Candidatus Sulfotelmatobacter sp. | reverse complement strand
GAACTTTCCAATCCCTCCTCGCGGCGCACCCGTCTCTAATAGCCGCGCACCAGATTGACTGCCTCCGCCTCCTCATCTACACTGCTTTCTCTGCATCTTTTGCGAAGCGTTGATCCTCGCTTCCCCGGTAGCTCAACGGTAGAGCATTCGGCTGTTAACCGAAGGGTTGCTAGTTCGAATCTAGCCCGGGGAGCCATTCTTCCTCTTTGATTTCAGTTCCTTACACCGAAGCTGATAGCAATGCACCTTGTGTGCAATTGGGTGTAGCTTCGATTCTTGGCGCCGGAACCCCAAATTCGATGCACTGATAAATAGCGCAAAACATTCTGCTTAGAATCCGTCACATTCAACTGGTCAAATTACGAACTGTGGGCAGGTACCCGTCGAAGAGCCAACCTCGATTTTCTCAATAAGTTGGAAAACGCAGAGCATTCGGCTCACTGCCGAATAATTTCAAGAGCCATTTCCGGCCGCGGAGCCTTTGGGCCCTCACCCAACGCCTGCAAGTCACGAAACGCAGCGACGCAACGGGTGGAGCTGTTCGCCGCGATTCCGAGGAATCTCAAACTTCCCACAACAGGCCCGGCATTGCTTCCGGTTTGCCCGTCATCCGGCCAGAATGCATCGGAGCGCAGCAAGCGCTCACCGGCGGCACAATCTGCAGGGAACAGTGGCCCAGTGACAGGAGGCAGGAGTATGCTTAGCGACCTCGCGAAGATACTTCGCCCTAGCTTTCGCCACAGGAGACTTAGATATGCCCTTGATGCCGGATCCAACCTTTTATCCCTCACCGGGCATGGCCATGAAAGCCGCGCCGGAACACATCGCTTACGTTGCCCTGCTCAATGTGGGCAAGAACGGCAAGCGCGACGCCATGGGGGTCATTGACCTCGAGCCTCGTTCCTCCACGTACGGTCAGCTCCTCGGCCAAGCGGAATTTCCCGACGGCGATAACGAGCTGCATCACTTCGGGTGGAACGCGTGCAGCGCGTGCCTTTGCCCCCAGAATCCGCATCCGCATATGGAGCGTCGTTACCTTGTCGTTCCGGGCATCGGGTCATCGCGGATTCACATCCTGGATACGAAAGCTGACCCCAAGCACCCCAAGATAGTAAAAGTGATCGAGCCGGAGGAGTTCATCAGGAAGACGGGCTACACATCGCCGCACACAATCCACTGTGGCCCTGACGGCATTTATGGCAGCGCGCTCGGTTCGGCCAGCGGCGACGGTCCCGGCGGGATTTTCCTGATGGATGCCGACACGTTTGAACTGAAGGGCCAATGGGAAAAAGAGCACGGACCTCAGAATCTGGCCTACGATTTCTGGTGGCACTTTGGACACGACACCTTGATCAGTTCCGAGTGGGGCACACCGAACATGGTGAAGAGCGGCCTCAATGCGGAGTTGCTCCTTGGCGGAAAGTATGGCCGCAAGCTGCACATCTGGGACCTGGATAAGCGGCGTCACTTGCAGGAAATTGACTTGGGCGCGGAGCAGCAGATGGTACTTGAGCTTCGTCCCTCACACGACCCCAAAAAGACTTTTGGATTCGTCGGTGTGGTCATCTCCCTCAAAGATCTTTCGTCCTCCGTTTGGATGTGGCACCGCGACGAGGGTGGAAAGAACGGCAAATGGGCAGTCCGCAAGGTGATCGAAATTCCCGCTGAGCCGGCAGATCCGGAAAAGCTGCCGCCCCTGTTGAAGGGATTCAAGGCAGTGCCGCCCTTGGTGTCGGACATCAACCTTTCACTCGACGACCGCTTCCTTTACGTATCGTGCTGGGGGACAGGTGAATTCATCCAGTATGACGTCTCGAATCCGGCCAACCCGAAGAAGACGGCCTCGATCCATCTCGGCGGCATCGTACGCCGAGCGGCTCACCCGAAGAAACCCAAGCAGGCTCTCAACGGCGGTCCGCAGATGGTCGAGATCAGCCGCGACGGCAAACGCGTTTATTTCACGAACTCGCTTTACTCCCCATGGGACGAGCAGTTTTACCCCGACGGCGTGAAGAGTTGGATGGTGAAGATCGATGCCAAGCCCCAGGGCGGGATGAAGCTCGATGAGCAGTTCTTCATCGAGTTCGACGGATTGCGCGCGCACCAAATACGGCTGCAGGGGGGTGACGCCTCGTCCGATTCCTACTGCTATTCGGACTAGCAATGACGCACGACGGGCTGACTTCGACCGCGTTGTGGCTGATGCTGCTCCTTGGCGCCTACCACGGACTCAACCCCGGCATGGGGTGGCTGTTCGCGGTAGCACTGGGGATGCAGGAGCAAAAGGGGAGCGCAGTGGCTAAATCGCTCGTCCCCATTGCACTCGGCCACGCGCTGGCCATCGGCAGCATAGTGTTGATCGCACTGTTTCTTGGCATGACGCTGCCGCTCACAATCGTCCGCTACTTCGTCGCCGCGACCTTGGTCGGCCTTGGAATCTTTTGCCTCGTACGACATTGGCACCCGCGGTGGGTACGTATGCAGGTAGGATTCCGAGATCTGACTGTCTGGTCGTTTCTGATGGCCTCGGCGCACGGTGCGGGTTTGATGGTAGTGCCCGTGTTGCTGGGCAGCACTACCGCCCAAGCGGGAGGCCGCATGGAAGGTCATAATCACATGGCCTCGGCCACCAGTCCGGTGGCCGGCATGCTCGCCACCGGCGTCCATACCGCTGCCTATCTTGCGGTGACAGGGTTGATAGCTTGGGTCGTTTATCGAAAGGTTGGCCTCGCGCTTCTCCGCAAGGCGTGGGTCAACTTTGAGTTGGTATGGGCTGCGGCGCTCGTGGCCACGGGTCTTGCCACCCTCCTGATCTGAATTGTTGAACGTTGGACATGATCGGACGCGGGAATTCTTGGCCGGTCGTCGGCTACACGGAGGTTGTCTGAAACGATGTCTCAGGAATAGCACTTCAAGTGTCGCGAGCTGCTTGCAAATACCTCTTGGGTGCAGGATTGGGTGCAACTAAAGTTGGAAGAATGGCTCCAAGACTCGCGTAAGCAACACCTGATCGGGCACTTCGATTTCTAACCTCCTCGGCTGTCAATTCGCCGCGGCGAATTGCTATCCCGAAGCTTCGGGACGAATTTAGCCCGGGGAGCCATCTCTCTAGACCCCCTAGGGTTGCTTTCCTATGGCTTCGGGACGAATCTAGCTGGGGAGCCATATCGCAATGGCATCCTTCCTTGACGTTCTGCCCGGCCCCCAGCAGAAAGCTTATCCCGGCCAAAATGCTGGAGCTTGCTCCTCCCGCATGCGCATAGCCCTGTCGTACTTCACTCTGTCGCTCTGTTTATTGTGCGCTCATGCTGCCCGCGCACAGGATAACTACGAGATCCAAGTCTATCCATCGGAAACCATGGCGCCCAAGACCCTGCTCGTCGAACTGCACAGCAACTTTACCGTCGAGGGTAGCACCACCACCCAGTTCGGCGTGCTGCCCACTCAGTACCAGGAGCACGAAACCATTGAGTTGACCGAGGGAATTAACGATTGGTCCGAGATTGGTTTCTACATTTTCACTGCGGAGCGCAGCGGCATCGGCGTGCAGTGGGCTGGCGACCACATCCGCCCGCGAGTGCGCGTGCCTCCGCGTTGGCGCTGGCCGGTGGGCGTGAGCCTGTCGAGCGAATTCGGTTATGCCCGCGCGGCATTCGCCAATCCCACCTGGTCCTGGCAAATCATGCCCATCGTGGATCAAACCGTCGGGCGCTGGTACTGGTCCGTGAATGGCAGCATGGTTTGGGATATCCATGTGGTTTCTCCGCTGGCGGATTTCACGCCTCAGCAGAGGGCGGACTACTTCAAAAACGTTGCTCCCAAAGGAGTGACCTTCGGCCCTGCCGCAACACTCACTTATGCGCCGTCGAAATACTTCAATTGGGGGGCTGAATACTACTCGTATTACGGCCAATGGGGCGATTTTGTGGCGCTTCACAATCAGCAGCAGCAGGTGTTCGCGGTTGCCAACCTGTTTGTCTCTCCCAAATGGGAGATCAACTTTGGCGCCGGCTGGGGCGCGACAGCGGGAACCGACCATCTGATTGTAAAGTGCATTGTCGGACGCTATTTTGATTGGTCCCATCATCGCCCCGGCGGCTCCAAGAGCGGACAGTAGATCATGGCAACCGAATGAACCGGCGCGATTTCATCACACAAGCGGGCGCGGTGTTGGCTGCCACAGCACTTCCTTCCATGGGAGCTGCGTGGCCGGAATTCGCTGCTGACGTAAATCTGGAAATCGCTCCTCTCGACCTCGAGATCGCTCCCCGCAAGATCGTCCAGACGGTCGCGTATAACGGCCGGGTCCCCGGTCCACTGATTCGCTGGCCTGAAGGCAAACCCATCGTCATCGACGTATTCAACCGATCTGCCATTCCGGAGATCGTCCATTCCCACGGCCTTTGGATCCCCTCCGACATGGACGGCGCCACAGAAGAAGGCGCCCCGCTCATCGCTCCCGGCGCGCATTTCCGCTATGCCTTCGTCCCGCGGCCCTCCGGATTCCGCTGGTACCACACGCACATTTCTGCCGGAACTGATCTGAAGCGCGCCACCTATACCGGACAATTCGGCTGCTTCTACATCGAGGCCAAACAGGAGCCCGGTGCGTACGACCAGGAGATATTTCTCACCCTCCACGACTGGAACGGCTACAAATCGGCCAGTGGAGACTCCTCGATGGAGCCGGCTTATGAATATTCGACCATTGACGGTCGCATGCTTGGTTTCTCCGATCCTCTCAAGGTCCGCGAAGGGCAGCGCGTGCTTTTTCGAATTCTCAACGCCAGCGCCAGCCTTATCCATTGGCTCGCTCTGGCAGGCCACCCTCTCACCATCCTGGCAATGGACGGCAACCCCGTTCCCGTATCCGCCCAGATGCCCGCCGTCCGCTTGGGACCCGCTGAGCGCATCGACGTTTTGGCGACCATGAATCGGCCCGGCGTCTGGATCCTGGGCGAGACCCGCGAACCCTATCGCAAGGCCGGCATGGGCATCGTGGTCGAATACGCCAACCAGCGCGGCGCTCCCGCCTGGATCGACCCGCCCGACACGGTTTGGGACTACCGCAAATTCGCGAACACGCAAACGCCTGCCGGGCAACCCGACGAAACGATTCCGCTGCGCTTCGAGTCCAAGTTCCACGGGCGCGGAGCCTTCGATACCTGGACGATCAACGGAAAGTCCTTCCCCGACGCCCCACCCATCCACGTCCGCCAGGGTAAGCGGTATCGCATGCAATGGATCAATCGGAGCAGCGACGATCATCCCCTTCATCTCCATCGGCACACATTTGAGGTCACCAAGATCAACGGCGCACCGCTCTCAGGGCTGAACAAGGACGTCCTGGTGGTTCCCGCCAACTCCACTGCCGAGGTGGACTTCACCGCCGACAACCCCGGCCCCACTCTCTTCCATTGCCACAATCAGGTGCATATGGATCTGGGTTTCATGACACTCGTCCAATACGTCTGACCACGCCCGTAAATCCACTTTGTCGAGGCAGCCGCGCCTACTTTTGAGGCGTGCACGGACGGACCGGACACACTGCCTGCCGCTCAGCTCACTTCGCTGCCGGCGCCTCCGGCATTTTGGTGGATTGCCAGGCCACCACCTGCCAGCGGCCATTGCGGCGCAGAAACGTTCCGGTATTGCGGTAATTGCCCGTTTCCACTTTTCCATCGGCGTGTTCGGTGCGCGCGACGAGCTGGAAAGCCACTACCGCCGTGTCGCCGTAATCGTGCACCGTGACGTCTTCCGCCGAATACGTCGTCTTGCTCTCCGCCGTGGGCCGCAGGCTGGCCACGTTTTTCATGATTTCTGCCTTATTTGTGACCACACCAGCCGAGCGCGTGTAAATCACGTCGTCGGCAAAAAAACTCTCGAAGCCCGCCGAGTTTCCCCGCGCCGCGTCCACCAGGAACTGCCGCAGCATCGCCGTGAGCCGTTCCTTCGTCGCCGTGTCGCCCGCGTTCTGCGGCGCAGCGGTGCTCGCCAGCGGCAACAGCAGCGCAACCAGCGCAAGCGGTACCAGTTTTTTCAGCATGTTCACTCCCTCCCGAATGTGCGTGCCTCTACGAAACGCAAACCTGGGGCATCTCACAGGAGCCGCAACTGGCGGCTTTCGAGCGCCAGCAGTTTTTCTTTTATCGAGAGTCCCCCGCCGTATCCGGTCAGGCTCCCGTCGCTGCCGATCACGCGATGGCACGGGACGATAATGGGAATCGGGTTCGAGCCGTTCGCAGTCCCCACCGCGCGCACCGCGTCGGGCTTGCCGATCCGGCGCGCAACTTCTCCGTACGATCTCGTCTCACCGTACGGAATTTCGCGCAAGCTCTCCCACACCCGTAGCTGGAAAGGCGTTCCCGTCATGTTCAGCCGCAAATCGAACTCCTGCAATTCGCCGCGAAAATAGGCGCGAAGCTGGCGGATCACCTCGACAAACGGCTTTGCATTCTCCGCCCAGTCGCGATGCGGCCTCACGGCGCCCTTTTTCCCCGCGAAACTGACATAGCACAGGGCGCCGTCGTTCCCGGCAAGAAGAAGCGGCCCCACCGGGCTATCCATCGTCGTGTAGTTCATGCACGTTCTCCCGGCCCATCGTTGCCTCATCATCATACGATGCCTGGTTGTGCTCGCGTCCTCGAGCAAATTGGGGGTACCCCCCTACCGGAGTGTGTAAACGGGTGAAAAGACGAGGGTTGGAATTTGGGGAATGAGCGCGAGTGTGGAAACGCTTGAAAAGACTGTAGATAGAGTAGTGGCGGCGCTTCCCGAGCAAGGCGGGTGGGGTCAAATGGGTGGCGGGCGTCATAGAGGTGAGACAAATCGCGGCCTACTTTCGCGAAGGAGTGGCTGGTGCTTCCTGCTCTTCCAAGTCTTCCTGCTCTTCCGACTCTTCCTCCTCGTCCCAAACCGATGAAGTGGCTTTGAGGACGTCGCGGAGATCCTGGTAGTCGGGACTGGTGGCGCGAGAACAGC
>JASHPH010000205.1 GCA_030038255.1 Candidatus Sulfotelmatobacter sp. | reverse complement strand
CACGATCCGCGATTTCCCGCACACGTTCAACGTCAAACGCCATGAATGCAATAGCTTACAGGCGATGGCTGCCACACTCGAGGGCTCCAACTAAAAAGTGGGCTTGCGCCCACTGGTGTGCTTCGCCAAATGCCGGTACACAGCAGTTCTCAGCTTCCTAATATACGCCCCTGTTGCCTAAAAGACAAACCACAGAGCGAGCCCGCAGGATGGAGTTTTGAGTGGAATTGTTCGTTAGCGGCCCTTTACGCTTCGTAGCTGGTGTTAAATCATCGCTGCACAACAGCGTGTCCCGCCATTTGCCCAATCCCCCCGCCGCTCTCTACAATAAAAGTTTCACCCACGCGGCTGGGCGAATCCCGAAAAACTTATGATTCATTTTCCGGTTCCCGAAGCTCTCACTTTCGATGACGTTCTTCTTCTACCCGCGCGCTCTGATGTCGTCCCGGCCCAGGCCAACACGCAGACGCATCTCACGCGCGAGATCAGCCTGAACATTCCGATCGTCAGCGCCGCCATGGACACGGTCACAGAATCGCACATGGCCATCGCGTTGGCGCAGCAGGGCGGGCTCGGGATTATTCACCGCAATCTGTCGATCGAACAGCAGGCCAACGAAGTTGACAAGGTAAAGCGCTCGGAAAGCGGCATGATCGTCGATCCGGTTACGATGCATCCCACGGACCGTGTTTCGGACGCGCTTGAGGTCATGCGCAAGTACAAAATCTCCGGCGTGCCGATCACCGAAAATGGCCGCCTGGTCGGCATTCTCACGAACCGCGATCTGCGCTTCGAGACCCGCTTCGACATTCCCATCGACAGCGTGATGACCAAGAAAAATCTCATCACCGTGCCGGTCGGAACAACGCTCGAAGAGGCGGAAAAAATTCTGCATCAGCATCGCGTCGAAAAGCTCCTCGTGGTCGACGAAAAGTACAACCTGAAGGGCTTGATCACGGTCAAAGACATCCAGAAAAAACTGAAGTATCCCAACGCCGCCAAAGATTCTCACGGCAGATTGCGCGTCGGCGCAGCGATCGGCGCCACGGGAGATTTTCTAGAGCGCGCGCAGGAGCTCGCCGAAGCAAAAGTCGACGTGCTGGCGATTGACAGCGCGCACGGGCATTCGTCGAGGGTTCTCGAGGCAGTGAAGCTAGTGAAATCGAAGCTGCCGGAAGTGCAGCTTCTCGCCGGCAATGTGGCGACGTTCGACGGAGCTTGTGAACTGGCACGCGCAGGCGCCGACGGAATTAAAGTCGGCATCGGACCCGGTTCGATCTGCACCACCCGCGTCGTGACCGGCGCCGGCGTGCCGCAGATTACCGCCATCGCCGAGGCTTATCGTGCGACGAAAGATTCCGGTGTTCCCATCATCGCCGATGGCGGCATCAAGTATTCCGGCGACATCACGAAGGCGCTGGCCGCGGGCGCCAGTGCGGTCATGATCGGGTCTCTCTTCGCCGGCACTGACGAGAGTCCCGGCGAATTGATTCTCTACCAAGGCCGCTCTTTCAAGTCATACCGAGGCATGGGGTCGCTGGGCGCCATGGCTCAGGGATCGAGCGAGCGCTACTTCCAGACTACGGACGCCGACTCATCGGCCGCCACGAGTGCGTCAGACGGTGAATCGAACCGTCTCGACAAACTTGTTCCCGAGGGAATTGAAGGCCGTGTGCCCTACCGCGGCTCGGTGGCCATGATCGTCTATCAGATGGTGGGCGGGCTGAAATCCGGCATGGGCTACTGCGGCTGTGCAACGATTCCCGATCTGCTGCAGAAGACACGCTTCGTGCGCATCAGCGGTGCTGGCCTGCGCGAGAGCCACGTCCACGACGTGATGATTACGCGCGAGGCTCCGAATTATGCCATCGAGTAGCGGACCGCGACCTGCTTGAGCTCCGACCGTCACCAGCTTCTCAAGGCGTGGATCGCGGCGATTCTCTGGCTGATCGTCATTGCCATAGAATCGACCCAGTATCTCTCTGCCCACAACACCAGCCGCATTCTTTATCCTGTGCTGCACTTTCTGTTCGGGATGGACTGGGACCGGTTCGCGATCTGGCACTTCTACATCCGCAAGGGCGGCCACGTGTTCGGCTACGGGCTTCTCAGCATCCTGCTGTTTCGCGCCTGGCGGGAAACTCTTCCCGCCGCGAGCGGCGCCCGATGGACTCTTCGCTGGACGAGCATCGTCATCCTCGGCACCGCACTGGTGGCGAGCCTCGACGACTGGCACCAGAGCTTCATTCCATCGCGCACGGGAACGGTGCGGGATGTAATCCTCGACACTTGCGCAGGGATCGGAGCACAGATTCTATTGTTTCTCTGGATCAGATTATTCTCGCGATACCGCGCCGTGACTTCTGTCCCTGCTCGTGGAACCGACCAATAACAGCGCAGCCACTACTGCCAGCGCCGCCGAAACGTAAAAGGGAATGCGTGCGCCATAGTGATTCCACAGCTCCCCTGTGATCAGGCTGGCAGCGAGAGCGGCTACGCTGGTCGTGAAGAAATAGATGCCTAAGGCGCGTCCGCGCATCTTCTGCGCCACGGTTTCCACCACCAATGCCTTCAGCACGGGTTGCGTCAGCGCGTAATACAGGCCGTACACGGCCATCGTGATCCATATCGCCAGTGTGGAGGGCGCGCGTCCGAAAACGAAGTACACGCCGGCAAAAATCAGATAACCAGTCGCAGCGATCCATTTTCGCGAAAAGTGATCGCTGAACCATCCCGCCGGCCACGAGCCAAAGGTGTAGGTCACGTTGAAGACCAGGCCCAGCAACGGCGCCATCGCCACCGGAATTCCAACGTTCTGCGCCCGCATCACTAGAAACATATCACTCGAGTTCCCCAACGAGAACAGAGTGACCGCGACGAGCACAACGTAGAAAGACACGGGCAATGAATTGACCGGCTGCTGTGCCGCCGAAGATGCACGACCGCTCGTTGCAACGGCGGAGCTCTCGATGGTTACAGCGCGTGGTTTCTCCCGAACAAAAATCAGTGCCACCAGCACGGCTAGCACTCCGGGCAGAGCCGCAGCCCAGAAGACGCCTCTTATGCCAGCGTGCGGCAGCAGCACCAGCGAAGCCAGCGGGCCGGCAATCGCTCCGGCGGAATCGAACGACTGAATGAGCCCGTAAGCTGAACCCAGACGATCCTTCCCCACCGACTCCGCGACCATCACGTCGCGCGGGGCCCCACGCACTCCCTTTGCAAGACGATCCGTGAAACGGATCAGCAGAATCTGCCACCATGCCGTCACCAGCGCCAGCACCGGTTTTACCGCGTTGGCAACTAAGTATCCGGCCACAACCAGAGGCTTGCGGCGATACACGCGGTCGGCGAGATATCCCGAGAATAGCTTGGCGAAGGAAGCAACACTCTCAGCGATGCCTTCGATCAGTCCCAACTGCGCCGGCCCCGCGCCCAGCGAAACCAAAAACGCAGGCAACACCCAGTACGCCATTTCGCTCGCCGTGTCGTTCAGGAATGATGTGATGCCGAAGGCGTAGACGTTGCCGGGAGACTGTTGGGGCTCCATGGCCTGCTCAGGCATGGAACCGTTGTATCACGCGGTGGACGTTCGCAGAACGGGTCAGACCACATAGAGCAACATGGCGTTGCTGCTTGCGGCTGCGTGCGCATAGTAGCGCGAAAGATGCTCGAAGTAGTGCTGGGCCAATTCCAATTCGCTCTCATCCCGCACAGGATAGATGTGTGCGGCGATCATGGCGTTCAGGTCAAAACGCGCCGCCAGTTCGTCCTTTGAAATCGCTGCCAGGGCGGTCGCAACTTCGCGAACTTGCGGCGGAGTGAGAAAACGTGCCGGACCGTATCCCAGATCGTCACCGATCTCCTTGCCGCCCAGAATCGCGTTGCCCAGTGGCGGGGGCGCTTCTTCGGCCTTGCCCGTGAGCAGGTAGTGAAGCACGTGCCAGGATTTTTCCAGATTCAATCCTTCCTCGTTGGGACCGTCTTGAACCAGGATGCCCGCTCCCGCAAGCTCTTGGAGAATCTCGTTGCGTACTCTCTCCTGTTCGGCTGGGTCGCTCAGAATGCCCGCCGCTCGGGCGTCCGTGGCGATTTGCTGAGCGCGCTCGAGAGCCACTTTCGTTTTGTCAGAATTCTTGCGGACTTTGCCGTAAATCAGCGTGCGGACCACACGGGGATCCCGCCGCAACCTCTCGAGTTCATCCGGCGTGATCTGCCGGACGTGTCCTCTCATTCCCATGGCGAGTGTTTCCTCAGTACATTGCGTCGTACTTGCCGACGATCCATTCGCCGCCGTGATGTTCCATAGTGAGCGTAAACAGATCTTGATCAATTCCAGGGTGGTCCGGGCCGGCGTTGCTCGGCCGCTTACCGCGATAGTGAAGGATGACCAGCGGCGGCGCATCCTCCCAGTCGACTAGTTCCCACGACAGCAGCGGGTGCTCCGCTTCCGACTTGCAGATATAACGTGCGTACTTCTTGTGATAATCATGCTCCCACTTGTTCAGCAGGTCGTCGCAGTGGCCGTCGCGCAACTCACGCAGAAACTTGTTAGCCGCGCGCTCGGTGGAACGATCGCGCAGCGGATTCATCTTAATGCTGAGCGGCAATCCGGTTAGCGGGTCGTGATCTTCAGAACGCGCCAGCACCGGTCCCTGATTGCTCAGCCACCACAGATAGCCGACAAACACCAACACCAGCAGCGCGCCAGCGCCCACGGCAATGCCGACCTGTGTTTTGGTGAAGGCCATTACAGAAAGTTTATGAAGGGGTTAACTGATGCAGCAAGATTACTAGCGGGAGACGCGAAGGGACATGTACGGGTGCGGCAGCCGCGAACTGGAAGCCGTCATCAGTTCACGTTTGGCGCGAGCATGCA
>JASHPH010000204.1 GCA_030038255.1 Candidatus Sulfotelmatobacter sp. | reverse complement strand
CTCCTCCGGCGACAAATAACTGAAGATGTGATTCTGCTGCTGATCAGCTCCGCGCATGCCTTCTCGTACCATACGAGCCTGTGGATTAGGAGTGGTTTTTCAGCAGCCTGCTAAGGGTTAATTCTCATCCGCGAAGTTCCGCCAGCGCCTTCTTAGCATCAGCGTTGTTGGGGCTGAGCTTCACCGCTTTCTCCAGCTGTTGGCGCGCCAACGCAGTCTGATTGGCCTTCCCATACGCCATGCCGAGGTGGTAGTGGATGGTGGCGTCGTCGGGCTCGCCACGCTGCTCGCCCAGGCGCAGCGCTTCCTGAAACTGGCTGATGGCGGATTGATAAATCCCTTTCTGATAGTAAGCCCAACCCAGAGTGTCAGCGGCGTTGGCCGAGTTGGGCATGCCACGGCGCGCCGTCTGCGCCATGGCCAGAGCGACGTCGACGTTTCCGCCGGTTTCGAGCATCACGTAGGCGAGATTGTTCGCTGCCAGCGGCTGGTCGGGAGAAATGGCGAGGGCTTGCTGATACATGGCCTTGGCCTGATCCCAGTTCTGCTTGGATTCGTACAGTTCGCCGCAAAGAATGTAGAAGCGCGGCTCGCGTGGATTGTCCTTGATCGACTGCTGATAAAGCGCGAGAGCCTGGTCGGTGTTGCCTTCCTGCACCTGCACCTTGCCTAATTTTTCGAGCGCATCGGTGTTGTTCTTGTCGAGTTCGACGGCCTTGCGCAAGGCAATTTCGGCGCCAGGATAATCTTTCTTGCCGTTGAACAGACCGGTTCCGAGCAGATCATAAAAGTTGCTGTTTGAGGGCGACTTGGCGATCTGCGCCTTGGCGGCAGCGATTCCCTTGTCGAACTGCTTCTCGGCGAAGTAGCTGTTCATCAGGCCCTGCAGGCCTTCGGCTGAATTGGGATCCTTGTCGAGTGCCTGCTGATAGGATTTTTCGGCTTCGCCGTATTTCTTCTGCGCCAGGTGAATGTTGCCCATCTCCACGTACGGCGCGGGACTCTGCGGAGCCTTCTGCATGGCCTGCTCGATGTCCTTTTGCGCGTCGGCGTATTTCTGCTTGGCGATTTCAGCGATGGCTTTCAGAATGAAGCCGTCGGCGGAGTAAGGCTGCACCGTGATGATCTGCTGCGCCGTCACCAGCAGGGCATCGGCATCGCCGTGGCGCAGTTCCATGGCGGCGAGAGCGCGTTGCGCGTCAGTCAGATCGGGGCGGATGCGCACTGCTTCCCGCCACTCCGACTCGGCGCGGGCGTCGTTGTGCTGCTCGTCAAAGGCGAGTCCCAGCTGGTAGTGGGCGACAGCGTTGTCCTGGTCGTTGCGCAGGGCGGTCTGCAGCGAGTCTACGGCACCCGTCGCGTCATTCTGGCGGATCTGAATCTCACCCTTGTAGATGAACGCGTCGGTGTCGTGCGGATACGATTTCAGAATCTCGTTATTCAGTTTGGCTGCCTCGTCGAGCCGGTTCTTCAAGATCAATAGCTGGATGTAGTTTTTCTTGGCCTGTGTGTCTTTGGGATGGGCACCGTAAACTGATGCGTACTCGGCGACGGCCTTGTCGAGATCGCCGCTGGCAAAGTAATAATCGCCCAACATGCGGTATCCCTCAGAGTTGTCGGGCATGTCCTTCTTGGTTTGCTCGAGAAAAGATTCAATTTCGGCGGTCTTGCCCTCTTCACGCATCAGGCGGACAAGTGCGGCCCGCGGCCCCGGATTTTTGGGGTCGATTTCGATGGCGTGCCGGAATTGCTGCTCGGCTTCGGGTAGTCGGTTGCGCGACTGGTAAAAGCCACCCAAGGCAAGCTGCGCGTTCATGGCCTTGGGATCAACTTCGGTCGCCTTCTTGAAGTTGGCTTCCGCCTGGTCGGATTGATCAGCGCGCAGTTCCAACAGCGCCAGCATCAGGTAAGAATCGGAGCGGCTGGGATCGAGTGCGATGGCCTGCTGTGCTTCCGGGATGGCGTCGCTGAGCTTGCCCTCGGCCGCGTCGTAGTTGGACCAGGCTTCATGCGTGAGAGCAGAATTGGGCTGTTTTTCGCGCAGAAGGTCCAGATGGGTTTTCGCCTGCTTCATCGTGTCGGTGACCGGCGAGCCGTCCGGATTGCGCACCGTGACCAGCAGGTTGGCGAGATCGGCGTGAGCCCGGTAGTTGTCGGGAGCGAGTTCAACGGTACGGCTCAAGTGCTGGAATGCTCGGCCATTGTCACCCAGCCGGAGGTAGGTCTGCGCGAGTTGAAAGTGAGCCTGGGCAAAGTGGGGATCAATCTGCACGGCGTTCGAATACTGGATGAGCGCCTCGCGGTATTTGCCTTCGGCAAAGTACTTTTCCCCGCTGTCGAAATATTTCTGCTTGCGCACATTAGGATCGCGGGAACAGCCGGTTAGCAGGAGAGCAACAAGCGAGCAGGAAAGGACCAGACGGACGACAACGGGACGGCGCATTATGGGGTCTCCCACTGCAGGGCGGCGAAACGCACAAAACACCGCATCTGCAGAACGTTTCATGATACTGCATGCCCTATCGGCCACAGCGGTTACCAGGGTCATGAATCGAGGCCATTCTCACTTTGGGATATAAGTCGCCAGCCGCGGCACAATGTCGTTGGCGAAGGGAAGCAGGCGCTGTTCGGCCGCGTCGGCAGTTTCTCCGGGATAGATCGGCGTTTTCAGCCGCACGAGTGAGCCGTCGCTGCGGTTCATGCGGATGGAATCAGCGACCAGGTAATACTTCGCCCAATAGTCGCTGGCCACACCCCGGTCGTGCGCCCAATACCAGTAGAGAACGAGTTGGCGGGCTTCGCCCTTGGCGATGATGAAGCGGTTGGCCGGGAATGGTTCGTGGCCGGGCGCGGCGATCGTGACCCGGCTTCGCTCGATCGGAATCCATCCCGCCCCCGGCAGGCAGTTCTGCGGGGAGTGAATCGTGTCTCCGGCGCGCTGGCTGCGAAAGTAGGCGATGAAAAGATCGAAATAGAGCTGCGGTTTCTCCTGATTTTGATAAAGGCGCAGCAGGAAATCGCCCGGGCCGAGCTTGTCGAGGACATCCGGTTCTAGTGCAACGTCGGTGCCCTTCCAGGCTCCCAGTTGGGTGGGAAATTCCTGCAGCGGCTGGCGAGGCGGGAAAACCTCACTCTGCGTGCGCGCCTGCAGCAGCAGAGCTGCGGCCGCAACCAGTATGGCTGCAGCGATGAACCGTGGCGTGGAGCCAGGAAACGTCCCGCGCATCATGCACCTGCCTCCCGCTCTGGCCAAATCAGCTTGATCAAGCCATGCACGGCGTAGAGCAACAGCAGGGAAACGACGAAAATGATCCATCCCCAGGAGGCGTGGAAGTAGCCTTCGGCTTTGTCGGCGTCCCAGTACTGCACCAGCAGGCCCGTGCCGATGATGCGGACACTGTTGGCGGCGATGGCGATGGGCACCGAGGCCAGCGCCAACACCCAGCGTACCCAGAGCCGCTTCTCCAGCAAGTAGCCGTAGATGACGGCGAGCGTCACCAGTGACATGAGAGAACGAATGCCGCTGCAAGCTTCGGCGACTTCCAGGGCCATAGATGGCAGGTTGATCACATTGCCTTCGCGCAGAATCGGCACGCCAAAAAGAGGGAGCACAAAGGCGGCAACCCTGGATGCCTGCAACTGCAAGGGGAACGTGATCTGGTTGAAGATGACGCTGGGGATGGGAACCATCAGCACCAGAAACGCCCAGGGGAAAAAAAGGGTGCGGAAGAAATTCCATCCCAGAAAGAGAACGATCAGCCCGGCTAACGCCAGGATGAGCGAGGAGCGGGAAAGAAACAGTTCGGCGCCCATCTGGCCCACGATGAGCGTACACAGCGCGCAGGCTAGGATCAGCAGGCCGGACCAGGAGGGCCTGGTCTCCATACGCGCAAGGCGGCCGCGCTCCTGCCACACAACGAACGCCGAGAACAGCGGCACGAAGAACCCGTGCGAGAAGTTCGGATCACGCCACCATTGCAGGACGAGGCGGGCCAGGGTGGGCGTGTACAGCCACAGCAATAGTGCCGACAGGATGGCGATTTGCCAGAGCGGAATTGCCGAGCGGAAATCGTCGCCGGGGCGTGTATGCGGAAGGGTTGGCGCCACGTTGCTCAAAAGATCAAGGCTCACAAGATCAGGCCCACAAGGCCAAGGCTCACAAGTTCAGGCAACGATCTCGGGGGAAATTCGAGAATAAGCTGAAAGAGTAGCGGTGTGCAACGCTCCCCCGACCAGTGGAGGCAGCGAAAGGGGTAATTCAGAAGATGCGGACGGAAAGTCAGGCTGCGTTCCGGGAGTGAAAAAGTTTTCCCACATTTGGTGGTAGGATGGTGCACACCCCAAAGGTAATGCCGGGTAGGATCTCCAGTTTCTATCTAAATTATTGAAAATAGGGAGTAAAATGGCGCCTGACTTGTCGGCCCAAGGTAGATTGTGGCATGGCTCGTGCTCATTGAGAGACTCAAATAACTCCGTAACCCTGCACCACATGTACGAGGAAAAATGGGTAAGTCTTTTCCCAGTCTGGCCCCAAGGGCTGTGGGAGGGTTCGAAAAGGGGTTCAATGAGCGAGAGGGCGACGGCATAGCTATGGCAGCAGAGGCGCGGTTGAAATTCATCGAAGCGGCAAGCGCCAGCATGCATCCGGTGGAAGCGGTGATGCGCGAGCTGGCGCAAAGTGACGTACCGGTGCTGCTTCTGGCGGAACCGGGCGCGGGCAAGATGGCAACGGCGCAACGCATTCACGATCTGTCCCGGCGCCGGGCATGTCCCTTTCAGCCGTTGCTGTGCGCCGCGCTGAGACCGGAAGATCTGTCTGGGCTCGAGGCCAACGGGAACGATCCTACGAACCGAGGCACGATTTATCTGGAGGAACTCGCCGACCTGAACGCTGACTGCCAGGCTCGGCTGATGAAAGCCCTGCCCAAAGCGGAAGAGAATGGCGCGGGTACCGCGGCCCGGGTGCGTCTGATCTGCGGCAGCGCGCGCGATCTGGAAGTTGAGGTGAAGGCGGGACGCCTGCGCGAGGACTTGTATTACCGCATCAGTGGGGTGTGTCTGCGCCTGCCGCCGCTGCGGCAGCGGAAAGAAGACATTCCCCTGCTGCTGGAGCATTTTCTGCGCAAGTATGCGCGGGATTTCCACCGAACGGTGCCACCACTGAGCGCCGAGACGCAGCATCTGTTTCAGGACTATTCCTGGCCGGGCAACGTGCGCGAGCTTGAGGACGCCGCCAAAGTGTTGGTCGCGTTGGGCGATGAGAATGTGGCGATGGGCGGACTGCGCGCCCTGCTGCACAACCGCGATAGGGGCGCCAACGGCGGCCGAACATCGCTGAAGGAAGCGGCGCGCGCGGCTTCGCGCGAGGCGGAGAAGGAGCTCATCCTCAAGGCGCTGGCGCGCACGCGCTGGAACCGGCGCCGTGCGGCCCAAGAGCTGCAGATCAGTTATAAGGCACTGCTCTACAAGTTGAAGCAGATCGGATACGAAGGATACGGAGCTTCCTAGGCTCTGCGGAGAAAGTATGAAGAAGGCGATATTGAAGAGGGAAAGCTTGAAGAAGAGAGGGAAGAAGGCGATCAGAATTCTACTGATGTTGTGGGTGGCAACGGCCGCTGCGGCCGTGCTTGCCCAGAGCACCGACGCTGCGAGCGACGAGGCCAAGGCTAAGCCGGACACAGCGGCTGCGGCGACTGCGGCTGCCACACCGGATACGACGGCCGATTACGTCATTGGCTCCGATGACGTGCTGCAGATCTCGGTCTGGCACGAGCCCGATCTGAAAGAAACACTGCCAGTGCGCCCCGACGGCAAGATTTCGCTGCCATTGCTGAATGACGTGCAGGCAGCCGGGCTGACGCCCCTGCAGCTGAAGGATTCGATTACGGAGAAGCTGAAGAAGTACATTGCCGATCCGCGCGTCACAGTGGTGGTCACCGCGATGAACAGCCGGCGTATTTTTGTGACGGGAGAAGTTCAGCACACCGGGCCGATGGCGCTGTTGCCGCACATGACTGTTCTGCAGGCGCTTGCCCAGGCGGGCTTCACTCAGTTCGCCAATCCCAAGGCGATTTACCTGCTGCGGACTGAGAACGGCAAGCAGGAGAAGCTGCCCTTCAACTACAAGGAAGTGGTGAAAGGTAATCATCCGGAACAGAACATTGCCCTGAAACCGGGCGACACGGTGGTGGTTCCGTAAGGAGCGCGATGAGAAAACTGCACAGCGTTTGGGTTCTTAAAATGCTGATGTTCGGGATGCTGTTTCCCGTCCTCCCGCCAGCGTGGGGCCCCGCGGCGTGGGGCCAGGACAACTCCCAGCCGGCGACGGCGCGTGACACCACTCAGCAGCAGGAGCCGTTGCCGCAACAACCGCAGCCGGTTCCGGCCTACGGCGATCAGAATGCGCCGCCGCCGATCACCGAGAATCCGCCGCTCTCCGGCCTGGATTTGCCTTCGCTCGAGCCGCATGCGGCGCCACTGAGCTACATCCAGCCGGGGGCGACGTTCAGTGAGAGCGCGGACTCGAACGTGGGCAACGGAACGATTTCGCAATCGTTCGTCTCGGTGACGCGGGCGATTGGAAGCGTGACTTTGCAGCGATTGTGGAGCAACTACGACCTGGCGGTCGATTACTTCGGCGGGGCAGGCTACTACGACCAGGCGGGTATCGGCTGGAAGGCGCTGCAGCAGATGGACCTGGATCAGAAAGTTACCTGGAAGCGGGGCCAGTTCGCCATACGCGACAGCTTCAGCTACCTGCCGGAAGGCAATTTCGGCGGAGCTTATGGCTCGCAGGGTTCGCAGGGAATCGAATCTCTGGGCAGTACGCCGTTTGGCTATTTCTGGGGAGGCACAGGCCTGGGAACATTTGGTTTGGCGTCCCGCGTGATGAACGTGAGCCTGGCTGACATTTCCGAAAACCTGACGCCCAAGTCGCAGATCACGGCGGCGGGCGGTTATGCCTTCACGCACTTCTATAACACCGAATCCGACGGGGCAAATTTCATCGGCAGCTCGCAGGTTTCGGCGCAGGCCGGCTATGACCGGCTGCTCACTGCGCACACGCAGGTGGCGGCGGTCTACGGATATCAGGGATTCGATTTCTCTATCTCTGGCCTGGCCTTTCACTCACACATCATTCAATTGATGTACGGACACCGCATCACAGGACGCCTAGACCTGTTGATCGCGGGCGGACCGCAATTCACCCACCTCGAGGTCGCTGGGACTCCCGACTTCAGAATCGGTGCCGCCGGCCAATTCCGGCTGCGCTATGCGTTTACCAAGACGCGTCTGGAGCTGTTGTACCAGCGCTTCCTGACCAGCGGTTCAGGCCTGTTTGCAGGAGCACAGAGCGATATTGTGAGTATTCACGCGGAGCGGCCGTTCACGCGGGTGTGGTCGGGAATTGCGGATATCGGATATTCCCACAACACCCGCCTGCAGGCGCTGAACGGTGTTCCAGGGCAGACCTGCGTTCTTCCCAACGAGTCGAGTCCGAATCCGCTTCAGCCGCTGCCGCCGTGCAATGGCGTGCCGGGCGCGAACTACCAATACGGATTTTTCGGCGGCGGCGTGCATCGGCAGTTTGGGCATAACTGGCACGGCTTTGCCAGCTACCAGTTCAATGAACTGTATTTTAACCAGTCGTACTGCGGCATTACTTCCCAGTGCAACCGGATTGGAAACCGCAATGTCATCACCATCGGGCTAGACTGGACGCCGCGGCCGATCCGGATTGATTGAGGCAATTTGACGAGAAAAGTTTCACTCGCATAGAACGCGCAAAAAATGGGCCAAGGAGGAGAGGATACGAGCAATGATTGAGAATCGCGAATTGACCATGGACGATTATCTGGCGATGTTGCGCCGGCGGGCCAAGGTGATTCTGGTCCCGGCGCTGGTGGCGCCGCTGGCCGGATTCCTGGTTTCCTACGCCTTCCACGCCAAGTACACGTCGCAGTCGATGATCCTGGTCGAGAGCCAGAAAGTGCCGGAGAGCATGGTGAAGCCGGTCGTGTCCGAGGATCTGGCGGCGCGCGTGGCCACGCTGCAGCAGCG
>JASHPH010000203.1 GCA_030038255.1 Candidatus Sulfotelmatobacter sp. | reverse complement strand
CGATCCGTTTGCTCCCAGCGTCACTGTGAGCCTGTGGATGCGCCGGTTTGCCGACCCCGAATAGCTGTAACCCGAGCTCGTATAGGCGATAAGAATCGTCTGCACATTCCTCGAATAATTGAACGAAGTGCTGAAGCCCCAGGCGCCGAATCTGCGGATGTAAACTGCGTTGCTCAGAAATCCCAGCATGGATCCGTTGTCGCTCGAGTAGCTATTATGATTGATGTTCACGCCTGCGCTGAACTGCCCGCCTAGAAAACCGTGACCATAGTTCACGGAACCGCCGAAGGCAGTGGAATCATACGTCTCGCCCAGGAACAATTGCTGGCGCTGCGAAAAGGTTCCGGCTACATAGAGACCCTGAAAGATCGTGTACTGCGCCGAACCCACCAGACCCCAGGAATGCGAAGGCGCTTCCGTGGTAGTTACGGGTGCGATGGCGCCTGTGCCGACCACCTGCTGGATGATGTACCCCGCGAGATTGTCGTCGTAATCTGCGCTAAATTGCGTGGTGAGCCTTTCTGTCGGCTTCAACGCCACTCCCCCCGTCACTGTGTCCGCCGTCTCGCTGGTGCTCTCTCCTAGCGCATCATAGGTGGTGCTGGACCTCGCAAAGCTGACCCAGGTGTTTCCAGCCAGCGGAAGGCTCCGCGTCATATTGAAAGTATACGTGGTGAGATCCGCGTTGGACTTCTCCTCTGTCTCCTCGGAGCCGATTTCCGGCAGCACCGCGTTCGAGTTCGAATACCGGATGCCGCCGCTCAGGTAAAATCCGTCCACGACGTAGGTGGCGTTCCCATAAAACGAATGATAATCACTCGTGCTGTCCTGCTGCGTTCCGTACAGCGAGTAGTCGCTGTTCCCTTGCTGGTAGCCGAAAGTCAAGGAAGGAAGGCTCTTGAAATGCGCTGCCCAGCCCACACCGAATGTCTCCGTGTTGCCATCGGTTACATAGTTCGCCAATCCGGGAACCGAATAGTTCGATTCGCTGTTGTAGACCCTGGAGAAGTTGATGTAACCGGGAAACTGGCTGCCGCCGAAAAGATTCGCGCTGCCGCTCACGCCCGAGGCGTCGGTGATGGATTGGTAGGTGGAGTTGGCGCGGGATTGGTTAAAGAAGGGCGCGACGTCGAAGGAAAGTAACTGGGGACTGTGAAAGAAGCCGTCGAAATCTCCCGTGCCTCCGTAGCTGAGACCGTGGCTGTCCGTGCCCACGTTCGTCATTATCCCCGTGTAACCCGTGCTGATGCTGCCGTTCAGGCCCAGCTGCGTCTCGCTCCCGAGCTGCACTTGGGCGCGCAGGGTTCTACCGCAGCACAGCAGCCCCGCCAGCGCAAAGCCCAGAGTCCGGGAGCGGATCCCGCGCGGCATGTATCCCCCTACAATTCCTCGATCTTGGCGTTCTTTCTCAGCTTCGCATCCAGTGCGCGCCGCAGCATTTCCTGCTTCCTCGTCTGCATCTGAGCGCGCAGCTCGCTGGATACCTCCTCGAAGGTTTGCATCCGTCCCGGCGTGTGAGCGTTCAGGCGAATGATCGTGAGGGCGTTTTCCGCCTGGACCAGGCCGCTGATCTGGCCGGGCTGCATTTTCGAGACTGCCTGGAGAATCTCCGGCGGCAGATCCTTGGCATCCTTCAGCTTGTGGTCGCCCATCATTACCCGGTAGTCGTCTTCCGAGACTTTCTCGGCAAGAATTCCGAATTCTTCATACGTCTTGGTCGCTTGGGCCTGCCGCAATACGTCTTCTGCGCGGGCCCTCATTTGGACCCACTGCACCAGCGTCGGCGCCGGAGGATTGGGCTGCTCACGGCTCGGCCTCGCGGGCGGCATTACGGTGATGGTCTGCAGGGCATAGGACTCCGGGAGCTTGAACTGTCCCGGAGTCTTCAGGTAGTAGCTCTTGGCTTCCGCCAGGGAAACTGCGGATTTTTCCGTTACCTCGATTTTCAGCAGGTCTTCGATCAACAGCGACCGCGCGATCTTCGTCCGCAACACCGCAACCGAGCCGCTGGTCTCGAGACGCAGAAATTGTTGGTAATCCTGGCCGCTGGGGAAATGATCCCGGAACTGTTTTTCCGCCGTGGCCAGACGCTCCGGCGCAATCGTCATGTGCCGCCGCTTCGCCTCCTGGTACACCAGCTCTTCGAACTCAATCATCTTCAGCGCGCCACGGCGGATATCCGGCTCCATCTCGCGCGGAAAGGTCCCGTTGTGCTGCTTGGCATAAGGAAAAATCGCGTACATCTCGCGGAGCAGGTCCACGTCGGTGAGTACCGCCCCGTTCACGCGCGCCACCGCTCTCGCAAGGGACTGCGGCTGGATGGTGTCGCCGCCGGTCGCAGCCGCGGCAGGGCTTGCTGGTTGGGCCGCTCGAGTTTGTCCCTGCGCTGGCAACGCTGCCGCAAGCAACAGCCCCGCCACCAGCATCAAGGTGACTGCCAGGATCCGGGCTAGGCTCGCTGACCTGCTCTTCGTATTCGCTCTCATGGCCCTCTCCACTCTCGATCGTCTGACTGCCGGCCTCCCGTGCCGGGATTGGTTCCCTCCAGGGGGAGGAAAATGTCCTCCCCCTGGAAGGAAGGGATCACATGGTCGGAATGGTCTGGCCGTGCGCTTCGTTGGATTCGCCGCCATGGCAGCTGCGGCAGAACTGCGCCGCGCTATTGCTGGTTGCGACGTTTCCTGGGTTGTACCAGCCGCGGACAAAGAAGTGCGTGGGCTTGATTCCCAGCGTCGGGCCAGCATTGAAATAAAGCATGTCGTGCTGGTCGTGGCAGGTAGTGCAAGTCACCCACGAGTTCGATGGGCAGCTGGTGGTTGCGCTTCCAGTGCAGGCGGTGCTTGCCGTCTTCACCAGGTTCGCGATCGGACCATAGGTCGTCACGTCAAAGTAGTCGGTGAGGAACAGCGAGCTGTTCGGCCCGTTGAAAACGATTGCGCCGGTCGCAGTCACTGAGCAATCCCAGTTGTACTGTCCGCCGCAGCCGACTGTGGCTGAGGGG
>JASHPH010000202.1 GCA_030038255.1 Candidatus Sulfotelmatobacter sp. | reverse complement strand
AAGCGATCCTGAATACGGGAAGGCGCTGAAGACGTGGGGGCAGCAAGTCTTCGCGAAGCAGATGGAGAAAGCGCAAGCGAGTGGAGAGGCTCGTGCGAAGGCGTTCAACGAGTACCGCCCTGTGCAGGCGATGGATTCCGACGGAAACGTCTATTACACGACAGCGAAGGATGCGATCGAGAAGGGACTGGCTGGTGCTGGCGAAGGAATCAAGCTAAAGCCGCGCGAGGCGCAGATCAACGATATTCAGGTTGCATCGCAGAAGACTCGCGAGGCGATCAACAATCTCGACAAGCCTTTCTCTGCGGCGCAGATTGCGAAGCTCCATTACGCGATGTCGACGGAAGACCCGAGCTTGGCGAACACGGAACTTTCGACGCTCGCGACCCAGGACTTGTCGGAGAAGCAGCAGGACTTCGTCATCTGGGTTCGTCAGTTGAACGAGCGCGCGATGTCGCTACGTAACGTCGCCGGGATGGGGACTGGCGCGCAAGACTTGCGCACGGCGATCCGCTCGATGATTCCCGGTATTCGCTCTGGCTCGAAGGAGATGATGAACAAGCAGCTCGATGCGTTCGACAACCAAGTGAAGATTTTGAAGGGCGGTATCGCTCATCCAGGCGATACAAAGAAACCGGGTGGTGGGAAAGAGATTCAGTACAAGATCGTGAATGGTGAGTTAGTCCCGGTGACGAGTCCAAAGTAGATGCCCGACGGACAAGAAATTCGCGTACAGGACGAGCAGGGAAACGTCCATGTATTTCCAGCCGGAAGCACGCCGCAGATGATTGCGCGTGCGATGAAAGTAAAAGGGCCTGCTGCCGCGAAGTCGAAGATCGGAACCGGCGAGCAGTTCATAAAAGATCGTCCTGGGAAGGGGATTACGCTCGAAGGTTCTGGCGGTGAGCTGTGGGAAGGTGTCAAGGGCATCGTTAAATCGTCTATCCCGCAGTCTGGCTCTGACGTGGCGCTAGACGCGCTATTCGGCGGACCGATGGCTCGCATGACGCGCGATGTCGCTACTTCATCTGCTCGCGAAATGAAGTCGGCATACAAAGACCCGAAGGCAAAGTGGTGGGAGGTGCCGCTTGCCGGACTTGGGCCGTTCGTCGGTATGAGCAGCGAGCGGGCAAGAGAATCCGCAGAGCGAGGGGAAGGTGGGAAGATCATCGGACAGGCTGCGATTCCGCTTTCGACGATGGCTGCTGCCGCTGTCGTACCGCGCGCCGTTTCGCCGATACGGGCGATGATGAAGCGCGCGAGTGGCAGCACACTCGCAACGTCGAGAGCCGCGACGCTGCCTAAGACGGCTGCCGATATTCCTTCGACGGCGGTGACACAGCAGGAAGTCTTGGCGCACGCGGCGAAAGAGGGAATCAATCTGACACCCGGACAGGCGACAGGAACGCCTGTTGCGCGCTACGCGCAGGCCGTCGGTGAACGCAGCGTGCTCGGCGGTAATCAGTTGGCGGAAGCGATGGAAGAGAATGCTGGACGGTTCGTAAAAGCTGTCGACAGGTTCGCTGACAGAATCGACCCGAAGCGTGGAGGACTGAGTGCTGACGGCGCTGGTGAAACGATCCAGCAAGCTGCGAAGGTAGCGAAAGATGTCACGCACGAGAATGCGAGCGCGGCTTATAAGCAGCTTGGCGACCTCGAAGCGACATCCGTTTTGACGAAAGGGATGCGCGATCGCTGGATAGAATTGCGTGGGCGATTGCCGCTTGGTGCGGAAGAACAGATTCTGGGGCAGGTGCCGCGTGAACTTGTCGGCTACGTAAAGGAAATGCTCGCCCCGGACGGATTGAAATTTAATATCAATTTCAAGCAGGCGATCGACCTGCGTTCGGTGTTTCGTGAACTCGGAGACGCCGACGCACTTCCAGACCGTGTGCAAGGTGCGTTCCGTGAGATGACGAAGTCGATTGACGGCGCGATGGAGAGTGCTGCGAACAAGGCAGGCTTCGGGGAGGGGTGGCGTAAAGCGAACGCTGGCTGGAAACGATATAACGAGCTGTATGGAGATCGGCAGAGTCCGCTCTACAAAATTCTGAAGACGAAAGACCCGGCGCAAGTCACACAGCAACTCTTGAACCGTAAATCGGTGAACGACGTTACGATCCTTCGCGAGCAGGGGATGGAAGGCGCGCTCGATGCTATGAAGCGTCAGGTCTTGCAAGACATCTGGCATCAGAAGTTTCGTATCACGCGGGGCGGTTTGGGTGGCTACTCGGATGGCTTCCTAAAAACTCTTTTCGGTCCGGACGCAAAAGAATTATACTTAAAGGGCAATATCGCTAGACGGTTCTCGTGGCAAGAGAATCCGTCAGGGACATCGAACGTGCTGCTTGCAGCGGAACAGTTTCGGAAGCCGAGTACGATGGCAGCGCCGATGGGTGCGGCGCGGTTCAGTATGCCGCGAAACCCGCTGAGTTATTTGATGCAGCCGCGTCCGTTGCGCGCCGGAGCGGGTGTTGTCGCTGTTCCTGGCGCGCTTGGCGAAGGGCAGCCGTGATGTTCTGGCTCGCATTCTTCGTCTATTACGTTGGCAGGTGGGTGCTCGTCGGGTTCGGTTTGTATCTCGCGTGTCGTATCGTAAGACTTGGTTTTAAGCGTTAAAATCGGAGGCTGTGATGAGCGAACTGTCCCGCATGGCGAAGATCAAGAAGCCGCGCTCGCAGAAGGCGCATCCGGTTTCAGAGCAGAGCGCGCATACGCCCGTCGAGATCGGGCGCGAGCACGTGCCGAGCGGAATGGAACGCACGCGCAGCGGCATCCATCATTCCCCGGAAGTATGGGGCAACAGGACTTTCGGCAGCGGCGATCGCAAGCATCCGAACGCGAAGCCCTGCTGAGAAGAGGAGAAGAGAAGATGAGCTTTCCCTTGAATCACGAAGAGGCGAAGCGACTCGGCAAGGAAGCGACGGTCGTGATCGACGACGAAGTGACGACATCGCCCGTGCGTGATGGCGGGGCGGATGTCGGCGGCGCGCCGATCGCGACGAGCATCGGCGGCGGGCCGACCGAGTTCACGCAGTCGCGCACGCGCACCGGGATTCACGACACGCAGAAGTCGATCCGTCGGAAGTACGGACAGGATCACGACGTTTCTCCTAAGTGATCGGCGCCAGTGAAGATTTGCGTCCTCTCGAAGTACGGAGAAGGCGCGTGGTTCGCTTGGCTCTTGCAGCAAGCGGGCCACGACGTTTCTCTGTCTATCGACGAGGGTGAGAATGCAGGAGTGTTTCGCGGACTGATCGAACAAGGAGAAGTAGGCGATCTCGCCTCGTACGATATGGTTGTTTTCGACCAGACCGGGTACGGGAAGATCGCAGACGAAGCGCGTGCTGCGACGCCGACGATTGGCGATTCGACGCTCGCAGATCAACTCGAACACGATCGGCTCTTCGGCATCCAGTTCATGGAGCGCTCTGGAATTAAAGTCCCGCCGTACGAGCACTTCACCGACGTAACGCAAGCAATCCGGTTCGTCAACAAGACGAAGAAGACGTACGTCTTCAAGCCGTGCGGGGAAGACGCTGACACGGCGACGACATACGTGAGTAAATCGCCGGAAGATTTGCTGCGCTATATCGACGTTTTGTGGCGTTCTTCGCCCGTGAAGGAGTTCATCCTGCAAGAGTTCGTTCGTGGAACGGAAGTCTCGACCGAAGTCTGGATGAACGGCGACGGCTATCACTTTTTGAATCACACGCTCGAATGCAAGAAGATGATGAACGGCGATCTCGGGCCTGCGACGGGCTGCGCCGGGAATCTCGTCTTCGCTTGCGAGCGTGAGAATCCGCTGTTCGTTCACGGGCTGAAGAAGGCCGTCGGGCCGCTGCGCGAAGCGGGCTACATCGGCATGATCGATCTGAACGCAATCGCGACGGACGGAGAAGTGTATGGACTGGAGTGGACTCCCAGAATTGGATACGAAGGTACATGTAACGTCGCGCACCTTCTGCCGATGGATTTTGGTAAGTTTCTGTACGCGATCGCGGCTGGCGAAACGCTTCCTGACCTTTCGCCCCGGCATTCCTTTTCAGCTACCGTCAGGCTCTCCGTACCACCGTATCCAAACGACGGGCTGCCAAAAAAGTTCTACCGAGAAGGAATCCCAATCGAAGGAATGACGACGAAGCTCTTGACGAGCTTCTACGCGATGGATATGCGCGTGAGCGAGACGGACGAAGAAAAGTTCGAGACGGCGGGAATCAATGGCTGGCTCGGCTCTGCGATCGGCTGTGGCGAGACGATCGGTATGGCTTTCGACCACGTCCGCGCGGTGATCGAAGCGATTCGCGTTCCGAACTTGCAGTACAGGTCCGATATCAGGCAAGAGACGGCGAAGCGTCACGCCGAACTCGAAGCGAACGGATGGTTGAAACCCGTATGGGGCGATTAAAAAAGCTCGTACTCGCGATCGCGCTGCTCTTCCCGGCGTTCTTGTATGCCCAAACGACAACTGTCTCGGGGCAGGCAACAGATGCTGGCGGGCAATCGTGGAACAGCGGCACGTATCAGTTCTCGTTCGTTCCTTCGCCGATCAATCCGAACGGGCCGTACTTTTGGAACGGTGTTGCTTTCAATCCTGCGACTGTCGTGTCTGGAGGCCTGAACAGCTCGGGCGCGTACTCGGGTGCTGCGGTGCCGAGCAATACATCGATCACGCCTTCCGGCAGCCAGTGGAAGCTGCAAGTCTGTCCGGCGGCGACATCGCCGTGCTATCAGTCTTCTTCTGTGACGATTACTGGATCGAGTCAGACGGTGAATGCGACGCCTCCGGCGATTGCGATCAATTTGAGCGAGCCGCATACGCGTGCTGTCGCGTACACGGACTCCGAGATCGTCAACGGCGCGCTCGGACAGTTTTATTTCAACGCTACGGATTCGACGATTCACTACTGCGTATCTTCCCCTTGCGGGTGGTCTAATTCTTTCGGGGCGGCGTCGTCAATCAATGCACCCGGCCCGTGTCCGACATCAGCGCCTTGCCAGATCGGGCCATTCTGGTACGTCAGTACAGCCGGAGGGTTCTGTTCAACTCCGGCAGCGCCGACAGTGACGACAGAAACGCTTTCGAGCGGCACGGGAAACTTTACCAGCTCGCAGACGTATTCGGTCGTCGTCACGCTTTATAACCGAAACGGCCCGACGTTGCAGAGTCCGGCGACTTCTTATACGCCCGCTTCTGGCAGTACGAACCGAATGCTCGTGCAGCTCTCGGACGCTAGCTTTCGGTCTGGTTGCTATGGCTACCGCGTATGGGTAAGCACGAACGGAACGAGCGGGCCGTATTACGAGGCGCAAGCCGAGACGCTTCAGAATCAGCCGCAGCCGGCAGCGTGGTCGTGTACGACAGCAAAGCTCTGCACGGTTACATTATCCAGCGGGCCGACGTTCGGGCCTGGAATGTACGCGACGATCTCCGGCGTTCCGAACGGAACGAACTCGACGAGCATCAATGGTTCGTGGTCTCTCGTCGCGTACCAAGGCTCGAACCCAACGACGTTTTTCTTTTATCGAACGAGCACGACGGCGGATTCGTGGAGTGGTATAGCGACTGGAACAGTTACGGTCGTCGGTGGCCTTGGCTCGGATTCCTACGGCCACATGGCTCCTGGAGACTTTATCGTCGCGACCGTCCCGACGAGCGGGAATACTCCACCGACGAGCAATACGGCGGCGATTGATCCTCTTCAGGTGGCACTGAACGCGACGTGCAACTATACGGCGAACACATGCTTGAACGGTGCCATTATCGTACCGCAAGGAACGCAGTCGTTGACTACACCGCTGATCATGAGCAACGCGCAAACGATTTTGGGCGTTAGTTCACTCAACGGCGCCGGGAAGTCTGCGATTTCTTGTCCTTGGGCTGACATCAATTTGGGCTGCGCGATGGTATTGGGGACGGTCAACGGCCTGCTCGTGAACGGCATCGGCGTCTCGTCTTCGGGGCATGGGATCATCGTGGGTTCAGAGGGTGGCTTTTCGAACGGTTCGAACAGTTGGTTTACGAACAACACGATTACGAGCGGTATCGGTCCTGGGCTTTACGCTGCGGTCATCTATCGCGGTATCGTGTGGTACGAGCAGCACTGGATCGGGAATTTCCTGCAAGGCGACATAGCCGTCCTGGAAGCGTACGCCGTTTCTGGTGGTATCTGGAATTTCGAGAAGGGGCGCTGGAACG
>JASHPH010000201.1 GCA_030038255.1 Candidatus Sulfotelmatobacter sp. | reverse complement strand
AAAATCACCTGAAATTTGGCGAGCAGGCGCGGGTACTGCGGCTGATCCCGGGGCTCGAGAACGCGCGTTTCCTGCGCTACGGCCAGATTCACCGCAACACCTACATCAATGCGCCCGCGCTGCTATGCGAGACGCTGCAGATGAAGATGCACCCGCGGGTGTTTTTCGCGGGTCAGATTTGCGGCGTCGAAGGCTACATAGAGTCGATCGCAACTGGGCTGCTCGCAGGAATTCATGCCGCCGCTCTGGTGTCCGGAGATGAGTTAGTGCCCGTTCCAAGGGCTTCGGCGTTCGGTTCGCTGACGCATTATGTGACGCACGCGGACGCGAACAATTTTCAGCCAGCGAACATCACCTTCGATTTGCTGCCTCCGCTGGAGCAGAAAATTCGAGACCGCAAGGAGCGGCACAAGCGGCAGTGCAAACTTGCTCTCGCAGAGTTCGACAAATGGATAGAGCGTGTCTCCCAGACGCCGGTGAGAACCTGAACGCTGGCCAATTCCGCTAATTCTTGTGCGGCCAGGAAAACCTGCGCCCGATTATGCACTTCACAATGAGATGATCGGTGGAATGCGTCGCGCCCACTCCTACGCCGAAGTTGAACTCCCATTGCGGGCCGAAGTCCACGTCGATGGTGGGGAAGAACTGCTGTTGCTGCTGCCCTGCCGGATCGAAGCCGGTGATTGAGCCGTACGAGCCGTAGTATTCTAACCCGCCGGCAATTTTCTTGGTGATGTCGTAACTCACCTTCACGTTGGGCGAGAACTCGACGCCTTTGTTCACGCTGGGGCCGTGGAACGAGCGGTCGAGACTCGGATTCAAGTCGAGATACCAGCGTCCGAGTTTCTTGTCAATGATGGGCCGAATTTCCCAGGTCCACGTGTCCGGCGAAAAGGCGGCGCGCTGGTAGCCGATCTCTTGCGACAAGCTCACGCCCACCGGCCAATGCCATTCAGGAGGAATGCGCACCGGGGGCGTATGTGATCGCCGACCCATTGCCAACCGTCGTCCGGCTGAATGCTGGAAAATAAGTAGAAGCCCACCTCCGACCAGTTGTTGATCCCCTGCGTGATTTCCAGCGTTTCGTGCTCGGTGTGGTTGGTGGGCAGCATGCCGTCCTGCACAGTTTTGCTGCCTTCGACCGTGAAATTGGAGTGAATCTCGAGCATGGTCGCACGCGGCTCAACGGTCTCGTAGCTGTAGACCTGAATTTCGTAGTTGTCCTGAGCTCGAACAAGCGAGACAAGGAGAGTGGCGAAGAACAACAGAGCAACGAATCCAGGAACGAACGCTGGTGTACGACTTGGGACGGTCAGGCTCGCGTCTTGCTGGTCTAGGCCGCAACTGTCGCGCGACCGTGTTTCCATGATGCACGCTACAGCCGAAATCGCGCAAACTTCTCGGCGTGGGACGTATTTCGTGGAAGGCGTTTCGTGGAACATATTTCGTGGAACATGGAGAAACACTCGGGTGTCTGAGTCTCCAGACGCGCGTCCGGAGAGGAGCGATTCCGATGGCTTTCTCAACCGGGGGCGGAGGTGCGTCTCGTCCACAGATCAACGTCACGCCGCTGATTGACGTGCTGCTCACGCTGATCGTCATGTTCATGCTCGTGGTTTCGATGGACAAGGAGTATCAGGAGAAGGCGCAGATACCGCAGCCGCCAACGGATAGGAAGTCGGTGGCGCAACCGGAGCGTACTGTCGTCATTCAGGTGGTGTGGACAGCCAAGGATCAGCAGTCGCTGGTCAAGATCAATCGCGAAGACATCCCATGGGAGGAACTGGAAACGCGGCTCACGCAGATTTATCTGGCGCGCGCGGAAAAAGTCGCCTTCGTGCGCGGCGATGCCGACGTGGATTTTCAGTACGTCGCCGATGTGATTGACCTGGCGCATCACGCCGGCGTGCAGCGAATCGGACTGCTTACCGAGGATCGGATGGTCGAGGGAGAGTAATTGGCTTACGAATCTCTCGCTCTGGTCTTGATCCAGATCGGTGTGCCCACGAAGCCAAAAGCATGACGAATCTGGTTCTCGAGGAAGCGCTGATAGGAGAAATGCAGATGTACAGCGCGGTCGGTGAAGAGCACGAATGTGGGCGGTGCCACCGATGCCTGCGTCATATACAAAATCTTCACGCGCTGGCGTACCGGTACCGGAGCTCGGTCGAAGTCGACGCACTCAAGAAACCGGTTCATGGCCGAGGTGGGAATGCGCTTGCGGCGCTCGTCGGCGACCTGCTCGAGCAACGGGAAAATCTTCTCGGTGCCTTTGCCAGACTTGGCCGAAACGAAAACTACCGGCGCATAACGCAGAAACTTGAGCTGGTAGCGCAGGCGTTGCTCGTAGGCGTCGCGGTCGGCGGGCCGCTTGCACTCGTGCATGCGCTGGGCTTTCGTGGGGCGGCCTGGTTTGTTTTGTCCGCTGAGAACAAGATCCCACTTGTTGACCACGAGGATGACCGACCGCCCGCTCTCGTGAGCGTATCCGGCAATGGCAGCATCGAGTTGGCTCACGCCTTCGGTCGCGTCAATGACGAGCAGGGCAATGTCGGCGGACTCGAGATGCTTGCGCGCCATCACAACGGAAAGTTTTTCCGCCATAAGATGCGTCTTGCCTTTGCGGCGGATTCCGGCCGTGTCAATGAAGCGGAAGCGGCGTCCGTTGCGCTCTACGAGCTCGTCCACCGCGTCGCGGGTAGTACCGGGAATCGGCGAAACGATGGCGCGGTCGGTCGCAGTGAGGCAGTTCAGCAGAGTCGACTTGCCCACGTTGGGATGACCGATGATGGCGACTTTCACCTCGGACGCTGGTTGTTCGTCGTCCGTCGTCGGTTGAGTGCCTTCTGTGTCCTCTGTGGCGACGGGAGGGACGACCGCGATTAACGCGTCGAGCAGATCGTCCACACCGCGGCCATGCTCTGCAGAGACGGGGAACATCTGCGGAATGCCCAGGCGGTGAAAGTCGGCGAGCAAAGCTGACTGCTTGTCGCTGTCCACTTTGTTCACGGCGAGGAACAGAGGCCGGTTCGCTTTGCGCAGCAGTCGCGCGAGTTCCAGGTCGGGCGCAGCGAGTTCCGAGCGTCCGTCTACGACCATGATGATGGCGGCGGATTCCTCCAGTGCGACGCGGGCCTGACGGAAGATTTCCGCCGGAATGAGATCTTTTTCCTCGGGCAGAATTCCGCCCGTGTCCACAATACGCAGGTTGTGACCACGCCATTCCGCCTCTCCGTAGAGGCGATCGCGCGTGATGCCCGGCTCGTCGCCCACAATCGCGCGGCGCGAGCCCACCATGCGGTTGAAGAGCGTTGACTTCCCCACATTGGGGCGGCCCACAATTGCGACAGTTGGGGCTGATGGCGTAATGGCGGAATCCGGTTTCACTGTTGGCGACTTCCTTCGGCGTGGCGATTCACTTCGTCTAAGTTCACTTCGTGCCTATTCGCGTCGAGGAACTGGTTATTATAGAGACTTCCATGACTCCTCCTTCCCAGTCCGTGCCTCCTGCTACGCCGCGCGAGCGCGCGTCCGCAGGGAGGGACGCTTCGCTGCATCAGTTCTTCGCCCCAGGCGGGCTTCTGTCGCGCACGCATCCTCTCTATGAGTTTCGCCGGGGACAACTGCAGATGGCGCAAGCGGTCGAGCAGGCTTTGGAAGAAAAGCGCCACCTGATTGTCGAGGCCGGGACAGGCACCGGCAAAACGCTCGCTTATCTGCTGCCTGTGATCCGTTCCGGCAAGCGCGTGATCATTTCGACCGGCACGAAGAATCTGCAGGAGCAGCTTTTCTACAAAGACGTTCCCTTCCTCGAGCAGGCGCTGTATGGAGAATCATCGTCAGGCTCGCGGCTTTCGGTCTGCTATATGAAGGGCCGCAACAATTACCTGTGCCGCAAGAAGCTCTATGACCTGACGGATCAGCCGGTGCTGAGCGGCCTGGAAGAAATCGAGCAATATCGCGCGATCGCGGCATGGGAAAAAACAACCGGCACCGGTGATCGCGCGGAGCTGGCCGAACTGCCGGAAATGAGTCCACTGTGGCACAAGCTGGACGCGCGCGCCGAGGCCTGCATCGGCCAGAAATGCAGCCAATGGGAGCGCTGCTTTATCACCGAGATGCGGCGGCGCGCGATGGAGAGCGACATCGTCATCGTCAATCATCATCTGTTCTTCGCCGACCTTGCCATTAAGCTGCAGGCTGAGGGCGCGCCGGATGCGGGCATCCTGCCCGAAGCCTCCACTGTGATCTTCGACGAGGCGCACGACCTGGAAGACGTGGCGGCAAACTACTTCGGCATTTCCGTCAGCAATCTTCGCGTCGAAGAGCTGGCCCGTGATGTCGAGAACTCGCTGCAGCACAACCGCCTGCTCTCACCGTCGCTGTCGGGCGCTGTGGGCAGCCTGCGCGAGCGCTCGCAGTTGTTCTTTTCATTGCTGCCGCCGGGAGAAGGCCGTTTTGCTTTTGAGACGCGCCGCGAGTTTCTGGAAGAAAACGGAGACGAATTTCTCGCGCTGAATCAGGCCTTGACGCGCCTGGCCGGCGAACTCGAAGGCCTGTCGCAAAAGCCAGAGGAGATTTTCAATTTCGTGCGGCGGGCGCAGGAGATTCAGGTTCAGCTCAGTTTTGCCATGGAGTCCGAAGATCGCAACACCGTTTTTTGGATCGAGCGGCGCGGAAGGACTTTCTCTCCACAGAGACACAGAGACACGGAGAAGAACAGGGAAAGATCTCAAGGCCGGCAGAACGTTTACATCCAGGCCACGCCGATCGACGTTGGGCCGATCCTGCGGGAATGCCTGTGGTCGAAACTGGAGTGCGCGGTGCTCACCTCGGCCACGCTTGCGGTCGGCGGGGGCTTCGAATACATCCGCCAGCGACTGGGGATGGACCACGCCCGCGACTTGGTGTTGCCGTCGCACTTCGACTACGAAAATCAGGCGTTGTTGTACGTTCCGCCCGACCTGCCCGATCCGCGCACGCCGCAGTTCACGTCCAAGGCCGCCGAACGGATTCGTAAGATCCTCGAAGTCACGCGCGGGCGAGCGTTTGTGCTCTTCACCAGTTACGCGCAGATGAACGAGATTCATCAGCGGCTGCTGGGCGAGGTTGAGTTTCCGATACTTCGCCAGGGCGATGCACCGAAAAGTGCACTGCTCGAGGAGTATCGGCTGACGCCGAATGCAGTTCTCTTTGCCACGTCGTCGTTCTGGCAGGGCGTGGACGTGCAGGGCGAGCAGCTGAGCTGTGTAATCATTGACCGCCTGCCGTTCGCCGTTCCCACCGATCCAGTCGTGGCGGCGCGGGTGAAGGCGATCGACGCGGAAGGCGGCAACGCATTCTTTCAGTACCAGGTGCCGGCGGCCGTCATTACGCTGAAACAGGGCTTCGGGCGGCTCATTCGCTCGCTGCACGACCGAGGCTTGCTGGTGCTGCTCGACAACCGCATCTTGAAGAAACAGTACGGGCGCGTATTTCTGGAGAGCCTGCCTCCCTATCAAAAGACGACCGAGATGCGAGCGGTGGAGGAATTCTTCGGCGTGGCGTAAGAGATGTAAGAAATACAACTCCTCGCAAACTTCTCCTTTCCAAATCCTCGCATTCGATACATAATTCCGTCGCCATGCGCCAGGGCGATTGCTGCCAATGCGAACTCACCCCGAACGTCCGCGTGGCGGCGCTCTTCGTTTCCGGCCCGATTGTCTCCATTCTCACTTTTCCGGGTGTAATCCTGCACGAAGCAGCGCATCTCTTTTTCTGCAAGCTCTTCAGACTGCAGGTCTATGACGTGCGCTTCCTGCGTCTGGGTAATCCGGCGGGCTACGTGATTCATGAAAAAACCGACAGTTTCGCCGCGTTGTTCTTTGTCAGCATCGGTCCATTCGTGGTGAACACAGCTCTGTGCGTAATCTTCTGTACCTCTGCCTGGTTGTCGCTAAAGGGCCTGAGAGTCAGCGGCCCCGTGGCCTATTTTTTCTACTGGCTCGGTCTCTCCATCGGGATGCATGCCATCCCTTCCACGGCCGACCTGTCCAATCTGTGGGAGATGGCTCCGGCCAAGGCGAGGCAGGGAAACGTTCTGGCGATCGCAAGTCTGCCGCTGGTGGCAGCGCTGTACCTGGTGAACCTCGGCCGCGTGGTCTGGGCCGATCTTGGCTATGGGATCGCCGTGGGCATTCTTGGACCTATCGCGCTGCAGCGGCTGCTGGCCCGTGCCTGAAGTGCGTTTTCCTTCGCTGTACAATAGAGTCCTTGGAGAATGCGCGCTCCGCCGCTATCGGCGCGGGCTTGGGGGCTCATGTTCGAGGTCACGGTTGAAGATACGTTCGCCGCGGGGCACTACCTGCGCAACTACAAGGGCAAGTGCGAGAATCCGCACGGCCACAACTACAAGATTCGCGTCACGCTGGCCGGTACGGAACTCGACAAAGCCGGCCTGCTGCTTGACTTCAAGGACCTGCGCGAAGTGATGAAGCACGTCATCGAGCGGCTGGATCACCAGATGATCAACGAAATCGAGCCCTTCACGGTAATCAATCCGTCGGCGGAGAATCTGGCCAAATATTTTTACGATGAGTCGAATCAGCGGCTCAAAACCGTGACCAACGGCCGGGTGCGCGTCAAAGACGTCACGGTATTCGAAACTGATACGACAACGGCAAAATACAGCGAATAAGACCATGTAGGGACAGCCGCCTCGGCTGTCCGGTCAAGCGAAGCTCGACAGGCGCATGGCGGGCGACTGGCGGCCCGCAATTGCTTTTATGCAGATCACCGAAATTTACAAGTCCCTTCAGGGCGAGTCTACGCATGCCGGACTACCCTGCGTTTTCGTGCGCCTGACGGGGTGCAATCTGCGCTGCATCTGGTGTGACAGCGAATACACGTTCCAGGGCGGCCGCAAGATGACCATGCAGGAAGTGCGCGACGAAATTTCGCGGCTGAGCCCGGCTGGCGGGCTGGTTGAAATCACCGGCGGCGAGCCTATGCTGCAGGAGCGCGAGGTGATTCCTCTCATGCGGCACCTGCTCGCAGACGGATACACGGTTCTTCTCGAAACCAGCGGCGAGCGGCCTCTGGCGAGCGTTCCGGCCGAGGTCATCAAGATCGTGGACGTCAAATGTCCGGACTCAGGCGAGGCGAATACGTTCGACATGAGCAACCTTGATGCCCTGACTTCGCGCGATGAAGTTAAGTTTGTCCTCGCCAGCCGCGCCGACTACGACTTTGCGCGGGAGTTCACCGCGCGGCACAATCTCGCCGAAAAGGTGAATGCAGTGCTCTTCTCGCCTGCGTTTTGCAAGGACGCCACCGGCTCGCGCGACACTTCGCATTGCCTGCTCGATCCGCAAGTGCTGGCCGGTTGGATGATTGCCGACAATGTTCCAGCCAGGCTGGGGTTGCAGCTTCACAAGTTCATCTGGGATCCGGCGGTGAAGGGAGTGTAGCTCCGCCGAATCAGCGACTGGAACCGATGACGAATCACGGAAAATCCCGCGCGGTGGTGCTGCTCAGCGGAGGCATGGACTCCTGCGTCTGCGCTGCGCTGGCGGCTCGCGATTACGACGCGGCGGCGGTTCATGTCAGCTATGGCCAGCGCACCGAAGAGCGGGAGCGGCGATCCTTTCTGGCGATCTGCGAGCGGCTACAGATTCGCGACAAGCTCATCGTCAGAAACGAGGCTCTCCGCGCCATCGGCGGCTCCGCGCTGACCGATGACAACATCGCCGTGCCAACCGCCGATTCGCTCGGGCACGGCATTCCCGTGACCTACGTTCCCTTCCGCAACGCCCATTTTTTGGCCGTAGCGGTGAGCTGGGCGGAAGTGCTGAACGCCGAGAAGGTGTACATTGGCGCGGTCGAGCCCGATAGCTCCGGCTATCCCGACTGCCGGCCCGCGTATTACGATGCGTTCAATCGGGTCGTGAAGGCGGGCACGAAGGAAGGCCGAATCGAAGTCGTGACCCCGCTCATCGCCATGCGCAAAGCCGAGATTGTGCGCCTCGGCCTTGAACTGGGTGCACCCTTCGATTTAACTTGGTCATGCTACAGCCGCGAGGATTTGGCCTGCGGTGTGTGCGACAGCTGCGCCCTGCGCCTGCGTGCCTTTGCTGCCGCGGGGGCCAGGGATCCGATCGCGTACGCAGAGCGATAGCATTCGTTGCCGGGAGGCAAAATGAAAAAGCATTTCGCAATTCTCATATTTGCAGTGCTGGCGCTGGGACTGTGTGTGCCTCCGGTCTGGGCGCAGGCTTCGGGATCCGTGAAAGGCGTCTGCAAGAATGTCGATGGCACGCCCATGGCCGGTGCGGTTGTGGAGTATGTCAACGTCGAAAACGGCCAGAAGTACAGCCTCAAGACCAATGCTAAGGGCGAGTACTTTTCACTCGGAATTTCGCCCGGGAAATACAAGGTCACCCTCTATAAGACTCCCGATGAACAGAAAGCCGGAGTAGAAACCTATCACCTGACCGGAGTTCAGGTTGCGGCGGAAGAACTTACCCTTGACCTCGATCTGAAAAAAGAACAAGAGCGGCAGGCGAAGGGCGAAGGGCTCACTGCCGAGCAGATGAAACAGCGGCAGGAACAGCAGGCAAAACAGGCGAAAGAGATCAACACCGTCAAGTCGTTGAACGACAAGCTAAACGCGGCCAAAACCGCGGCGGACGCCGGCGACTTCGATACAGCTATCGCCAACCTGAACGACGCCAACCAGATCGACCAGACCCGCGACCTGATCTGGTTCAAACTGGGTGATTATTACCGGATGTCAGCCCTCAAGCAGACCGATCCGGCAGAAAAGCAGAAGCGCTTGGGATCGGCCGTCGATTCCTATCAGAAGGCGATACAACTGAAGCAAACGACTCCGGATAAGGACGCAGCCAAACAGGCCCAGACCCTCGCGGCATACTACAACAACCTGGCCGAAGCCTACGCCAAGTCCAACAAGGTGGACGACGCCGTAAAAACTTACGCCTTGGCTGCGCAAACCGATCCCTCCTCCGCGGTGCAGTATTACTTCAATACGGGTGCGGTCCTCACAAATGCTGGCAGGGTGGATGACGCCGTTGCCGCGTTCGACAAGGTCATCGCTACCGACCCGACCAAGGCTGACGCCTATTACTGGAAGGGCGTGAATATGATCGGAAAGGCGACGCTGCAGGGAGACAAAATGGTCGCCCCGCCGGGGACGGCGGAAGCGTTTCAGAAATACCTGGAACTGCAGCCCAACGGCCAGTATGCCGATGCCGCCAAGCAGATGCTGACCAGCATTGGCGCTTCGGTCGAGACCAGCTTCGGCAAGAAGAAACCCCCCAAGAAGAACTAGGCCCGCAGGGCCTGCGAATGCAGTGAGTTAGGGGCGGCTAATCGGCGGCCCTGTTCGTCTCGCCGGTCCTGCTAGGTTACCAAGGGCGATGTACCGTCGGCCTTTCGCACTCGCGCCTACGGCGCGGTACATTTAAGTTACTCAGTCTTCCCCGTCTGTGGTGCATGCGATTCCTGAGAGGAGCGAATGGCAGCACCAACCATTGCACCGATTTCTGTTCCTTTAGAGAATTTCTCGGCCAGCGGCAGCGCCGCTACACCTGCCTTGCTCGGCGCCATGCTGCGTTCTGCGGAGAAGATCAGCGATCTGATTTTTTCGCCGGGGCGTCCGCCGCAAGTGCAGGTTTACGGGCAAATGATCCCTGTGCAGGTGCCCGGCCTGACCGTTCTGACCCCCGATGACACCCGCCGCATCGCCGCCGATCTGATCGGCGACAACAAGCAGGCGATTACTACCCTGCGCGAGCACGGGGCTTGCGACATCTCGTTTGGCCTGCCTGGAATGGCCCGCTTCCGGGTCAACATCTTCATACAGCGCGGCAGTTGTGCCGTAGTCATGCGCGTGATTCCGACCGCCATTCCTGATTTCGCGACCCTGCGCCTGCCGGAGCAGTTGTCCGACGTCACCAAGCTGCGCGACGGCATCGTGCTCGTAACCGGACCCGCCGGCTCGGGCAAGTCTTCGACGCTCGCCGTGCTGCTCGACGCCATCAATCGCGAAAAGTATTACCACATCATCACCATCGAAGACCCGATTGAGTTTCTGCACAATCATAAGTGCTCGACTATTCACCAGCGCGAACTGCACAGCGATACGCCCAGTTTCGATCACGCACTGCGCGCGGCCATGCGGCAGGCGCCCAAGGTGATCATGGTCGGAGAAATGCGCGATCGCGACACTATTGAGATCGTGCTGGAAGCGGCCGAGACCGGCCATCTCGTTTTCTCTAGCCTGAACACTATGGACGCGTCGAAGACCGTCGAGCGCATCGTCAGTTCGTTCTCGCCGACCGAGCAGCAGTCAGTGCGCGAGCGCTTTGCCAAGTCGTTCCGCTATGTCATCTGCCAGCGGCTGATCCCCAAGGCCGACCGCAGCGGCCGCATCGCGGCATTCGAAATCCTCAAAGCCAATGCCCGCACGCGCGAGTGCGTCGAAAAAGGCGAGCGCGAGAACAAGAGCCTGCTCGATGCCATCAAAGCCGGCTCCAGCGAGGGCATGCAGCACTTCGACGGCGAAATTGCCGAACTCGTGCGTGATCGCATCGTCGATCTCGAGACCGGGCTGTCGTTCGCCAGCAACCCGGCGGTGCTGGGGCAAGAATTGGCGCGGTAGTTTCATTCCTAAGATCTTGTCATTCCGACCCCGAGCGAAGGCGAGGGGGAGGAATCCGCTTTTCCATCGCAGCGTGCGTGCGTCGTTTCCTGTCGTATGATCTCTCCATGTCCGCCACGCCCGTGGACGCGAAACTTCTGACATTCGAAAACGCCCGCCGCACGGCCGAGGAGCACGCGGCGCGAGTTCATCCCCCAGCAACAGAGAGTGCTGATCTACTCGACGCCGCCGGCCGCGTGCTCGCCGAACCGGTGACGGCCGATCGCGATTTTCCGCCTTTCCCGCGAGCGACGCGGGACGGCTATGCTGTCCGCGCTGCCGATTTATCCCACGTTCCTGCCACACTTGACGTGATCGGCGAAATCAAAGCCGGTGAGCAAACTGACAAAATTCCATCTGCAGTCGGGCACGGTCAGGCGGTTTCCATCATGACGGGCGCTCCGGTCCCGGCGGGTGCTGACGCCATCGTGATGGTCGAATACACGTCGCGACGCGGCGATGCGGTCCAAATCACGAAGCAAGCTACTCCCGGTGAAAGCATCGTTCCGCGTGGCGCTGAGGCCCGGCAGGGCAGTCTTCTGCTCGATCGTGGTCGGCGGCTCAACGCTCCCGCCATTGCTCTCGCTGCGTCAGTTGGTAAATCTCGGCTGCAGGTTTACTGCCGTCCGCGCGTCGCCGTGCTCGCAACCGGCGATGAAATCGTGGACATCAATTCCACACCCGGCCCAGTGCAGATTCGCAATTCCAACACATATTCGCTTGCCGCGCAGATTCGTGAGACCGGCGGCGAGCCCGTATTGCTGCCCATCGCGCCTGACGAACCTCATGCACTGCGCCGCCTCATCGAGCAAGGGCTCGCGTCGGATCTTCTGCTGATCACCGGCGGCGTTTCCATGGGCCGCTACGATCTGGTCGAGCAGGTTCTGTCGGAGATGAAAGCTGAGTTCTTCTTTACCGGGGCGCAAATCCAGCCGGGACGGCCTGTCGTGTTCGGAAGATGTGCGGACGCCTCTGCACAGAAATATTTCTTCGGTCTTCCCGGTAATCCGGTCTCGACCATGGTAACCTTCGACCTTTTTGTCGCGCCGATGCTGGCGGCATTAGCCGGTGCGTCCCCGCAGAAGCTCACATTCCTGCATGCTCGCTTGAAGTCCGACATTCGCGTTAAGACCGGCCTCAAGCGATTTCTTCCGGCGATTCTCGCGGGCGAGTTTGAGAACTCATCTGTCGAACTCATGCCCTGGCAGGGATCGGGCGACATCGCCGCAACCGCGCGCGCAAATTGTTATGTTGTGATCCCGCCTGATCGCGAGCACATTCCTGCCGGCGACTGGGTCGCCGTCATGCCACGCTAGGCGATTACCTGCGGCATCACTCTCCACGGTCCGCATCCATGTAAGATAGATTTGCGCAGTGGTCGAAGTACGAATTTCTGCATGGCGAAGGCACTTTCTCACTACGATCGCGGCGGGCGAGCGAAGATGGTCGATGTCTCGGCCAAGTCTTCGACGCGGCGCGAGGCTGAGGCCAGCGCTTTCGTGGCGATGAAATCGGCGGTGCTGAAGGCGCTGCCGAGAAATCCGAAAGGCGATCCGCTGGAAGTGGCGCGGCTGGCGGGCATCATGGCGGCCAAGCGCACCGCGGAACTGATTCCGATGTGCCATCCGCTGCCGCTGGCGCTCGTTGATGTGAATGTGCGCCTGTGCGAGAATGGCGTCGCTATTGCCTCCAAAGTTACGACCACGGCGCAGACGGGAGTCGAAATGGAGGCGCTGGTTGCCGCCGCCGTGTCGGCCCTAACGGTTTACGATATGTGTAAAGCCGCCGACAAGGGTATCGAGATTCGCGAGATTGCGCTGGAGCGCAAGAGCGGCGGCAAAAGCGGCTCCTATCGGCGCCGGAAGCAATAGCCGCAACAAGTCATGGCCAATAACGTCAAGCTGCTACTGGTGGACGACAATCCGATGATGCTGGCGATGCTGCAGCAGGCGCTCGCTCCGCTCGCGCAGGTGACGACATCCTCCGACGCCGCCGACGCGCTGCTGAAAGCGGTCGACGACAAGCCCGACCTGCTGGTCTGCGACTATCGCATGCCCGGCATGGACGGCCGCCAGCTCGTCGAGCGGCTCAAAAGCCGCCCCGCCACGGCGAACTTTTCCAGCGTGATCATGGCCAGCAAGGCCGACATCGCCGAACGGCTCTCGCCACAGGATGCCGCCGACGATTACTTGGAGAAGCCGTTTTTCCTGAAAGAAGCTACGCGCCGCATCAAGCGCATGATCGACCGTATCGCGCTCGAGAAGATGGCGAAGACCGCGCCCTCCGACGGTGTGGTGCGCGGCAGCCTGGCGCAGATGAACGTGATCGATCTGATGCAGTCGCTCGAAATGGGCCGCAAGAGCTGCCAACTCACGCTCACCAACGAAGGCGACAAATGCGAAGTATTTTTCGTCGAGGGCCAGGTGAAGCACGCGACTTATGGGTCACTGGTTGGAGACGAGGCGGTTTTCAAGGTTCTGCGCTGGACCGGCGGCAATTTCCAGCTCGACTTTGAAGGCAAGACCGACAAGGAGACGACCCAACTCAACACCCAGGGACTTCTCATGGAAGGCTTGCGGCTGCTCGACGAGTCGCAGCGCGACGCCGCTGGCGAGGCGGAGCCGGTAGCGGCATCGGCCGCGATGCCCGCGCAACCTTCAGCTCCTCCGAGTGCGGCCAGCCATCGCGGAAGGGACGAAGAGGAAGATGTCCTCCTCGACAGCTGAACCGCAGGCCGACAAAAAGCTGACAGCGGCGGTCGTCACGATCAGCGATTCGTGTGCCAGCGGCCAGCGCAAAGATTTATCCGGCCCTGCGGTCGCGCAATTCCTTCAGAAGCTCAACTTCGAAGTCGTCACCCGCGAAACTGTTCCCGACGATCCCACCAAGATTCAGAATCTGCTCATCCGCCTCGCGCGTGAGGTGCAATTCATCGTGACCACCGGCGGAACGGGAATCGCCGCCCGCGATTTCACGCCTGACGCGACCGTCGCGGTGTGCGACCGGCTCCTCGATGGCGTCGCTGAGTGCATGCGCGCAGAAGGAATGAAGAAAACTCCGCTCGCGGCGTTGAGCCGCGGAGTTTGCGGCGTGCGCGGCCGGGCTCTGATTCTCAATTTGCCGGGAAGTCCCTCGGGCGCGGTCGAATCACTCCAGGCCGCGGCCGCGTTGATTCCGCACGCGATTGAACTGCTGAGCGGCAAGACCGAACACAAACACTGAGTCTGGTTTGGCTGGGTTTTCTACTACGAGGCTCAGTGCTTCTCCGTCTTCCCCGGCCCTAGAATGGCCCGTCCCGGAAATATCCCCGACACCATCTTGCCGTCGTCAATCACCACTGTCCCGCCCACCAGCAAGTAATGCACGCCAACGCTCGGCTCCATTGGCTTCTCGAACGTGGCTCGATCGGCAATCGTCGCCGGATCAAAGATCACGATGTCGGCGTCAGCGCCCTCCTGCAAGCGTCCTTTCAGCCGCCCGGCGGGAGTGGAACGCTCCAACATCTGCGCCGGCATGAGCGTCATTTTGCGCAATGCCTCCATCAGCGTCAGCGTCTTTTTTTTGCGCACATATTGCGCCAGCACGCGCGCGTAGCATCCGGCGTTGCGCGGATGCCCCTGCGCCCCGTCGCTCGCGATCATCACCAGCGGATTGGGAATCGTCGCATCAATCATCTGCTGAGTGTTGGCGAACAAGAGCACGGCTTGCGGCGTGGTCGAGTTGTGCAGTTCTTCAAATCGCTCCTTAGTGAGATGCTCGCCCGTATTCGGCAGCACGAGGCCGGCGTAGTCAATGCCCAGCCGTTCGCGCCAGCCCGGGTTGAACAACGCCGAGTTGATCTCCGTCATCCCGGCAATGTAGGGGTAAGCTTCGGTCGTTACATCCAGACCGCGAGCCCGCGCGTCCTCGATGAGCGACAGACATTCGAGAGTGTCGGCCAGGCAACTGCTGTTGATGTGCACCACGTGCAACGGCGCACCGCTGATAGCCGCTGCGCCGATCACTTCTTCGATGGACTCGATATCCGATCCTGGTTCCGTGTGCCCAAAGCTGCGCACGTGCGTGTAAACCGGCAGTTTGCGCTCTGCGGCGACGCGGAACGTATCAATCACCTCCAGCCGCGTGGCGCCGGGCGTGTACTGAATGCCCATGCCCACTCCGAGCGCGCCGCGGTCGATTTCGTCGCGCAGACGCTGCTGGATCTCCCGGATTTGCTCCGGTGTCGCCGGCTGGTTCGTTGCAGTACCGCTCCTGGGGAGGATCTCCGCGTTCCCACTCTGTGGGTCGATTTCAGGATTCAGCGGTGTGCCGAACGCCATGGCGCGCGCGGCTGCGTGGCTCGCGGTGGTGCCATAGTGAATCAACGAGCGTCCTTCCTTCGCTTTCAGAAATCGGGCAACATCCGGAACGCCGATCTCCATTTCGAGCGCTGTCGTCACGCCGTCGAAAGCCTTCACGCGCTGGCTCTCGGGTTCCTGTCCATGCTGGTGCAGATCAATGAATCCGGGAGCGACGACCAGTCCGCTGGCCTGAATCGTGTGTCGGCCGCTGAGCGGTTTGGTTGAGATGCGCGCGATCTTGCCATCGCGAATCCCGACGTTGCGGACGGCGTCGAGCCCGGTTTCAGGATCCATGACCCGTCCGCCTTCGAGCACCACGTCGAATTGTTGTGCGGCTAGTGTTGCTGGTGCGAACGCTGCTAAGAAAAAGACAAGACCGAGACAGCGAATGAGCTTACGCATAGTTGCTCCAAGGTCTGCGATCATACCAATTTCGTGGAGTCGAAGGCTTGTCACTTGCCTGGCCTGAGGTGCTTACACTGACGCTCCTGGCCTGACACGACTGGTCTGATCACGTACACTAATTTCTTCCTGTTGAAGACCATCGGACACATTCTGGCCCGCTATACCGCGTGGATTTGGGGAGTGCTGGCGCCGCTCGGCATGTGGGGCGTGTTCTTGATCGCGTTTGCCGATTCCGCCCTGTTGGGAATGCCCATTGACGCCCTGGTAGCAGCGTTTGCATACCAACATCGCGGCCGATTTCTTCTTTACGTGATCATGGCGTCGCTGGGTTCGGCAGTTGGAAGCATTCCGCTGTACATCATCGGATACCTGGGCGGCGAAAAAGTCCTGCGCAAGCGAATTTCAGAAGAGCGCTTCCAGAAAATTCACCAATCCTTCGACCGCCATGAATTCTGGGCGCTGATGTTTCCCGGCATGCTGCCCCCGCCTATGCCGTTCAAAATCTTTGTGCTGGGCGCGGCCGTGTTTGAAATGCGATTCACGCACTTTCTGGCCGCAATTTTCCTGGGCAGGTTTGTGAGATTCTCGGTGCTGTCGGTCCTGGTCCTGTGGTTCGGGCCGCAGATTGTGCAGGTGCTGGGAAACCTGTTCAAGCAGCACCTGTACCCGGCGCTTGGAGTCGTTGCGGCCGTCGCAGTGCTCTTCTGGCTGGTTCTTCGAAGCAGGAAAAAGGCCGCTGACCAGAAGGTCTAGCGGCCTCTGGGTGAAGTACGCGGCTCTTATGCCGCCGCTGCGTGGTCGCCGGATTGCCGCATCCGCTCTGCAAGCGTGTGCATCAGAGCGGGCAATCCAAAGAACGCCAGCGAGAAAAACAGATCGCTTTCCGCAGTTCCACGGAAGAACGGAATTCCCGCCGTATACGACATCATCAGTCCGCTGAAAGTTCTCGGATACATTCCCGGCCAAGCCGCCCACACGGCGAAGTTGCTGATCAGGAAAAACGAAACTGAACTGGTTATAGCCGCGCCCACCACGCGCCAGAAGCCTGTCTTTTCGCGCAGGTTTGTCCCCAGCCACAAAATCGCGGCGTACCACGCCCAGGTGACCAGGTGGTCCCACGAGAACACGTAAGCATAGATGAATTTCGTCAGCACCACGTCCGTCGCAACGAGCAGAACCAGCGGCACCCACATCTGCCGGCGCGAGCCGCGCGCTCCAAAAAACAAGAGCGACGCCGCCAGCGGCGTGAAATGCCAGGCATGGGGCAGGACGTTCAGCGGTCCGGCGAAGGGCAGAAACCGTACGGCAATCGCGAGCAGCACGAATAGGTAGGGAAGCATGATCACCTCATGAGATCACTTCAGAAGCGAAATATTATTCTGGGCGCTGGCGCGGCTGCCGTCAAGGCGGACTTTGTACGGGTAGTGCCTCGGTTTGAAATCTCACACGGACCGGCGTCATCTCGAAGTCCCGCGCTTTCACCAGCGGGACGAGAGATCTCCCACGCGAGGTTTTTTGTGCCTAGGGAGATCCCTCGCTCCGCCTGAAAGACGGCTTCGCTCGGGATGACGCCAGCGAGGAGGGAAATGCGGTCAAAATTCAAACTGGCGCACTACCTCTGTACGGCACCCTCCTCAATCCGGCTCCGGCACGATCTTTTGATGCCCTTCCGTGCCCCACACATCGCCAACCACCTGCAGGCTCTTATCGAGTTCGATAGCAGCGCTCAAAGTGCGTCCCCGGCGGCCACGAATGGCGCTAGGGCCCTGCGCAAAACGCAGATCGATCAGATGGACGATGTACCCTCCCTGCTCCGTTTCTAGCGGTTCCGTCTCAGTGGTCGGATACTGCGCCCAATCCAGATACGCGCGGCCAAGATACGATTTCTTCGCTGCCAGGGTGACCGCCGTTTCTTCCGGCTTGTAGACGAGTTCGAGTTCGTCGCCGGGATCCACTTCCGGTCCCAGGGAATTTACCGGCGCCAGGGCGAAAAAAGCCGGCGTCTCGACCACGCCGTACCAATGAAAAGGATCGATCCATTGCGGATAGGCCGACACTCGAATCGGATCGGCGCCTTTATACGTGCGCGCGTTCAGCGCATTGACCGCGCGGCGATGCTCGTAGTCGCGCACGCCCCACATCAGTACGACGCCCACCAGCGCAAGTGAAGCAGCCACGCGTCCGCGAGGCCCGCGATGCCGCACTCCGATCTCTCTGTCAATCAAGGCAAAAAAGGCCGGCACAACCAGCCCCAAACCCAGAAAAAGCCACATCACCGGCTCAACGATGAAAACGATGTCCCACGAATACCACTTCTCGGAAAACGGCCAGAAGGGCCGCACGCCGTAGTTGTTGGTGAAATCGAGCAGGATGTGGCTCAAGCCGGCAAGGCAGCCGTAGAAAAACAGCAAGCCCCATCGCGGCGGTAGGTTCGGATCGTTGGTTTTGCGTCCCCGCAAACGCCACACCAGATAGACGAACCCCAGCACCACTGCGGCGTTGATCACCACTCCGAGAAAAGAATGCGTAAATCCACGATGATGCGCAAAGGCAAAGGCCTGGCCGCGAACCGAGCCGAGCACGTCCAGATCCGGGGCTTCCGCCGCGAGCGTGAGCGTCAAGGTGGCCAGCGCCGTCTTGCGGTTCAGGCCGGCTCGTCCCATGCAGGCGCCGGTCAGAAAATGGGCTAAAGGTTCCAAGCAGTTCGAAGAATTCTAGTGTGCCTGCCGGGAGGTGCCAAGCCGATCGATCAGCGCGGAGGTCCCAGGAGCGTCAGCGCGTCGGGCACGACCGTCATCGTCATCGGCAAAGTACCCAGCAATTCGCCGTCGGCTTCAATGTAGATCTTCCGCTGGCCGTTCGATGCCTTCGAGGCTGAAGAAGACTCCTGGTATCGGCACGAAACGCGCCGGCTGTCGACCAGGTCGATACCCGGAATCTTCCACGTTTGTCCGAGCAGCCCCCGTGTCACGTATGCAAGATAGGCTGCGCGACTGGCGGTGCGACAAAAGACCAGCCGCAGGTCATCGCGGTCGAGCGAAGCTCCAGGCGCGAGCTCTTTCAGTACGCCGCCAAAGTTACGAATACGAATGCTCATCAGCTCCGTAACGTCGACACGCTTCGGCTCGCGCGATCCGTTCTCCAGGTATTCCGCCACAAATTGAGTCATGGGATAGCTGAACCACAGATTCCAGGCCTTGGTGTAATACGCAGCCATGCCCATGCGCTGCTTCGCTGCACCGTGCAGTTTGTAGAAGAGATGCGCGTCCACGCCGATGCCGGCCGCGACCACAAAATAACGCCAGCCCGGATTCCCCTTAAGATCGATGTACTCGACGCGGCCCAGTGCCACGCGCCGCGGTGCGCCATGCAGGGCGGCCCGGGCTGCGGCAGTCACGTTGTTGGGAATGCCGAGATCGTGCGCCAGGGCGTTGGCCGTCCCCATGGGCAGAATGGCCAATGCAACGGGCGTCTGCGCCAGCACCTGTGCAATGTTGTGAATCGTGCCGTCGCCGCCGCCGGCAAAAACCGTGTCGCAGCCTGCGGCAATGGCGCGCCGTGCAGCCTCCTCCGCGAACTCCGGCGTCTCGGCTGCGATCAGGTCTGCCTCGACCCCGCCACTTTCGAGCACAGCCAGCGCCGACTCCAATTCACGCTGGCGTTTCTTGCTACCACCAGAATCCGGATTATGAATTAATGCAGCCTTGCGCATGACAGGGAAGCCGCCTTGCCCAACTGACTGGCCGACGTTGAATTGCCGAAAATGGATTGTACCTGAGGTCCGAACGGGTAGATTGTCGAGCGAACCGGGAAAGCAAAGTGGCCCGGAGCAACAACACGCGATGCGAACCTGGCGGTGCCAGACAGGGGGTCAGCGGCGGTTCCACTCCCACATGCCGAACATGGCCTTCTGCGGCAGCGGATACCCCAGCTGCCGGGCCTGCATCGTGATTTGCCCGCGGTGATGCGCATCGTGCGCGATCAAGTAGCCAAGAAATCCGACTACGTCGGGACGAAAGCCCTTCACCCGCCCGTCGCTGGTGAGCGCCTGGCTGAGAATCACGCTCAGCGCGTGCCGGCTGCTTTCCAGCGCGCGCATGGCCTGCGCGGGGGTCACGGTCGAGCGGTCCAGTTGCCCGGGAATCTCGGCCGCCTTAGCAGCTTTCAGCCACATTACGCGCACGTTGTGCATGTGGGCGACGATCGCCGCGATCGTGCGTCCCTTGCCATCGTCTGGCTTTGCTTTCCAGGCGGAGGGCGGCAGGTAGTGGATTAGGTAGTGATTAATGCGATCGTTGGTGTTGAAGGCGTTGAGCAGAGCGACTGGAATCTGGTGCGGGTACGCCGTTTCATGGGCGACGGAGCGGCGCGGGTCCGGAGCTTTCGGCATGACTTGCCTTGCGGAGCAATCACGTGAAGGTTTCAGTTTTGCATGATTGGCCGCGGGCTAGCAAGGGTCTCCTGATTCTATGAGATGCCGCTCCCGACTATAATCTGCCCGATGCCCTCCGCCGCAAAAGACGTCGAAAAAAAGATCGAAGCCCTGCGCGAGAAAATTCGGCAACACGAATACCTCTATTACGTTCTCGACCGGCCCGAAATCAGCGATGCCGAATTCGACAAGCTGATGCAGCAGCTGAAAAACCTGGAAGCCGAGCATCCCTCGCTCGTTACTCCCGATTCGCCCACGCAGCGCGTCGGCGGCAAGCCGCGCGAGGGATTCGTCAAGGTTCCGCATTCTTCACCCATGTTGTCGCTCGACAACACCTACAGCGAGGAGGAACTCCGTGACTGGGAGCGCCGCGTGCACGAGCTAAGCGGACGCAAAGACGTCGACTACGTCTGCGAACTCAAGCTCGACGGCATGTCCCTCGCGCTGATTTATGAAGACGGCAAGCTCGCGCGAGGCATTACCCGCGGCGACGGCTCCGTGGGAGAAGACGTCACGCTCAATGTGCGCACCGTGCGTTCGGTGCCGTTATCGATTTCGAAAGACAGACTGAAGAAGGCCGGCATTCCGCCGGATTTCGAAGTGCGCGGCGAATTGCTGATGCCCACGGCCGCCTTCAAGAAACTGAATCAGGAGCGCGAACGCGAGGGCCTGCCCACTTTTGCCAATCCGCGGAATTTCACCGCCGGAACCGTGCGGCAGCTCGATGCCAGCGTTACGGCGCAGCGACCGCTCGATTACTTTGCCTACATGCTGCTCGAAAACGGACGCACGTACTTCGCCCACCACTCGAAAACCCTCGACGCGCTCGAAGCCGCCGGATTCAAAGTCAACCAGCATCGCAAGCTGGTTCATTCCATGGACGGAGTGTGGGCTTTCATCCAGCAGTGGGCCGAAAAGCGCGAGTCGCTGCCCTACGAAATCGACGGCATTGTCGTGAAAGTTGACAGAACCTCCTTGCAAGACGAACTCGGCTACACGGGAAAGGCGCCACGCTGGGCCATCGCCTACAAATACGCCGCGCGCGCCGGCATCACAAAGATCGAAGGCATTCGTGTGCAGGTTGGCCGCACCGGCAAACTCACGCCCGTCGCCGAACTCGCCCCGGTGCTGATCGGCGGCACGACCGTCCGCAACGCCACGCTGCACAACATGGATGAGATCGAACGCCTGGGCGTGAAGATCGGCGACTGGGTGCAGGTCGAGCGCGGCGGCGACGTGATCCCGAAAGTCGCCAAGGTCGTCGACGACAAAGATCATCCGCGCGGCCATGAAACCTTTGTTATGCCCGAGAAGTGCCCGGTGTGCGGAATGAAGGTCGTGCGCACCGAGGGCGAAGTCGATTACCGCTGCGTCAACGCCAACTGCCCGGCCAAGCTGATGGGCACGATTTTGCACTTCGCCTCGCGCGGCGTCATGAACATCGACGGCATGGGCGAATCGCTCGTCTCGCAGCTGATTGATCGCGGCCTGGTCAAGAATGTGGCGGACATCTACGACCTGACCAAGAAAGACCTGCTCAGCCTGGACCGGTTCGCCGATAAATCGGCGCAGAACATTCTGGACGAAATCGAGAACTCGAAAAATCTGCCGCTTGAGCGCGTGATCTACGGACTCGGCATCCGCTTCGTCGGCGAGCGCACTGCGCAGTTTTTGGCCGAGCATTTCGGATCGATGGAAGCGCTCGAAAACGCCAGCGTCGAGGAATTGCAGAACGTGAACGAAGTCGGCCCGCGGATTGCCGAAAGCATCGCCGAATTTTTCAGCATCAAGGCGAATCGGGAGTTAGTGAAGCGCCTGCGCGACGCCGGGCTCATCATGAGCGGACAAAGGAAAGAACGCGGAACGAAGCTCGCCGGCAAAACATTTGTCCTGACCGGAACGCTTGCGCACTTCACCCGCGACGAAGCCAAAAAACTGATCGAGGGCGCCGGAGGCCGCGTCTCCGGTTCGGTCAGCAAGAAGACGGATTACGTCGTCGCCGGTGCCGACGCCGCCTCCAAGCTGGACAAGGCGAAAGAGCTGGGGATCGCGGTGATCGACGAAAATGAGATGGAGAAGCTGGCAGGGTGATTTACTGCCGGAATTCGGGAGGAAACGAGGGAATGAAGGAATCGCGCAGGTTCATTCAGACAATCCGTTTTGTTCTGGCATGCAGTGTCGTTGCGTACGCACTGATATGCCGGCGGCTTCCCACGTCGGGAAACTCCAATCCAATTGTGCTGCGTGCCATTACGGCGATGGCTGTCGTGCTGGTCATCGTAATTTTCGTGATGCGCCGGATCCAGGTGCTCCCGGTGGAAGCCATCTTGACCACTCAGTCGCCGGACCCAAAGGCTTTATTGCGTTGGCGAAAGGGCTACCTCACCACGTACGCACTCTCCGTGGCGATCGCTCTCTACGGCTTGGCTCTCCACTTTTTGGGGAGTTCGTTTATGCAGGTCGTCCCATTCTTCGTCGCGGGGTTGGCGCTCATTCTTTTTCTCGGCCCGGTGTCACCGAAAAGTCGGGAGTTCCCAAGTGCGACTGACGCGCGCCAATAGCCTCTAGTTCCCCAGCGCCTTCCTCATCTTCTCCCACGTCACATCCAGCGTCTCGGGCAGCACGCGCGTCTCGGCCACCACGGACATGAAATTCGAATCCGCGACCCAGCGCGGCAGCACGTGCATGTGAATGTGTCCCGCGATCCCCGCTCCGGCGGCCTTGCCGATGTTCATTCCCAGATTGATTCCATCCGGATGGTAGAGTTCACGCAGCACCGTCTCCATGCGCTGCGAAAGCGCCATCATCTCGTTCGCCGTCGCCGTCGGCAATTTCTGCAAGTCGTCAAGATGCGCGTAAGGCACGACCATCACGTGCCCGGGCGTGTAAGGAAATGTATTCAGGATGACGAAGCAGCTCTCGCCGCGGTGCACAATGCGCGACTTGGCGTCGTCGTTCGCCTTCACTGCGTCGCAAAACACGCATCCCACCGCCTTCTCCGTGGTCGAAACGTACGCATAACGCCACGGAGTCCAGAGATAATCCATAGCACGGGCAGATTAGCAGATGCGTAAGTGTTCTGAAACTGTAACGCTGAAATGTGTTTGTAACATACGCGCGATTTGCGTTTGACACCCTTCGCAGCCCGTTGCTATAGTCGAAAAGAATTCCCTTTGGACGCGGGTTTTCTGTAAACGTCCGACAGCTGGGATTGTCCAAGCTCATTCGCCAGGGTGGGCCCACCACAACCAAACGACTCGTCCAGCAGTCCGCAACGCAGGCCCCGCATCCCGCTATCAGAGAGGCTTAACCTTGCTCGACGACACGACCGCCCCTAATTCCGACTCCACCTCAACCGTTGTAGCCGAGGCGGAAACTCCGAAACCCGAAGTTCCGACATCTGCTGCTGTGCAATCGACCGCACCCGCCGCGCCCGAGGACGGCCATGCCACTCCTGCCGCGGAGGACTTCGCCTCCGTGCTGGAGACCTTCACGACCGAGTCCGAAGAGGCGGTGCACGACGACCGCGTCATCAAGGGCACGGTGCTGAAGCTGACGGGAACGCACGTGGTCGTCGATATTGGGGCTAAATCGGAAGGCATGCTGCTGCTGGCCGAGGTGCTCGATCATGAGGGCAACCCCAAGGTCAAGCCCGGCGACGAAATCGACGTGATGCGCGACAAGGGCGAGACCGAGGAAGGTTACATCAATCTCTCTCACCAGAAGGCCGCGCGCATTCATGCCTGGGAAGAAATTGAAAAAGCTCACAAGGAGAAGAAGCCGATCAAGGCTGTCGTGGTCGACCGCATCAAGGGCGGCCTGACCGTCGACATTCACGGCGCGCATGCTTTTCTGCCGGGTTCGCAGGTTGATCTTCGTCCTATCCGCAATCTTGACGGCATGAAGGGCCAGACCATCGAAGTCGCCGTCATTAAGCTGAACAAGAAGCGCGGGAACATTGTGGTGTCGCGCAAGGAATTGCTCGAAGGCGAACAACAGGAAAAGCGCACGAAGACTCTGGAGCACCTCGAAGAAGGCGCGGTTCTCACCGGAGTCGTCAAGAACCTCACCGAATACGGCGCGTTCGTCGATCTCGGCGGCCTCGACGGCCTGTTGCACATCACCGACATGTCCTGGGGGCGCCTCACTCATCCCAAAGATCTGGTCAACGTCGGCGATCAGATTCAAGTTAAGGTTCTCAAGTACGACAAAGAGAAGCAGCGTGTTTCGCTCGGCTTCAAACAACTCACGCCCGATCCCTGGCTCGACGCCGAACACCGTTATCCCGAGGGCGCGCACGTTTCCGGCCGCGTGATCAGCGTAACCGACTACGGCGCGTTCGTGGAACTCGAGCAGGGCATCGAAGGCCTGGTGCACGTCAGCGAAATGACCTGGTCGAAACGTATGAAGCATCCGTCGAAACTGGTCAACGTTGGCGATCAGGTCGAGTGCGTGGTGCTCAACGTGAATCCGACCGAGCGGCGCATCTCGCTCGGAATGCGGCAACTGGCGGCCAATCCCTGGGATTCGCTGCACGAAAAATTCCCCGTGGGCATGACGGTCGAAGGGCGCGTGCGCAACCTCACCGACTTCGGAGCCTTTGTTGAAATCGAAGACGGCATCGACGGCCTGGTGCACGTCAGCAATTTGAGCTGGACCAAGCGCGTCAAGCACCCTTCCGAAGTTTTGAAAAAGGGAGATCGCGTCAAAGCCATCGTTCTTGCCATTGAACCCGACAAGCGCCGTCTCTCGCTCGGCATCAAGCAGCTGCAGCCCGACGTATGGGAATCGTTCTTCGCAGCGCACCACATCGGCGACGTGGTCCACGGCAAAGTCCTGCGCGTGGCGGCGTTCGGCGCATTCGTCGAGATCGCCGAGGGCGTCGAGGGCCTCTGCCACAAGTCCGAAGCCACTGACGAACACGGCCAGCCGATTCATCTCGAGCCAGGCCTCGAGCACGACTTCAAAATCATCAAGATGAATCAGGAAGAAAAGAAAGTCGGGCTGAGCATCCGCGCCGTAGGTGAAGAAGCGTCGCGCTCGGAAGTCGAAGCCTACAAGCAGCCGGTTTCGAGCACGAGTTCGACCATCGGCGAACTGATCTCCTGGAAGCGCGCCAGCAACGAAGGCAACTAAACGTAGCCGTCAGCAGTCAGCACTCAGCCAAAGCCGCCGTAAAAAGGCTGAATGCTGACAGCCGAGTGCTGAATGCTTTTTGGGCCCACCCTGTTCTAGAATCATTCGTTTGCCTTTCCTCATCTCTTCTTACTGGGAGCGTCACTTTGCCTGACACCATCTACGACGTCGCCATCATCGGCAGCGGCCCGGCGGGTTACACCGGGGCCATCCGCGCGGGCCAGTACGGCCTGAAGACCGCGCTCATTGAAAAAGACGGATTCCTCGGCGGCACGTGCCTGCATGTTGGCTGCATCCCGACCAAGGCGCTGCTCTTCAACGCCGAGCTCTGGGACCATCTCAAAGACGCGAAAGAATTCGGCATCGAGGGCGTCGACGCGCGCAAGCTCAACTGGGCCGCCGTTCAGGAGCGCAAAGGAAAAATCGTGGCCAAGCACGCCAAGGGCCTCGAATTCCTGATGAAGAAAAACAAGGTCGACACCATCAAGGGCTTCGGCAAACTCACCGGCCCCGCGCAAAACGGCGTGTTCACCCTTGAGCTGACCAACGACGGTAAGATAACTCACCTTAAATCGAAGAACGTGATTCTCGCTACCGGCTCCGAAGCCCGCATGCTGCCCGGCCTCGAAGCGAACGACCGCGTTCTGACCAACATCGAAATCCTGAGCCTGAAGGAAATCCCGAAATCGCTGGTGATCGTAGGAGCCGGCGCCGTGGGCGTCGAGTTTGCTTCGATCTTCCGTTCGTTCGACACCGAAGTCACGATCGTAGAAATGCTGCCGCGCCTGGTTCCCGTCGAAGATGAAGAAGTGTCGAAGGAACTTGCTCGCGCCTTTCGCAAACGCGGCATCAACTTCCACACCAGCGCGAAAGTCGACAAAGTCGAGAAGACGAAGTCCGGCATGTCTGTGACGATCGCAGTGGACGGCAAGCAGCAGAAGATCGAAGCCGAAAAAATCCTGATCGCGGTCGGCCGCAAGCCGCGCACGCAAAACATCGGCCTCGAAAAAACAAAGATCAAGCCCGACCGCGAGTTCATCAAGACCGATTCCTGGATGCAGACCGCCGAGCCGGGCATCTACGCCGTCGGCGACATTGTGCTCGGCACGCCGCAACTCGCCCACGTCGGCGCTATGGAAGCGCTCGTCGCCGTGGCGAAAATTGCGGGCAAGCCCGGCAAGCCGATTAACCCCGAACACATTCCCGGCGCAACGTATTGCCATCCGGAAATCGGCAGCGTCGGCCTCACCGAAGCCAAGGCGCGCGAAGCGGGATACAACGTGAAAATCGGCAAGTTCCCCTTTACCGCGAACTCGCGCGCCTCGATCGTCGGCCAGCACGAAGGCTTCATCAAGATCGTCAGCGACGCCGACTACGGCGAACTTCTCGGCGTCCACATCATCGGCCCGCAGGCGACCGAACTGATCGCAGAAGCCGTCGCGGCCATGGAACTCGAAGCCACGGTTGAAGACTTAATGTGGACGATTCATGCCCACCCGACGTTAGCCGAAGCTATGCTGGACGCATCGAACAGCGTGTATGGACTGGCGATCAATGCGTGAACTTCTTTGCCACGGATTTACACGGATGAACACGGATAACCCAAGTTCTGTCGTCCTGAGCGGCGTTGATTGCCGTGAAGGACCTATGCATTTCTCTGTGCTTCTGTGTCTCTGTGGTTCAAGATTTTGCTTCTGAGCGAATCTGCGTAATCCATGGCGAATTGAATTTGATCTCCGTCGTCCAACTCGGCACCGTCGACTACGCCACCGGCCTGCGCCTGCAGCAGCAACTCGTCGCCCTGCGCAAGGAAGAAAAAATCGGCGATGTGCTCCTGCTGCTCGAACACTCGCCGGTGATCACGCTCGGCCGCAACGCGAAAGCGGAGAACGTCGTCGCGTCGCGCGAACTCCTCGACAGGCGCGGAGTTGAGCTCTTCGAATGCGACCGCGGCGGCGACGTCACTTTCCATGGCCCCGGCCAAATCGTCGGCTATCCCATCTTCGACCTCCGTGGCTTTCGTGTAGGGGCGGACGCATTCGTCCGCCCGGACGAGTCGAAGACTCGTCCTGTGCTCCGCAAAACGCTGGGCGCGGTCGAATTCGTCCGCCGCTTGGAAGATGTCCTGATGCGCACATGCGCCGACTTCGCCATCCCTACCAAGCGCGTCCCCGGTCTGACCGGCGTGTGGACTGAAAATGAGGCCAAACTCGCCGCCATCGGCGTGCACATCTCGCGCTTCGTCACTTCCCACGGCTTCGCCCTCAACGTCAACACCGATCTCAGCTGCTTCGACCTGATCGTCCCCTGCGGCATCACCTCGAAACCGGTCACCTCGATGCAGCACGAGCTGGGCCGTACCCTCGACCTCAATGCCGTTGCCGAATCCATCTCGCGCAACTTCGGCGTCGTCTTCCAGAGCCAGATCCTGTGGGTCGACACGCTCGACGCCCTCCTCGGCCGCACGGTTGGCGTGCCGATGCAGGCGCCAAAGGAACTCCGCCAGATCCGTCAAGAAGACGATTCGACTTGGGCGTGATCCGACTCGCTGTATCAGACGTCGGCTCACGAAATATCTGCCGTGGTACTCTTCGGAATTATGGAACAGCCGCAGCTAGACGAGTCCAAGGCATCGGACTATATTGGCAAGACAATTCTGCTTGGAGTCACTTACGTCGACCAGCAAGAAAGAGTGTTGGGACAACATCAGTGGTTTGGAAAGATACTCACCTTCAATAATAAGGAAGGCATCAGGATCAAATTGAGCAATTCGGATGTCCCATGCTCCTTGCCTCCCGACCCTCGGGGAATAAGCAAGGCCAAGCCTGGCATCTACAGACTGCGATCCACCGGTGAGGAGATCGTTAATCCTGATTATCTGGCATTTTGGACTTCAGGAAGACCCGGCATGAAAGAGGGGTCGATCTTTCTACCTCCTGGCGCGCCCTAGCCCTTTTCCCCTCCCTCGCGATACCATCAGTACACCGCGCTTTCTGCGCCGCCTTACATGGGGAATAACAAGAAGAAGTCTAAAGGGAATTCCAACGGCAACCGCCCGCGCAACGGAGCGTCCAGCTCGAAGTCCCCACTTCTCGCAAAAGCGGCGAGAAGTGGGGCACCCACAGCCAACCACGACCTCCGCACCTACTCCATCCCCGACTACCGCCTCGAGCACCCGGCCTTCACCGTCCGCCAAGTCGCAGAAAAAGACAAGCACGGCCACGAGCACGTCCGCTACGAAGTCACCGGCGACCTCGACGCGCCCGTCCCGCCCATCCGCGACTCCAAGTATCTGAGCAAAGAGCAAGCCATCGAGATCTACCGCTACATGCTGCTCAACCGCAAAATGGAGATCGCCCTCGAAAATCTCTACAAGCAAGGCAAGGTCGTCGGCGGCGTCTACTTCGGACTCGGCCAGGAAGCCTGCTCCTGCGCCTCCGCCTACGCGCTCGATCCAGACGACTGGTTCGCCCCCATGATTCGCAACCAGGGAGCCCTGCTCGTCCGCGGCTTCGGCGCCCGCGACACCATGATGCAGTACATGGCCAAAGCTGACTCGCCCACCCGCGGCCGCGACGGCACCTCGCATTTCGGCGACATCGAAAAACGCAACATGGTTTCGCCCATCTCCATGCTCGGCGATCTCATCCCAGTGCTCTCCGGCGTCGCGCTCGGCG
>JASHPH010000200.1 GCA_030038255.1 Candidatus Sulfotelmatobacter sp. | reverse complement strand
GACACCATCACAGGTTATCAGGGTACTTGCCGAGAAGTTCGATTTCCATCGATGTTCCCCACAGATCGTCGCCATTGCAGCTCACCGACCAGTGCGGAGAGCTGCGCAGCGTCGCCCCGTCCGAGATGCGTACCTCTTGCGTCGGCGAATCACAAAATCGGGGTACTCTGATATTGAAGCGGGGGCAGCACACATGGCAACGCCAGAGCACACCGTCGATTGCAAAGGGTTCCTTCTCCACTCTGGACTGCGCAATCGACACGCAGACAAGTAGTCCCGCCAAGCACGCAGCGATCAATGGAACAGCCCAACGAAGAGCCCACCCGCTTGTTGTTGACCTTTCCATCGTTGGCTCGGCCAAAACGCCGCAACCGGTAGCAAATACGCAACTGCAATCGAAAGCAAGGTCAACGTGACTGAAACCGGGGCAAGCGCACTACCGAGGTTAGAGTGAACGCAGATGACTTGAGTCCGATGGCCGTCACTTGTGACGGCAGCCCTTCTAGCTAAACATCCTTCAGTTGCTCCTCAGTCATCCCAAAATAGTGCCCCAGCTCATGTATGAGAGTCTGGCGAATTTGATGGCGAACTTCGGCCTCGCTTGAGCAGACCGCCTCAATGTTTTTCTGATAGAGCACGATATGGTCGGGTCCTGACGATAGGTCAAACACGCTCTTCTTGGTGGCTGGCACGCCGTGAAAGATGCCCAGAAACAACCGCTTCTGCTGTCCGGGACGCGGGGTGATTGGTTCGGAGGAAAATCCTCGACCAGAATCGCGACGTTCTGGATGCGGCTGCGAAACTCTTCCGGCAGCGAATCCAAGGTTTCTTCTGCGACCGTGACGAACTCTTCGCGCTTCATCCTTCAACCACTGTCCATCACGCTTGCTTGGCGCGTGCGCCGGATACCGGCATGGGGCAAATCTCGAATCTGTTCAGTCCGGCTTGCACGGAAGGATCGTCTTCGCCAAACTGTCGAGCTTCGACCTCGCTATCGACTTCGAGCATGCCAAGTCCGAACGCTCCGCTCGGTGCCGTAACCGGACCGTACAGCAGAAGCCTGCCAGCCTCGAAATGCTCCTGAAAATGGCGCCCATGCTCGTCCAGCGACCGCCTCTCCTCATCGGTGATGTCTTGCGGAAACGTCGGGCGCGGAGGGATCAGCTTGAAAAAGTACTGCTGGTTCGCCAGAGCACAGACAATCCTATCAACTGTTTTCCTGTCGCTCAGGAACTTATTGTGAAAGAAACCCCATTTGAGTCTCCCCCACAGCCGTTGTTCGAGGCGAAACCGAAGATATAGGTGCTGCGGCCGGGAGGGTTGAAAACGAACACCAGAGCCGTGCCCGCAACCGCGATGTCGGAAGCGGGGATTTCAGCTTGCAACTGGTTGCTGTTGACGTAGGTCGTGACAACTGGGGAGCCGTTCCAAAACACGCGGGAATTGGGGACGAAGTAGGAGCCATTGACAGTAAGAACAAACTCATCGCCGCCAACAGTCGCGCTGTCGGGTGAAATCGAAGTGATTACTGCACGACGGTTGCACGTACCACAGGATAGGCTCCCGAGGGACACGATAGCCACGATAATTGTCAGGAAGCAAAGCCGGAATAATCCCACCAGACTCATCGCTGTCCTCCTTCGACAAGCAAGGAAGCGGCTAATACAAGCCAGAAGCAGCGTTTCGACCGCTACCACTTCCGTCCTACGTTGAACTATGGCACGCGATCCTCGTCGTTCCTTCCGTCGAGTGCCACTAACATTAAACTCGGCAGTGGCTCAAAAGTTGCGGTCAATGCTTGGCACATTCTGGTGTCTCGGGCTCTGCTCAGACCTCAACAGGGCTGAGTAGTCTGCGGTCTTTCGGATTGCTCGGAACCCAGTCGTGCAGTCCTGCTGGGACAGTTAGACCAACCCAGTGAGCACGTCCGCCAATTCTCCGGGACGCGAGACATGGGGGCAGTGCCCACCCGCAAGCTCGATAGGATCAATCCCCAGTTGCTTCCGCACCTGTTTGCGCCAGAAGTCTGGACGAAGTGTCCGGTCTTCTCGGCACAAGACGTACGACGCTGGCACGTCCGGCCAGCTTCCCAGGGAGTAGGTTTCGGTCAAAACACGTCGGGCATAAGTGAGCTTACGGGTGGTCAGTGCCCATGCCGTCATGTCGGGTCGCAGTCGTGGAAAAGGTACTGCACCGCAACGGCATCGTTCTTCGTCGGGTCTTTGCCGATCCAGTCCCGCCAGAACATTTCGGGATTTGCCTCTAGCTGCTCCATCGGGCTCTTCCCGATTTCTGGAACGAAGGCGGCAAGAAACACCATCCTCGAAACCGCGCAATACGCAGGAAGGAGCGGCAAAAAGATTCCGCTCACGGAATGCCCTACGACTACGGGAGCTTCCGTGGAGCCTCGCATTGCCTCGGCAATCGCCTGTGCGTATCGTGACGCGCTCGCCTCTGGTTCGTCGGCCAGCAGGTCAGGAGAAACGACCCGGTGTCCTCGCTTCTGTAACTCCGGCACTAGCCGTGCCCATCCCGAGGCGTTCTGTGTCGATCCGTGGACAAGGCAAAACAGACTCATGTCGTACTACCTCCGCTCAGGGGGCTCCGCAATGGTTTCTAATATATCCATCCGGCAACCTAGGAAAACGTGGAGGTCTTCGACTGCGTTGTTGAGGACATGATGTTCACCGACACCCCACCCGGCAAGGCAAACCGAGCAGGATTCCTTGAGAGTGATCGGATGAAGACACTCGATCTGCCAAAGGACGGGCGTTTGCCTGCGATCACCAAGCGCATCGAGGAGGCAGTAAAAGCCGAAAAAGGGGCGGATGTCCGTCGTGCCTGCACGGAGTTTCTGGATGTGGCATCCACTTTCTACGACGTTCCTACCTGTAGCCTCCGAGTCCTCGCAGCCCGACCACTGCGAATCCGCGAGAGTTGGACGACCGAACTCTTTGGCGACTACGATCCGGAGACCATGCTGATCCGGGTCTGGATGCGAACGGCGGTTCGCAAAGAGGTTACGTCCTTCGGCACATTCCTAAGCACGTTCTGCCACGAGTTTTGCCATCATCTCGACTATCAGAAGTTCGGATTCCACGATTCGTGGCACACTCGCGGCTTTTACGAGCGAACGGCTGTGCTCTATCACCATGCGCAAGGCACGCCGCCAAAGAAGTTGTTTTGGGTGCCCATGTCGGGCGAACGGTGGCGGATCGACTGGCCGAGGACGAATCGCTCAGGAAGTAACGATTCCGCCGTTTGACCTATTCCCGCTCTATACAAGATCATAGAGACCCATGGACGCCGAACAGACCATCGCTGAAATCGAGTGGCTGGAGCGCATGTTCGCAGTGCCGGACACCAGACCGATGGGCCCCAGCGACCTCTCGGCTGCGAATCGACGGCACGACGAAATGCTCGCGCATAGCCCGTGGTTTCGACTTTGGCAGCGGTATGGCGTCTGTTGCCGACCTGAGTCCCCCGCAATCCAACTCGGTGAAACAGAGAGCTAACAGTCCGCAGCATCCAAAGCGAGGGGGGCGGCTACCCCCCAAAAAAGTCACGGAGATCGGCTGCGATCTCTTCTGGCAGCCGATCCACAGTAGCCTCCCAGTGCAGTCGCTCCAAGTGCATTGCATCACTGCGGTAATACGGCAGCATCGCCGTCCGGGTAATCATCGAGAGATGCACACGCCAACCGCTGGAATCTTTCAATGATCCTGAATAGAGCGCCAAGTTGAAGCTGTTGTAACCAATCGACTCATACCACCGCAGCACCCGCGAGATGCCGACCGAGAGGGCGTTCAAATCCTCGTCCGTGAGGTCGAGCAAGGTTTCGCAGCCTGACACAACTGCCTGCACTTCGTTGAAGCCAAGGGGAGCAAAGGCTGTGATCCACGTAGTCGAGCCTGCTCGTGCGATGAATCGTTCGCCTCGTGCCTCCTCGACCTTTACCAAATCCTCCCAGTACGAGCGCCTATGCGCCGTCCAATAGGCAGAATTGGCGTCAGCTTGCAGGCGCATCAGAGTGGTGGGGTGGCGGTCAAGGTACACCTGTGCGTGAGGATGGGGCAAGGAGCCGCCAGATGGATAGAGGTAATTGATGTTGTAGCTACAATGCTGGGCACTCGGATCGACACTATGCACTCGTCGGACGTACTCAACCGCGACCGAAAGACTGTCAGACAATCGCTGAGGAGTGAACTCATTGAGCGGAAGCCAGTGTCGTGACGAAAATACTGCGACGGCAGCGTACTGGGAGTATGGGACGAGATTGGGGAACAGTACGGATTCTCCCCGCTCTAAGCGGCCATCCTTGTGAATCGAGCGCAACATCTTGGGAGTGACGCGGCTAATTCGATCCGGACAGAACGGGCAGTTTGCATCTGCAGCTTGAAGTGGAGTGAGCGCCTGTTCGTCTGCCTTCGGGAGAATGACGCCCTCGGCAATTCGAGACGACGTACCGAGAAGGGGGTCAAAACGAACCTGTAGGGACTTTGTTGTCTGTGATCCATCAGGCAACAGGAACCTTGCGGGAACTCGATCCGAATGAAAAGCAATTGTGCTGGTTTCCTTCATAGAGTCAGCCTGCCGGATCCGTGCTCGCTATTATGGCGCAGTCTGTTGTTGCGCATGAGCGACGGTGGATTGCACGGGCAGCCAAGTCAGGCTGATCAGTTCGATCTGCTGGTTGGGTGCGAAGAAGCCAAAACGGACGTTTCCTTCACTGATGACGCGACCTGGCCCCGCTGGGTAGAAGCCAAACGAGTATGTATCCGGAAAATACTGATTGGTGTACGGCACCGTGCAGTTTGGAACCGGCGGAAATCCAGGCGGCGGGGAACCCCGCATACACAACACGTCATTGGTCCCAAGAGTGATGTCGTGAAACACACCGGATTGCTGCCGTGCCAGGGCATACAACGTGTAGTCGGCCTGGCCCTGGCGCCCATATTTCTGGTTGATCAGCGCCATGATCCCGGCCAACTAACAGTCGATAAGGGAGCCGATTTCTCATTGTTCGGCAGCGGGAGTGGATGGGCCCATTCTCAGAACCCGCCTTCATCTTGCGCATGATCTGACCGCAGCGAACCCGAATTGTGATCTCGCTTGTTCCCAGTTCATAGGCGGTCTGCTCGTTTCAACAGTCCGGAGATCACGAAAGGTAGCACTTCACGCTCTCTAGGCGTAAAGGAGATCATAGTGGTACTTCAGTTGGCTCAACTCCATTCTCTTGACACGCATATCCCCACACCTGAGAGCGAATGTTTGGCGAAGATTATCGGAGATGTAGGGTGGCGAGCACAGTCTCACCTAGACGCAAGCAGGACTGTGCACCACACGAGGCGCAGAAAAGCCGCGCTGCTTCGTCGCCATGCTCCAGCGTATAGAGCGGTTGGAGACTGGAGGGAACTGCTGAGCCAGAATCTTCGTAATGTTGGGTAGCCGTTTAAGTTGCGTATGCGGACCGAGAGTACAATGTAGCGTTCGTAGGAACCAAAAACATTCCCCAAGCATTCAGGAGATCACTTATGTTGAGAAAGGTGTGTCTGGCCATTGTTGTCGTAACCTTTGCGGTGCCGGCTCTGTGGGCGCAAACCGCAGACGAGATTATCGCGAAGAACATTCAGGCCCGCGGCGGGATGGACAAGTTGAAGTCGGTGCAGTCGGTCAAATCCACAGCCACCATGGCGATGGGGCCGGGAATGGAGGCTCCAGGACTTTTGATTCAAAAGCGGCCACAATTGGCGCGCCTGGAATTCACGGTGCAAGGACTGACGGCAGTTCAGGCCTACGACGGCAACAGCGCCTGGCAGATCATGCCGTTCATGGGCAAAAAGGACCCTGAAGTGATGTCGGCCGACGAAACTAAAGAAATGGAGGAGATGGCGGACATTGACGGTCCTCTGGTCGATTACAAAAGCAAAGGGCACCAGGTGGAGCTGCTCGGCAAGGAAAAAATCGAGGGCACGGATGCTTACAAGCTCAAGTTGACTCTGAAGAACGGGGACGTACAGACGATTTATATCGATGCCGACTCCTTCCTGGAGATCAAGGAAGAGACCAAGCGGACGGTGCGCGGAAGTGAACAAGTCTTCGAGTCCGCGATTGGCGACTACAAAGAAGTCAATGGAATCGTCTTTCCATTTGCCATCGAGAGCGGGGTAAAAGGTGGCCAAGAGAAGCAAAAGCTCACAATCGAAAAGATCGAATTGAATGTGCCGACGGATGACTCGATCTTCAAGATGCCGGCAGCTGCACCTGCGCCCAAGACTGACGCACCCAAAAACTAGCTTCGGCATCGCGGCCGAGACGTATCTCGAATTCTCGCGACCTGCGCTGAGGACACAATGACCAATCGTTGGCTTTTGCTGTGGACGCTTTTCTGCGTTGTTGCAGTAGCTGGTTTTTCTTATCCGCAAGACGTTTCCCTCGATTCCGACACGCTGAGCGGGCTGCCGATACGGGCAATTGGCCCGGCCGCCATGGGCGGCCGTATTGCCGACATTGTGGCGGTTCGGGAGGGAGAACGGCTGACCATCTACGTTGGCTCGGCCAGCGGCGGCGTGTGGAAGTCCGCCGATGGCGGGACGACATTCAAGCCCATTTTCGACAAGCAGCCTTCGCTTTCTATCGGCTCTCTGGCGATTGACCCGTCGAACAGCCAGACGGTCTGGGTGGGAACGGGCGAGTCGTGGGTGCGCAACAGCGTGTCGGTGGGAACTGGTGTGTACCGTTCGCGGGATGGTGGAGAGAACTGGGAGGCGGTCGGACTTCCGGATTCCGAGCATGTCAGCCGTATTGTGATCCATCCGAAAGATGGCAACACGGTGTACGGCTGCGCGCTTGGCCATCTCTGGAATTCCAATAGCGAGCGTGGGGTGTTCAAGACCACTGACGGCGGCAAGACCTGGAGCAAGATCCTCTACCGGAATGACGGCACCGGCTGTGCCGAAATGGCGATGGATCCGCAAGACCCTGGGGTGCTGTATGCGGCGATGTGGGACGTGCGCCGCGAGCCCCACAACTTCCGCTCCGGCGGTCCGGGCAGCGGCCTGTTCAAGAGCACAGATGCCGGCGCCACCTGGCACGAACTGCGCAAGGGTCTGCCCGCGGGCGATCTGGGGCGCATTGGCATCGCCGTAGCAGCGGCCAACCATAATCGCGTCTATGCCGTCGTGGAAGCCAGGAACCACACGGCGCTCTTCCGCTCCGATGATGCGGGCGAGAGTTGGACGGAGGTTAACAATTCGTTCAACATCAGTGGGCGTCCGTTTTACTTCGCCCGTCTCGCGGCGGATCCCAAGAACCCGGACCGCGTGTACAAGCCGGGTTTTTTCCTTACTGTCAGCGAGGATGGCGGCAAGAGCTTCAGTGCGGCGTTTTCCACCCACGAGGATACCGGTGGCGCACTGCACAGCGATCTCCACGCACTATGGATCAACCCGGAGAATCCTGACCAGGTGCTGGTCGGCACCGACGGTGGCATTTATCAGTCGCTCGACCGGGCAAACCACTGGCGTTTCCTGTCGAATCTTCCGGTATCGCAGTTCTACCACGTGAGCGCCGACATGGCCGATCCGTATAACGTCTACGGCGGGCTGCAAGATAACGGCACGTGGATGGCGCCGTCACGCGCCGTGGGCGGGATCGCCAACCGGCACTGGCGGAATATCGATTTTGGAGATGGATTCTGGGCATTTTCCGATCCTGCTGACCCGGACTTCGCCTATGCGGAATACCAGGGCGGCAAGATCTCGCGCTTCCGCAAGTCCACCGGCGAGTCGAAAGACATCCGTCCGTTACCCAAGGCGGGGGAGCCGGACTTTCGCTTCAACTGGAACACTCCTATCCATCTGAGCCCCAACCAGCCCGGGACGATCTACCTGGGAGGGCAGTTTTTGTTCCGCTCGCGCGATCACGGCGAATCCTGGGATCGTATCTCCCCGGACCTGACCACCAAAGACCCTTCCCGGCAGCATCAAGAGACATCGGGCGGTTTGACCATCGACAATTCCGACGCCGAGAAGTACGAGACGATCTACACGATTGGCGAGTCTCCCAAGAATGGCGCAGTCGTCTGGGTGGGAACCGACGATGGCAACGTGCAAATCACACGCGACGGTGGCAAACACTGGACGAACGTCGTGAAGAACATTCCCGGACTGCCTCTGAACACCTGGGTGTCCACCATTGAGCCAGGCCATTTTGATGCGGCGGTTGCCTACGCGACGTTTGACGGCCACGCTACCGGCGATATGAAGACTTACGTTTACCGGACCCGGGACTTCGGCAAGACCTGGACCTCGCTTTCTACGGCTGAGTTGACCGGTTATGCACACGTGGTGCGGGAAGATTTGGTGAAGCCGAACCTGCTGTTCGTAGGAACTGAGTCCGGGCTGTTCATTTCCATCGACGGCGGAGCGCATTGGGGGCAATTCAAGGGAAGTCTTCCAAACGTGGCGGTGCGAGACCTGTTCGTTCACCCTCGTGAGTCTGACCTGATTCTGGCTACGCATGGCCGCGGGGTTTATGTCCTCGACGACATCACTCCACTCCGCGCCCTTACGGCGGAACTTCTTGCCAAGGATCTGGTGATGCTTCCCTCACGCCCATCGGTGCTCACGCTGCCGGCCGCAGAACAAAGGTTTGACGGGGACGCGGAATTCGAAGGGCGCACGCTGCCCGAGGCAGCCTCGATTGTCTACTATCAGAAAAAGCGCCACGTCTTCGGGGATCTGAAACTGGAAATCTACGACCCCAAGGGGAACCTGCTCACCACTCTCCAAGGGGACAAGCGGAAAGGTCTAAACCGGGTGCAGTGGCCGGAGCGCGGGAAGCCGCCCAAAGTTCCGCCTGCGGCCGGACTGGTCGAAAACGAGTTCGTATTCTACGGGCCGCAGGTGCAGGAGGGCACCTATACCGTCAAGCTGATCAAGGGTAAGGAGACCTATCAGGCAGAGGTCGCGCTGGTGCCGGATCCGCGTTCCAAGAGTACGGCAGCAGACCGTCAACTACAGCATGAGACGGTCATGCAGCTCTACAACATGCTGGCGCAGTTGACCTTCGTGGTGGATTCCGCCAGCGACCTGCGCGATCAGGCGCAGAAGCGTGCCGCCGCGACTACGGATGGCAAGCTGAAAGGCGACCTGAACGCTCTGGCGCAGAAGCTTGAGGAATTCCGCTCTTCGCTCGTGGCGGTGAAAGAGGGCGGTATGATTACAGGGGAGAAGAAGCTGCGCGAAAACCTTGGTGAGCTCTACGGTGCCGTCAATGGCTACTCGGGACGTCCCACACAGTCGCAACTCGAGAGTACGAAGGTGCTGCAGAAGATGCTGGATGACGCAGGAGATCAGTTCAAGTCCACCACCAGTTCAGCTTTGCCAAAGTTGAATTCGGCTCTGCAGGCCGGGCAGCTTGAACCGCTTGCCGCGATGACGCGGGAAGATTGGGAAAAGAAACAGAAGTAGCGGAAAGGCCGCGTCCTGGTTTTTTCACAATCGGGAAACTCTCGACCAATCCGGCGGCAGTTGATTCCGCCGACGACAGCTTGTGCGTGCTCTGGACGAACGCCTTGGCTTGCGATTATGCTCTCCGCTCATAGACTCACGAATCGCAGTCAAACGAGTCGCACTCACACGAATCGTGGAGCGAGGAATCATGGACCGACGGACTTTTCTTCAAACTGCTCTCGCGGGCACCGCAACGCTGGCGTTACCGCATCGCTTAACAGCAGGCCCTTTACCTGCCGATCAGGCCGAACTGAGTCCGATTTGGGCGCAAATTGAGAAGCACCACGATGAAGCGGTGCAGCGGCTGCAGGAATGGATCAAGCAGCCTTCGATCGCGGCCGAGAATCGCGGGGTGAACGAGGGCTGCGAGCTCACCATGCGCTTTCTTCGCGAGGCCGGGTTTGGTCAGGTCACGAAAATCCCGACGGACGGCCAGCCTGGAATCTTCGCCACGCTGGACGCCGGCGCGCCGAAAACACTCGGTCTTTATTTCATGTACGACGTGAAGCAGGTGGATCCGGCGGAGTGGTCGTCGCCTCCGTGGGCGGCGGCGCTGGTCGAGAAACCCGGCCTCGGAACCGTGGTCATGGGCCGCGGCGCCGTGAACCAGAAGGGACCGGAGGCATCTTTTATTGCCGCGCTGCATGCCATTCGTGCCGCCGGCCGTAAGCTTCCGGTGAACCTGGTGCTGGTGGCGGAGGGCGAGGAAGAAATTGGTTCGCCACATTTTCCACAGATCGTGCGGCGTCCGGAGGTTCTGGCCGCGCTTAAGCCGTGCATGGGGATCTTCATGCCGTCGGCCGAACAGGATCTCGACGGCAAGGTCACAATGACCCTTGGGGCCAAAGGTGTCGTGGAACTAGAACTCGTCTCGAGCGGCGAGCGCTGGGGTCGCGGCCCCCGCAAAGACATTCATTCGAGTAACAAGGCGCGCCTCGACAGCCCCGCCTGGCATCTGGTCGAAGCGCTCGTGACCTTGGTTTCTCCTGACGGCAATGATCCCGCGATTGACGGCTTTGCTGACAAGGCCCGTCCTGTTTCGGCGGCGGAAAAAGCCATGATTGCCACGGCTGCGCAGCGCCTTGATGAAGCAACCGCCAAGAAGCAATTGGGAGTCGAGCACTGGGTGCACGACGTCAGCTGGGAACAGGCGCTTGAACTGCTGATGTCGCGCCCGACGGTCAATATTGAGGGTCTGGTCGGGGGCTACACCGGACCGGGCGGCAAAACCATTCTGCCGCATCGCGCGGTGGCGAAAATCGACATGCGGCTGGTGCCCGACATGCAGGCCAGCGAGGCCCTGGCAGCGCTCAAGGCTCATCTGGCCAAGCGCGGATTCGGCGACATTGAAGTGAACATGACGGGCGGATATAACCCCAACAGCACTCCGGCCGACGCGGCGCTGATTCGTGCGCAAGTCGCTGTCTACAAGCAGAAGGGAATCGATCCGATCATCTTGCCGCGCAGCGCGGGCTCTTGGCCCGGCTACGTGTTCACTGATGAACCGCTACATCTTGCGGCCGGACATTTTGGCATGGGGCATGGGAGCGGCGCGCACGCGCCCGACGAGTACTACGTCATCGAATCCAAGAATGAGAACGTGCAAGGAATGGATGGCGCGGTGCGATCGTTCGTCGAGTATCTGTACGCGATCGCCGCGACGAAGTGAACTTGTGACTCAGAGCGTGAGCCGGAGTTAAATGGTTCACGTCGGTTGATGGATCACGTAAGAAAAGGCCATAGCACTCAGGCGTCCGAGCGCCATGGCCCTTTGGCTATCGTGCAAAAATCTACCGCCTCCGGCCACCCGCAGGCGGGGCTTGCCGTTGCTGCAGCTGTTGCCGCTCCTGTGTGTGTCTCTCCTGCATTTGTTGCGTCTGTTGCTGGTGACGCTGTTCCATCTGCTGCCTTTGTTCCTGGCTGGCCTGCTGCCGTTCCATCTTCTGGTGTTCTTGCTCCTGCTGCTGCTGCAGCTTTTGCCGTTCCTGTTGCTGCTTGGCGAAGAGCTTGTCCTGTTGCTGCTGGTATTTCCTATCGAGATTGGCGTCGCCGGTATTCGGCTTCTCCATGTGTTCCATCGCCGGCAGGTCGTTGGGATGGGTGAAGGTTCGGCCAGGTTCGGCGCCCGGACGTCCACCTGCTGGTCTGCCTCCGCGACTGGCCGGCGGATGATATTCGCCTCCAGCTTCTCTGGCTGCGATCACCTCGTGGCCGGAGAATTCTCCCGGACGGCCGGTAGCCGCGATGGAAGGCCGGCCATGATTGAACGATGCACGCAGGTTCTCGTTTCCACGGGCGGCCGCGATGTGCTGGGTTTGCGCGGCGATCGGACCGATGTGCCGGTCACGCTCCGCGATCTCGTCTTCCGGACGCGGACGGGCAACAATGCCGCCCTCACCGCCGTTGTAGCTGATGTGGTTGACCGTGACATTTACCGTTTCGTTGTACACGTTGTGGATGTTGACGACATTAATATTGGTGACAGCACGGTTGTAGAAAAAGTGTCCCCCATCCCAGCGTCCGCCCACGAACCCGACGCCGAAGTAGCCGAAGCCGTAGTTGATCCCTCCGTAGAAGCCAATGTGCGGTCCCCAAAAACCTTCATGGAAGAGAAACACACCGCCATCCCAGCCCCACCACGGCGGAGTCCACAGGAAACCGACTTCCGGAGCCAGCACCCAGGTTCCGGGAACCCAGTAGTAGTCGTCGAAGTCGGGATCCCACGCCCAGTAACCGGGGGTCCAAATGTAGCCGTCGCCGGGACAAATGGGTTGCTCGTAGACGGGGAGAGCGGGAGGTCCGAATGCCACCGTAATGCGGATCTGAGCAGATGAGGTTGTCGGCGCGCTCAGCACTGCGAGCGCGAATAGCACAGCACAGCAGAAAACAGCTTTGCGCATAGGAATCTCCTTTGCGATTTTCAAGCCTAACGATTTCACCGCACTGGCATCATCAAGCGTTGCTTATGAATTTTGACCGGAGGCCTTTCCTTAGAGCTTATCACTGATTCCTGGGTGGCATCGGTGTGTCAAAGGGGGTGGGAGCCCCGAGGCGGAATCCTGCGATGCCGGCTTGCATTTCGCGCCAGCAACTCGATTCTTTCAGGTCCCTGTGGCCACAGATGAAACTCGAATTGTATTTCCCGTGACCGAGCCCGTGATGCGAGCTCGCTGTCCAGCGATCTTCTTAAGAAGGCTAAGGTCGCCCTCCAGCAGATGCATCTTCTCACCGTCAACCAGGGCGAACTGAGCACCGGCATGGACACAGATGCGTGCGCAATCCGCCGCCGTTCGGTTGAGTTCGGCCGAGTGCCGAGCGCCGCACCGCGAGCAGGTCACCATGCCTTCGTAAGTTCGCACCGTGGCAGCAGTCGGTGCTTTCGACTGCTGTTGCCCCAGCGCTGTCCCAGCCGCGCCTGCGACAGCTCCCAGAGTCGCGATCAGCAGGGCAAGTGCACAGGCAACTCCTGTGCCGACCATGACGATCTCGATCCAGAAACGGTGAATGCTCATGGCAATGCGATGCCCTTGATGTGCTGTGCTCCCGCAAGGAATTACAGTTGCGTGGCACCGCTCGGGGTGTTGCTGCAAATCGTCTGCCAAAAAGTCTATGCCCTTTGGTCATGGGAGCTTGTCCCGCTCTGCACAGAGCTTCTTCCCCACAGGAATGAAAGATTTACACGGCCCGAGCCGACCCCGTGAGCAAGTTGCTGAAAAGTCGAGGGCTGCCAGTTGGCACGCTCTGTGCATCAACTGTTCCAATTCTGCCACCTCGTGAAGTGCGTTTCTGCGCACATTTTGCGCCTGGTCGGGTTTGAGGTCAGGCTGGCCTACTTGCCCTTCGAGGAATCGTCGAATGCGATTGCTGAGCGCCCGACTCATCGTCTCCCTCGTCGTAGGCGTGACGGTCGTGTCGCTGTGCTCGTCGTACTACCAGGTGCTGATGCTGAAGCGTGGTCTGAGGAAAGACTTGCAGCACCGCGCTGAGGTGTTGGCCGAAAGTCTCGCCCGGAATGTGGAGCGTGACCTGGAGCGGGACGCGCAACCCGCGCTGGATCGAACCGTCCAACACTTTGCCAACCGCGAACATTTGATCGGATTGGCTGTCTATGATCCGCAAGCGAAGCCAATCGCGGTCACCGCGAGTCTTGAGGCGCTGATGTCCACCGCCCCCGCCGTTGTGGGGCAAGCCCTTAAAGGGGGCCAGGGGAGCGACGCGTTCCTCAAGCTGGGAGGCGATCCCGTCCACGTTTATGCGCTCCCGCTGCATCGCGGAGACAACGTCATCGGCAGCCTCGCGATTGTTCATGACGCCGGCTACATTCATGCCGAAAGTCTGCGAATCTGGCGGGAAACTTTTCTAAGCGCGCTGGCACACGTGTTTCTCATCGTGCTGATCACGCTGCTGATCGTGCGCTGGAGCATCGCCGGGCCGATTGCGCGCACGGCTCACTGGATGCACGCCCTGCGCACCGGACGAGCAGCTTCGGCGCGAATTAAACCGCCCGATATGGAGCTGTTTCGGCCGCTGGCACGCGAGGTTGCCACGTTCGCCGAAAGCCTGAACACGGCGCGAACCGCCGCACAAATCGAGGCCCGCCTGCGGGAGACGTCAGAGTCGATCTGGACTGCCGACCGGCTGGCGGTTCACGTCCGGGACCGGCTGGAAGACGGCAGACTGTTCGTGGTCTCAAACCGCGAGCCTTACAGTCACGTACGCCGCGGGAAATCCATCGAAATCAGCGTTCCGCCCAGCGGTCTGGTCACCGCACTCGAGCCCGTGCTGCGCGCCTGCGATGGCACGTGGGTCGCGCACGGCTCGGGCGACGCCGATCTGGAAACCGTGGATCGCCACGATCGATTGATGGTCCCGCCGGACGATCCGCGTTACACGCTCCGCCGCGTGTGGCTGAGCAAAGAAGAGGAAGCGGGATATTACTACGGCTTTGCCAACGAAGGTCTGTGGCCGCTATGCCACATCGCCCACACGCGCCCGATCTTCCGGGCCGCGGATTGGAAATATTACCGGGAAGTAAACCAGAAGTTCGCCGATGCCATGGTGGAAGAGATGGAGAGCGTCGCGCGGCCGCTGGTGCTGGTTCAGGATTACCATTTCGCGCTCTTGCCGCGCATGATCAAGCAGAGACGGCCTGATGCGCGCGTGGCCATCTTCTGGCACATTCCGTGGCCGAATCCGGAGGCTTTCCGGATTTGCCCGTGGCAGGCCGAGCTGGTGGACGGATTGCTGGGCGCTGATCTCGTCGGCTTCCATATTCAGGCGCATTGCACGAACTTCCTGCAGACCGTTGACCGCATCGTGGAGTCGCGGATCAGCTGGGAGCACTTCTCGGTGCAGCGACTCGATCACCAGACTGCCGTGCGGCCGTTTCCCATCAGCGTGGAATTCATCGACGAGCCCGCCGAGCCTGTGTCCCAGTCGAGCTACGAAGAACGAGCGACGTTGCTCAAGGCTCATGGGGTTGGGGCGCTTCATATGGGTGTCGGTGTCGATCGCATCGATTACACCAAGGGAATTCTCGAACGATTTCTCGCCATAGAGCGCTTCCTCGAGAAGTATCCGCGCTACCAGAAAAGCTTCACCTTTGTGCAGATCGGAGCTCCCAGCCGCACGCACATCAAGCGCTATCACGACTTGCAGGCCGAGGTGGAAGAAGAGGCCGACCGCATTAATTGGCGATTCCAGACCGACAACTGGAAGCCGATCATCCTTCTGAACCGGCAGCACAGCCACAGGGAAATCACACCATACTATCGCGCTGCGGATCTATGCCTGGTGACGTCCTTGCACGACGGCATGAACCTGGTGGCGAAGGAATACGTCGCCACTAGACGCGACGAACTGGGCGTGCTTATTCTCAGTTGCTTCACGGGCGCCGCCCGCGAATTGCAGGACGCTTTGCAGGTCAATCCGTATGACATCGATCAGACTGCAGAAGCGATCCGGGCTGCCATGGAGATGCCGCCGGAGGAAAAGCAGATACGCATGCAGAGAATGCGCAAGCTGGTGCGTGAGCACAATGTGTATCGCTGGGCCGGAAATTTGATCGCCGAGCTTTGTGCGGTACGACTTGATGCCCTTTCAAGCGGCGCCGAGAAATTTCGCGCCGGAGCATCGGTCGGGTGATGGTCAACCGCATATCGGAAGAAAGCGCTGACGAAAGAAAGCGGTGACGGAAGCAAGCATGGTCGAAAAAGTCGAGCACTTTCTGAGGGGCGTCGCGCAAGCCCGGTTGTCGGCGCTCCTGCTGGACTACGACGGAACTCTGGCGCCGTTTTCTGCTGACCGAAAGCAAGCCGTGCCCTATGCGGGTGTGACCAGGGTTCTGCAGAGCATCTCAGGAGCCGGCCGAACTCGCCTGGTCATTGTGACCGGCAGGGACGCGCGCGAAGTCGGCCCGCTGCTGCGACTTGACCCTCCACCCGAAATCTGGGGCGCGCACGGCCTGCAGCGGTTGCAGCCCGATGGAACTTGTGAGATGCCCGAAATTCCGATGCTCGTCGCCCAGGCACTCGACGATGCCCGGCGCTGGCTGATCTATCAGGGTCTGGAGGAATTGGCGGAGATGAAGCCGGGGAGCATCGCAGTGCATTGGCGATCGCTGAGCGAGACGGCCGCGTCGGAGTCGCGCTCCAGAATTTTGCTCGGCTGGTTTCGGATGGCGGAGCGGAATTCTCTGAAGTTGCTGGAGTTCGACGGCGGCGTGGAGTTGCGCATGCCCGATCTCGATAAAGGCGATGCTGTGCGAACGATTCTGAAAGAAGTCGGCCCCAATGCGCCCGTTGCGTATCTGGGCGACGACGCGACCGATGAGCACGCGTTCGAGGCTCTTGCATGCCGTGGGCTGACGGTGCTGGTGCGGCCCACGCAGAGACGGACCTCGGCCCAGGTGTGGTTCAAACCGCCGGAGGACGTTCTGGAATTTTTGTCATGCTGGGAAGAGGCAACGGCAGGATTGCCCAAATCTCAGAGTGCTGGAAGTTCACGGTGAACCGAATGTCTGCTGCCGACGAACCGCCGCGCAAGCCCGAGAGGCCGTTCTACTTCAACACGTCCGAGCATCTGCTGCGCATCGGAAGAGAAAAAGCGACTACGCTGCCGGCCTTACTCGAAGCTCTGCGGACTTGCCCGGATGACTCCATTTTCCAGCACACCTTCCGCACTTTGCAGGAGCATCATTTCATCCGCCAGGGATTCTCCAACGACTTTGCCCACTGGAGTCTTTCCCATTGTCACGAACCGGTGCTGGCCGAGCAATTGGCAGCCGTGGACGTGCGCGAGTTCACGGCGATCGCCGGTCTGCGCCAGAGAATCATAGAAATCGTGAGCGATTTCCTGGGGAAACATCCGCATTCCAATTCCCATCAGGCAAACGAGCCCTTTTATTTCGTCTCGTCCGACATTGTGGTGCTGCCCACTCCATTTGTTGCCCACTCGGCAGCCGAGTTTCTCGACGGCCTGAAACAGGTCAGCGTGCATTCCATCCATCACCACTTCCTCGAGGCGCGGCTCCGTCTGCATCTCATGTCCAACGATTTTTCGCAGTGGCTGGAAGAAGAAATGGGTCTTCGCCAGTTAGCCGATGCGATCGAGCGTATCGATATTTACACAAACACGATGGAGGGCGTGCGCCAGCAAATCGCGCGCATGGTGGAACAGGCTCTGAACTAGAACGGGAAGATCAAGATGTCGAAGGCAAAGTCGAACTCGAAGTCGAAGACGGAAGGCGCCACGACCGCGACGCTGGCTCCGGGGGGTGACAATTCCAACCACGCCGGGCAGACAGTCACTGAGCCCCGCGTTCCGCCGGCTCGCGGAAGAGATCGGCAACTCCCCGCCAGTCTCATGACCCCGCCGGCGCCGCCTCCACCGCCCCATCTCGAGGACTACCAGCCCATCATTGGTCAAGCTCAGGTGGACGCCTTGCGATTTCTAGCACGTGAGGTCAAGGGCAAGACGATCAAAATGGTGAACTCCACTTCCGTTGGCGGCGGCGTCGCCGAGATGCTGAATCGTCTCGTGCCTTTGCTATCGGAACTGGAGGTCCCCACCCACTGGGACGTGATCACCGGCGGCAACGATTTTTTCGAAGTGACCAAGGCCTTTCACAATGCGCTGCACGGAGCCAGCTACACGCTCACCAAGGCCGCCCAGGACATCTTCCTGATGTACAACGAGCAGAATCGCGAGCGGATGCAGTTCGGCGAGGACATGGTGGTCATTCATGATCCCCAGCCAGCGGCGCTGATCCATTCGCGGGAAAAAAGCTCAGCTCATTGGGTCTGGCGGTGCCACATCGACTTGTCGAATCCGGACGCACGCGTGTGGGAGTTTCTGCGGCCCTTTGTCGAGCAATACGACGCGGCTATTTTCTCGTCGCAGTCCTTTGCGCGGCAACTGCCCATTCCGCAATACCTTTTCTATCCCTGCATCGATCCTCTTTCGGAGAAGAACAAGGAACTGGACGAGGCGCAGGTGCAGAAAGTCTGCGATGAACTGGGCATTGATCGCTCGCGTCCGATCGTCACCCAGGTTTCACGCTTTGATCGACTGAAAGATCCGGTGGGCGTGGTGCAGGCCTACAAACTCGCCCGGAAATATGTGGATTGCCAGCTGGTCTTGGCCGGCGGCGGCGCGAAGGACGATCCCGAAGGTGCGGTCGTCCTCCAGGAAGTGAAAGAAGCCGCCGGCAACGATGCCGATATCATTATCCTGGACCTCCCGCCCTGGTGCGCTCGGGAGATTAATGCCATTCAACGCGCTTCCACTTTGATTGTGCAGAAGTCCATCCGGGAAGGCTTTGGCCTCACGGTCACCGAAGCGCTATGGAAAGGGAAGCCGACCATCGCTGGCGCAGTCGGAGGTATCCCGAACCAGATCATCCACAAGCTCACGGGTGTTCTCGTGCATTCGGTTGAAGGATGCGCATTTCAGATTCGTTATTTGTTGACGCATCCCGAATTTGCTCGGCGAATCGGGGCCGCCGGCCGTGAGCACGTCAAAGAAAATTTTCTGATGACAACCAATGTGAAACGGTGGCTCCTTCTCTTCCGAATCCTGCAGCAGGCGAAGTCGCGACTTGCACTCTAGAACCTATCTCGTAGTCCACCGGCGCGGCTTGGTCTGTTTCGGACACAAGTTCTGGACTGCCGACCATCTGTGAACTGGCTCGGTTTGCTAGGCAAAAGGGTTGCCTGCGAAATCATGTTTCTTGCCGCATCTGCTGCTCCTTGGATGAACCGGCGTGTTACTCCGCTCGCCATCTGTGCTACGCTGAAACGTAATTCCTGTTATCCGAGGTGTCCATGGCGCAGCTCAGCAGAATAGGAGTGTCTTTGGAGTCAGATCTACTCGATCGCTTTGATAAGTTCATCGCTGAAAAAGGCTACGACAACCGATCTGAAGCGTTCCGGGACCTGATTCGGGACCGTCTTGTGGGGACGGCGGTCGTCGCGTCGAAGGCTCCAGTCGTGGGAACCGTGACGTTGATCTATGACCATCACACTCGTCTTCTCCCGGAAAAACTGGCTGACCTTCAGCATGAACATCACGAAGTCGTCATCTCGACGCTCCATGCCCATCTGGATCATGATACGTGCCTTGAAGTAGTGCTCCTGCGCGGTCGGTCGCGCGATGTTCAACAACTTGCCGACAAACTCATTAGCACAAAAGGAGTTCGGCATGGGCGCCTGGTTATGAGTTCGCCCGACACAGTTTCACCCCGCCGTCACTCTCACCACTGAGCATCTATCAATCCTCGCCGGCTCACATCTATCAGGAAAAACGCGCCGGGTTCTTTACAGGATGGTTTTTCTCGGTAGCATGATTATACAATTTGTACTATTGTGGTAGCACCACTAAAGGTAACGTAATATGCCGGAGGGCAAAGGCGTTTGGTGTAAGCTTGCGGGAGGTTCGCACCTCAGGAGCTTTCATCGCTACGCCTGTCCCGCGCACATTGTCTGGATCACCCTCTTGCCGCTTCTCATCGCACCCAGGGTACTTGCAGCGCAAGATGTTGTTGTCGGCGATCGAGTTGTCGATCCGCAGGGTCACCCGGCCGCCACGAATGAAAAGGCTTATCCGCTTCAGCTATCAGGAACTGTCGTCGACACGTCTGGCGCGGTGATTGCCGGGGCGACCGTCCAGGTTCGAAGCGCGGACGGTACGGTGCAAAGAACGACACGGTCGGACAGGAACGGCTCCTTCATTGTTTCTGGACTCTCAGTGGGTAATTATCGACTCGTGGTGTCGAATCCCGGTTTTGAAACTAAGGAAATGCCCGTCACCATAGGGACCACCGGGGCGCCGGCCCCGCTGCGCATCTCTCTGGCTGTGAGCGCCGTGAGCACCACGATAAACGTGCAGGGCCGCGAGGATGACCTCGTCGGAATTGCCGCTTCCGCCGGCCAGGTAACGGTGGGCGCAGAGGAACTCAAAAATCGTCCGATTCTTCGCTCGGGAGAGATTTTGGAAGCGCTTCCCGGCCTGATCATCACGCAACACGCCGGCGGCGGCAAGGCCAACCAATATTTTATGCGCGGCTTCAATCTCGACCACGGCACGGACTTCGCCATTTTCATTGACGGCATGCCGCTTAACCTGCCGTCGCACGCGCACGGCGAGGGGTACTCGGACATGAACACCGTCATCCCGGAGTTTGTGCAGCGGGTGGATGCCGAGAAAGGTCCTTATTACGCCGATGTCGGCGACTATGGCTCGGCGGGAAATGCGCAAGTGGTGCATTACAAGACGCTGCCCCAGAACTTCTTCCAGGTGGACGGCGGCATGTACCAGTTCGCGCGATTCGTTTTCGGCGTATCGCAAAAGCTCGGCAAGGGCAACTTGCTGTACGGCGGAGAAGCGTATCACGATGGCGGCCCATGGGTGCATCCGGACAATTACTACAAATTCAACGGCCTCGTAACCTATTGCCAGGGCGGAGACGGCGATGGTTTCAGCATCACGGCCCGCGCTTACGATGGAGCTAGATGGAACTCGAGCGATCAGCTCCCCTATACGGCGATACCCGTCGTCGGTTTCTTCGGCTCACTGAGCCCGACGGACGGTGGCAGATCACAGCGTTACAGCTTGCAGTCGGAATGGCATCATAAGGACGAACATTCCGAAACGCAACTCATGGCCTACGGGTTCTATTACGATCTCAATCTGTTCTCCGATTTCACCTACTACCTGGTCGACCCCTATAAAGGCGACCAGTTCGAACAGCAGGACAGGCGCTGGGTGGTTGGGTTCGACATACGCCATACGATTTTCGGCCACTTCTTCGGCCGCAAAACGGAAACCACGTTCGGCGTGCAGCTCCGCAACGATTGGATCCACAACGGCCTTTTCCGGACGGAAGATCGCGTGCGTACGAACAAAACTTTCTATACAGCTAACTATCTAGATGTACCCTCCTCCCTCGATCAGGTCGCGGTTTTGCCCGCGGCCACGGATTTGAATAAATTCACGGAGACGATAGGAAGTCCTTGGGTGACAAGTAAGATCCAGTGGGCGAGCAAATTCCGCTCGATCCTGGCCCTGCGCGGCGATGACGGCAAAGGTGTGATCACCAGCTTTACAAACCCCACCAACCCCAGCTATCCCAACGATCCCTACCCTGCCAACTACAATCCCAACACCCACCAATCGGTCACCAAGTTCCTGCCCAGCCCCAAAGCAAGTTTGATCTTCGGCCCGTGGGCCAATACGGAGTACTATGTGCAGGGCGGAGCCAGTTACCACACCAACGACGTGCGTGGCTCAACGCAACTGTATGAACCAGTTTCGCCGGACTATCCTTACTACAATACGCCGAACCCCATTAAAATTCCCTTCCTGGTCCAAACCAAAGGCGCTGAAGTCGGCGTGCGCACTGCGGCCATCGAACGTCTGCAAAGCACAGTTGAGATCTGGTACCTCCACAGTAATTCCGAACTGCTGCAGGATGGCGACACCGGAGGCACGACTCCCTCGGTTGAGTCGAGCAACCGCTACGGCATAGAAGTTGGGAACTACTACACGCCAACGGAACATTTGGTTTTTGATGCTGACTTTGCGGACTCCCGCGCCATTTTTACCGAAAACGACCCATACGATTCGACGTTTTACACCTCGACCCCAACGGGTCCCCAGCTTTGCGCAAGAAACTCGAATTGTTTTGGGCTTATTCCGATCGGGGGCGGCGCTTACCTGCAAAATCCGAACGGCAAGGAGGTGCCCGAAGCAGTTCGGTGGGTGGTTGCAGCGGGCGCCACACTGCAGGATTACAAAGGCTTTTCGGCGAGTTTGCGCCTGCGCTACTTCGGCCCGCGCCCTTTGACGTCCGACGGAATTTATACCTCACCCTCAACCGCGTTGGTCAACCTGGGGGCCAGTTACAAGTTCAACGGGAACTGGAGCCTTTTGGGCGAAGTTTTGAATTTGTTCAACCGCCGAGATCACGACGTTGACTACGCCTATGTATCGCAGATAACGCCAGCAGCCGGGCTGGGGCTGCCAGCAACACCGCCAACAACACTAGCAGGGCAGGAGCAGGTTGCGAGTGTTGTGGATGCTAACGCGGCATTCACCAGGGTTATGCACCCCGTCGAACCGGTTCAGGCGCGATTCACTTTACGTTACAGTTTCGGTCGCTGAAGCAAACACGTTGCCGGGTCCTTCTTGAACTTCGTCGGCTTGAAATGATCTGCTATTTATCCTGTGCAGAGGGCCGGGGTTGGATACCCCGGCCATTTTTTTCGTCTGCCGTACGGTACATGCTGCGAGCACGGCGCTTGTGGCACTGAATGACGTGTGGAATATCGATGATACGCGCGGCCCTTCCGCGAAGGCAGGCTCAACGTCGGCGTGGAAATGATGATCGCCAGCGGCTGGACCGGCCAAACCACGGAGAATTTTGCTGCCGCGTCTGTCTATGGACCTGGCAAGGTGGGCCTCGGCAGCAACGGATTAGTCCCTGCCGATCCAGTCGCGGAAGTCGTTGGTGTACGAATGCCGTCCTATGCCAGCGTCAGCCTCAGCTACCGATTCGGCCGCCCAGTGCGACCGTAGTGCGTAAACAACCTGAGCGCCAGCCGGTACTCACTTTCCAATATCTTCGCTCCACAAATCCGCGTGCGTGCGAATGAATTCGCGCATCAACTCAATACATTCTGGGTCGTCGAGAACCTCGATCTGAACTCCGCGCTGGCGAAACAATTCTTCTTCGCCCATGAAGTTTCGATTTTCGCCAATCACGACACGCGGAATGCGGAACAGCAGCGCCGTTCCCGTGCACATGATGCAGGGACTTAGTGTGCTGACCAGCGTCAACTCGGGCCAATCGCGGCGCCGGCCTGCGTTGCGGATGCAAACAACTTCCGCGTGCGCCGTCGGGTCGCCCGTCTGCACCCGCAGGTTGTGGCCTCGCGCGACGATTTGTCCGCGACTATCGGCGAGCACCGAACCGATAGGCAAGCCTCCCTCGCGCAATCCAGCGCGCGCCTCTTCGAGTGCTTTGCGCAACAGCGTGTGATTGTCCATAGATCTTCAAGCCGCCATGATGCAGTGTTCCGCAGATAAAATACTCCTCCAGTTCAGCCCAGATGAAAACTCTTGCACACTGCGCGAGCAGACAGAAGCGAATGGGTGTATAGTTTTGGCGTTCGCGGCTCGCCGCACCGGTTCTTCCCACCTCTCGGATTTGGCGGCTTCCAGGCTCGCGGCGAGATGAGTTCGTCTCGATCGAAGTTGGACTCAAGGTCCGACTCAACGTAAGGAGAACCTATGAAAACGCATTTGATCATTCTGACCTTTGCCTTGGCGTCCGTCCCCACCCTCTTTGCCCAGGCGGACAGACAGCCAGATCAGCAAGCCAACCCGCATTGGCAGCATCAACTTCAGCTAAGCACCACGACCTTCACCAACGGCGAAGAATTGCCGCTCATTATGGTTCTGGGCTCGAACGAGTGCACTTACATATCGGGTGGCGGTGACGAATCACCCGAGTTGTCCTGGACGAATGCTCCGTGGGGGACGCGCAGTTTCGTAGTCACCATGTTCGACACAACCGCTGCGTTCACCCACTGGGGCATGTACAACATTCCACCCACGACCACCGGGCTTCCCCTAGATGCAGGCGTCGCCAACAGCACCTACGGCCAGCAGGTCTTCAATGATTTCTACTACGGCGCCGAGTATGACGGCCCGTGTCCGCCCAACAACCTGACGCCATACGTCCACAATTACGTTGTGACCGTCTTCGCCCTCGACACGACGCTGAATCTGACTTCCAATCCTCCGAATTTCCCGGCCAATGCCGAGACTTTGTATCGCGCCATGTCGGACCACGTGCTGCAGAAGGCAAGCGTTCACGGATATTTCACAACCGTCAACTAGTTCAGGAATACGGCCGCGCCTCCTCGAGTCCGCGCGACTCCTGGAGGCCGCGGCATGTACACTAGTAAGGCCCGCTTGGGGACTCCAGTCAGGTGATCCATCGGAGATGATCAACAACAAGCGCATCGCTGTCGTCATGCCCGCCTATAACGCGGAAAAGACCCTCCTCGCCACCGTTGGAGAGTTGCCCGAAATAGTGGACATCCGCATCCTGGTGGACGATCACAGTCACGACAAAACCGTCGAACTGGCGCGGCAGCTGGGCCTGCACGTCTTCCAGCACGACCGCAATTACGGATATGGGCGCAACCAGATGACCTGTTACCGCGAAGCCCTTGCCGCCGGGGCCGACGTCGTCATCATGCTGCATCCCGATTACCAGTACACGCCGCTGCTGATTACGGCGATGGCCAGCATGGTTGCGTACGATGTGTATGACGTCGTGCTCGGCTCGCGCATCATCGGCGGGCGGGCGCTACTGGGCGGCATGCCGATTTACAAATACATCTCCAACCGCCTGTTGACCGCGTTTGAAAATCTCTTCCTCGGCGTGAAGCTCTCCGAATATCACACTGGCTATCGGGCCTTCAGCCGCAAAGTTCTGACTGATCTGCCGCTGCTTGAAGACTCCGACGACTTCGTTTTCGACAACCAGATGCTGGCCCAGTGCGTCCACTTTGGCTTCCGCATCGGCGAAGTGTCCTGTCCGACGAAATACTTTGCAGAGGCCTCGTCGATCAACTTCCGCCGCAGCGTCAAGTACGGTTTCGGTGTGCTGGGAACGACGCTGCAGTTCGCGATGCAGCGCTTTGGATTGATCCGCCTGCCGCGTTTCAGCCCGCAGGGACGCAAACTCGAATCTGAACCGGGCGCATACTACGTTCGTCACGGTGAGACCGTGCGCTCAGCGTGAGGAGCCGACGCACGATCCTCTCGCGAATGGCAGAAATTCCGCAAAAAGCGGCCTCAGCTGAAAGTGGAAAGGCCGACTCTCTCGCACTAAATCTTGCGCTCCTGATCGGGATCACCATCCTGGCTTTTCTGGTGATGGGATACCACCCCGGACTTGAGGACGACGCGTTTTATCTTGCGGCGATCAAGAAAAATCTAAACCCGGCGCTATTTCCCCACGACTCTGATTTTTTCCGTCTGCAGTTTCAGGCCACGATTTTCGACAAGGTCGTCGCCCTTTCCGTTCGCCTCAGCCATCTTCCGCTGAGCTGGGTTGTGTTGGTCTGGCAGTGGGCCGCGATTTTTCTCGTGCTGCACGGCGTCTGGCGCACCAGCCGCCGTTGTTTCGTGGAAGCGCAGGCGCAGTGGGCAGCCGTGGCTCTGGTTGCCGCGTTGCTGACTTTGCCCGTGTCGGGCACGATGATTAGTCTCGCCGATCAGCATCTCCATCCGCGTACGCTGGCGACGGCCGCGATTCTCGCGGCGATCGTCGAGGTTATGGATCGACGACTCTGGCTGGCTGGCGTTCTGCTGGCCGTTGCATTTTCCCTTCACGCCCTCATGGCCAGCTTCGGAATTTCGTTCTGTGCTTTTTTGTGGTGGACTGGGCAAGGATGGACTCAGAGAGGATCGTTGGTTTTCGGCCGCTCGTCCGCGGTCGCTGTAGCTCTGATGCCGTTTGGGTGGATTTTCGAGCCTGCCTCCGATGCCTGGCGCCAGGCCGCCGACACCCGCGACTTTTATTTTCTCTCGCGCTGGCAGTGGTATGAGTGGCTGGGAATCTTCGCACCGATCGTGCTCTTGTTTGTCTTGCAACGGTTTCTGCGCGCGCGGCACGAATCCCCGGACGCCAGCCTCAACGCTCTCGTGTCGGCGCTTGTCCGCTACGGTACTTTTCAAACGATTGTCGGACTCGCGATCATGCTGCCGCCGTCGCTCGAACGCCTGCGCCCATTGGAGCCGATGCGCTACCTGCACCTGCTCTACCTGCTTTTCTTCTTGATTGCAGGAGGCCTGCTGGGTCAATACGTTCTCGGCCGTCACGTCTACCGCTGGCTCGCTTTGTTTCTGCCGCTGGGTGTCGGTATGTTCTACGCGCAGCGCCAGATGTACCCCGCAACGGCGCACGTGGAGTGGCCCGGCGCTGCGCCGTCGAATCCGTGGCTGCAGGCGTTTGCCTGGATTCGGCAAAATGTACCAATCGACAGCCTGTTTGCCCTCGATTCGCGCTACGAAACGCTACCGGGCGAAGACTACCATGGGTTCCGCGCGCTCGCCGAACGCAGCGTGCTCGCCGACTACGACAAAGACGGAGGCATGGCTGCACGCGTCCCACACCTTGCTCCGCGCTGGCTCAGGGAAGTGACAGCGCAAAGCGGCTGGCGCAATTTTCAGACGGCAGACTTTCAGCGTCTAAAAAGCGAGTTTGGAGTGAACTGGGCGATTCTCTCGCGCGGGGATCGCGCCTTTTCAGAGTTTCAGAGCGATTCGGGGCCGGGCATTACGTGCCCGTACGCGAATCAGCAGATACGAGTGTGCCGTCTATACTGAACAGGTTGCCTCAGGGGCCTAAAGCCCTGTTGGGTTTGTGGACGTTAGGCGGCGCGCCCTACCCAAGACTATTTTCCTGAAACAGCTTTTCGCCGCCCGCGAACTCCGGGCACATCATGCCGTCAAACTCCACTTCTTCAACCCGGCCTTATCTGCTGATGGCATTGGTCGCCCTGGGGGTGCGCCTTGCCGTTATCCCCTTCGTCTATCACGACTGGACGGACCCATTCGTCGTCGACCATTGGGCGTTCGGTCTGGTCGCGCGCTCAATCGCAACCGGACATGGCTTCGGCAACGTCTTCGCGCAAACTGGCACCACCGCAGTTCTTCCGCCTGTGTATGCGTACCTTCTCGCCGGCATCTTCAAAATTCTTGGACCCGAAACCACCCCATCCATTCTCGCCGCGCTCTCGCTCAACAGTGTCTTCTCGGCGCTGACGTGCATTCCAGTATTCCTGCTCGCCAAGCAGGCTTTCGGCAACCGTGTCGCCAAGTGGGCGGGCTGGGGCTGGGCGTTCTCTCCTTACGGGGTTTACTACGGAGCCGAGTGGGCCTGGTCCACATGTCTGCTGACGCTCGAACTATCTTGTCTGTTTCTGTACGCGTGGAGGTTGGAAAAATCCTGCCGCCGTGGCGAGTGGCTGATTTTCGGCGCCCTCTGTGCCTTCGCGGGACTCACTGAACCGGTGGCCTTGTCAGTTCTCCCCTTCCTTGGGTTGTGGACGCTTTGGCGCCGCTTCCGCCAAAACAGGCCATGGAAGCTGCAACTGGTTGCCGCCGCTCTTGCCGGAGGCATGGTTCTCACGCCGTGGATCGCACGCAATTACGTGCTCTTCCACCGATTTATTCCTGTGCGCAGCGGGTTTGGCCTCGAACTCTACATCGGCAACAACGGATACTCAACCCGCTGGGTTAACAGCGCTCTGCACCCCAACCACAGTGACGCCGAACTCGCCGAATACGAGCGCGTGGACGAGATGGCTTACATGGATCACAAGCTTGAGCAGGGCAAGGACTACGTGCGCAGCCATCCGGGATGGTATGCGTGGATGACATGCCGGCGCATCGTTTATTTGTGGACTGGCTACTGGAGTTTTTCGCGCGACTATCTCAAAGACGAACCGCTCGATCCGCCGAATATTCTCGTCGCTACCACGATGAGCATGCTGGGATTTCTTGGTCTGCGCCGCGTCTTCCAGCGCGACTTGGCGCTGGGCGTGCGGTTTGCCATAGTGTTTTTCTTTTTTCCGCTGACCTACTACTTCACTCACCCCGAGACGTACTATCTTCGGCCGGTTGATCCCTTGATAGTGGTTCTTGCCGCCGTGGCTATCGCGGGCCGGTGCACTACCAGCTCACCCAGCGATACAGGCGAATCCTCTGCGTTGCGGCCCGTCACGGGCGGGGTTTAACATCTAGTCAGTCACTCACGATGGTGAAAACGCCCCCGGTACCGTTTGTAACGCAGCGCCGCCTGATCGGGCTGAACGAAATCCTCAACTTCGCCTACGACGCCTTCCACAGCAACAAGCTGCAATTTGCGCTCACGGCGCTGGCCATGGCGGTGGGCACGGCTTCTGTGATTCTGGTCGCAACCATCGGCCTGACCGGCAAGCAGTACATCCTGCGGCAGCTGCAATCCATCGGCACGAACATGATTTATGCCGACTACCAGGGTGGGTCACGGCGCATCGATTCCACGCCTGACTTCATGACCGTGGACGATGTATGGGCCGTGCGCGATCAGGTGCCCAGCGTCGTCGCCGCCTCACCCACGATCTCGCTGAACGATCGCATCAGCGTCGGAGGGGGAAAACAGACCGACATTCTGGTGCTGGGCGCTGCGCCGGACTATATGCGCGTACGCAATCTGATGATCCTAGCCGGCCGTTTCTTCGATGCCGAAGACACCGCCAGCCGCAACAAGGTCGGACTCATCACCGAGAAGCTGGCGCAGAAGCTATTCAGCTCACCCTCCGCCGCCATCGGGCAGATTATCAAGCTGAGCACGGGATTGCCGTTTACGGTTATTGGGACATTCAAGGAGAGTGTCGAGACATTCGGGCAGTCGGAAATTCAGGACGACACCATGCTGATCCCGTACACCGTCAGCCGGTTCTTTACTCCTGAGTCGACGGTGTATGAGATCTATTTTTCCGTCGCAACCCCTCAGGATGTCGTTCCGGCGACCGCCGCGATCAAACGCGTGTTGCAGTCGCGCCATCGGCCCGAGTCCGTATATAACGTGCAAAACCTGACCCAGCTGCTCACAGTCGCGAGCCGCGTCGCCGACGCTCTCACCGTGATCCTGATGCTGGTTGCCTTCGTCACGCTGCTGGTGAGCGGCATTGGCATCATGAACATCATGTTGGCGACGGTCACGTCGCGCATTCGCGAGATCGGCATCCGCAAGGCCGTCGGCGCCACGAACCGCGAAATTCGTTTTCAGTTTCTTGCGGAAGCGGTTCTGATCGCGCTGGTGGGCGGCGTGGTCGGCATCGTGACCGGTCTTGCTATCCCTTACTCGGCGCGCTTCCTGACCGACTACCGCGTTCCGATCTCGGGCCTGTCGGCCATCATCGCGATTATCGTTTCGTCGATTGTGGGGATTCTCTTCGGTACGGTGCCGGCGACGCGTGCCTCGCAGCTGGACCCGGTGGAAAGTCTGCGGTACGAATAGGTTGCGGCCGCGGCGTGGGAGATTTCCGCAGGG
>JASHPH010000199.1 GCA_030038255.1 Candidatus Sulfotelmatobacter sp. | reverse complement strand
TCATGAACACTTCGAAGCCGGAGGCTGTCCGGATATCGAGGGATCTCGCATGGCAGCGTGGACACCGCATAATTCCACGTTAGAGAGTGCGAAGGACGCGGGCTAGTTAACGAACCGGAACCAGGGGGCCAGGACTGAGGTACTGCGGTTCCGGCTAACCTGCGGCCTGCAGAGCGGCGAGGGATTCCTCGATCGTTGGCGTTTTGCCGGCTTCGACATCCCGGCGCCGGATCTGGTGGAACTTCGACAGAATGCCGTTGGCTTTCGACAGAGCCGCTACGCGCTCTGTGAATGCGTTGAGAGATGCGCCGGGGATGGCGTAGAGGGCGATGTCGTCAGAAAGCACGTCGAGATAAGCGCGCGCGCCGCAGCAGCCGAGGCTCAGTGCGGAGCGGCCCGTGTTCTTCGCCTGCGGCACGACTGCACAGGCGGGACGGCCCATGGCGGGCGGAAGTCCATTTTCGATCTGTTGCGAAGCTTCGGAGAGGATGAGAGTTTGATCGGCGCGGACGAAGAGGATGACGACGTCGGGGTCGAGTGGGATATCGGCAAGAGGGCCGTAGACGACGTGCTTCGGTTTCGACGCGAGGACGGGAATCTGCGGAATGTCCTGTTCGCGAACGTAGGTGAGTTCGCCGAGTACTTTCAGGGCGTCGGTGAGGTCTTTGCTGTTCGCCTCGGACATGCCGAGATTGTGGGTGTACTGGCCGATGGAGCAGAGGCCGTGGTCGGGGCTGGCGGTGGCGAAGACGCGGGTGGAGGCTTCCTGCCAGAAGCGGCATCCGGCGGGGGCGTGACCGGACCAAGAGGGAACGCCGACGGGCAGCGAGTCTGTCAGGCAAATGGCTACCGGCGCCTGTTTCAGATGGAGCGATTCAGTAAGGGTTCGGGAGGCTTCGTGGCGTGATGACATGGGATATCTGTAATGTACTACCAGTCTGCGTTCGGGCGGTTAGGTTTATATCGGGTTTCTGATGGGGCGGATTGAAGGTTTTAATTTGTGAAAATTTCATTTTGATTTTACACTTTTATCATTGTGATGCGGTGTGCCGTCCTTGTGGTCGTGGCAGCTATGTCCGGGTTCGGACAGTCGGCACCAGCGTCAGTTCCTGCGGATGTAAGCCGGATTGCAAAGCAGTTCGTCTATGAGCGCCTGGCGGTGTGGCAGGAGCGGCTAAAGCTCAGTGGATGGCAGATTACGGCTCAATCCGCGCGTGCCAGCCAGCTTAAAGCCGGGACGCTGGGCGCGATCCAGTGGGACAAAGGCAAGCACACGGCGACGATCTTTGTTCTCGATCCGGCAGACTACAGGCTGCCGATGCAGGAGATGCTCGACGACATGGAGGTGACCGTCGTGCACGAACTCATACACTTAGAACTCGCGTCTTTACCGCGTAGCCAAGCGAGCCGCAGCGGGGAAGAGCACGCCGTCAACGGCATTGCGGAAGCTCTGCTGCAGCTCGACCGGGCGAAACGTTAAGCCAAACAGCTTACTTGTGGAACGCTGAATTATCGTTCCACTGAGAGTGCGGGTCGGATCGTGCGACGTAGCCGTTCTCCTGAGGCGTCTGTTCGCGGTACGCGTTGGCCTGAATTGACTGGGCGGACACGCTCAGGCCGGTGGCCTTACCCTGATGAACCGCCTGCGGGAGAGACGCGCGGTCCTGCACCGTGGGTTCGGGATTCGGACTCACGTGGTTAGGCTGGCCGCCGGCCAGCATCAGTAAAGGCGTTGCGAGCGAGAGCAGAATCAGTTTGGATTTCATACAACCTCCTACACCGATTTGATGACAGGGGGGCTAATAAAGTCATAATCGGTCCGTAAGAAGTGTCGTAAAGAGCGGCAGTTTGTTTTGGTCCTGAAAATACAGGACGGCAGTGGCATTTGTATCTCGGATTCCCTTCAGGCCAGAGATCAGTCCCGGATTTTTGGTCGACTTCAGCCACCTCGACTATCGGCGGAAGTGCGACGCTGTGTCGCATTGGGGTCCGCCACCTGCGCCGCGTGCTGACGGCCTCCCAGCGTCAGGACATAAGTGAACTGTGCTACTGGTCCACATCGAGGCCGGCTTTGCGAAGAACTTTCTTCAGCTCCGAAAAACCCTGGTCGCCTTCCACTGCCGAGGAGAAAGTGCCGTCCTTTTCGATCACGATGTACGTGGGGAAAGCCCCGACCTCGTAAGGCCGCGGCATTTCATTTTCCGTCGTCAGGACGATGGGGAAACTGTGAGGATGCTCTTTCAGGAATTTCTCGACGACCGGGCGATCTTCGCTTACGGAGATGCCGACGATCATCAGGTCGCGGTCACTATATTTCTTGTAAAGCTTGTCGAGCGCGGGGGCGTCTGCGCGACAGGGCGGGCACCAGGTTGTCCAAAAGTCGAGCAGCACAGTCTTGCCATGGAAATCGGCCAGGCTAAGGGGTTTGCCTGTGATATCAGTGACGTTCAGTTCGGGTGCGGGCTTTCCGCTGAACTGTCTTTTCATCCTGGCTGCACTCCAGCGCGAAAGCTCTTTGACTTCGTGCATGTTGTCCGTGGGGAGGCTCAAGAGTGTTGCATCCGCGATTGTTCCGGAGGTGAGTCGTTTCAGGACGTATGTGCGGTCGGACTGATAGGATGTGCTGCCGTCGTAGCGCTGCTCCACGATTCGCGCCGACACGAGCACGCCTGTCTCGATATCGGCCACGACGCGCTCGGTACTCATGGCCGGAAAGGTATTCGGCGCGCCGGGCACAATGCGCTGTCCCAGAGGGACATCGATGACGACACAATTATGATCGGTCCCGAGGACTTTACAAACGCCACGGTCGGCTTCTTTGGCCTTCGACCAGTCAGCATTGGGCAGGGCGTATGGGGCAGGCAGCGGAGCTTCGTCCTTTGCCTTACGTTTAATTCGTACAAACTCGTCGGAGCCGTCTTCGGTAGCCAGCAGGTCGTGACCGTTGAAGACGCGGATGTAGGCACCCGATCCGCTGATCGTCTGCTCCCGCCAGGCGCCTTGCGAGACATCAACGATGAGGGTCCGCTTGCTGGCCTGTTCAGCTTGGGCCGTACGGAACGTCTGGCTGAACTCGAATTCCTGATGCAAGCCCGGCAGGGCATCGCGTTTTTGACTTAGTTGGTTCCAAAGGGCGGCTGCCGGGGACGGCGTGGCGGCGTAAGCGAGGGCGGAGACAGCAGAGAGAGCAATACAGCGGACGATCATTTGCCCCTTTCGAGCTTGACGGTACCTTCAAGGTAATCGAGCGTCATCCTTAGCTGCCAGAGCACGGGCATGCCGAGAATGCCGCCCACCCCTACACCGAGAGCATCACTGTTTTTCTCGAGACTGATGGACAAAAGATTCGGATTGTCTTGGCGGAAACCTGCGAATACGAGTGAAATCTGCTGAGCACGCGATGCCTGGTTGACCTTGCCCTGCACACCCTGTACCCTGACGAGCTCATCCCGGCGAACACCGGTAAACTCCCGGGCTGTTTCCGTGTCGATCAGGTTGGCCGCCGCGCCGGAATCGATCATGAAAAGAACAGTGCGCTTCTCGTTAATGACGGTAGAAAGCAGCAGATGACTTCCGAGGCGGAAGGCTCGGTGGAAACCCGGCGCGGGCTTTTCGTAATCAACCTCCTCATCGGATGATGCGTCGCCCCCGGGCCGGGGGTCGAGAAGCATTTGATCGTGCGGGAAATCGACGGTGACGATGAAACGCCGGAATACGTCGGCCCCGATGATACCGTCGAAATCCGCT
>JASHPH010000198.1 GCA_030038255.1 Candidatus Sulfotelmatobacter sp. | reverse complement strand
TTCCCTTCAACTGCCTGCCATACTCTCGGTATGGCCGACCCGGATCAGACAACCGCCGCGACCACTCCCGCTCAGAACAAGTTGACGTCGCGGCCGTTTCGCGTGAAGCTGCGCGGATCGGTTCTGGTGCTGATGCGCTTGCCGAACAAGCGGGACGTGCGGGCGGCGATCCATCAGTTGTCGGTGACCGGGGGCGTAGTGCATCTGGAAAAACCGCTGGACGAGAAGCTGCAGGTCGAGATGGTCTTTCACATCGGCGAAGCCACGGTGCGAGAGAAAGCGCAGATGCTGTTTCCCATGTGGGCGACGCAGGGGTGGATGCAGCCCTTCCGCTTCGTGGAAATGTCGGACGAGAGCCGCGCGGGCCTGGATGCGAGTTTGAAGTCGTATCTGGGAGATGCGGCCAAGGGCGCGTCTTCGGGCGCGTAGAGCGGCGCGTCATGGTCCCACAACAGACCACGGTCCATTCGTTCTTTCTAACCCAAGTACCTTTGCTCGAGATGTTGCCTATGGCTATCGTGGTCGTCGCCGCAGCGGGCTACCTCTGGGGCATGCTGGCCACAAAGCTGGACTGCCCGAGTGTTCGGTTACGCCTCCGATTGCTATCGGTCGTTGGCCTCGCTGTCACGCTAGCCCTCATTTGTCTCGGAGGTGTCTGGCCCAGCCTTTTCACAATCATCGCAATACCGGCGATCCCCGCGCCAATTCTATTCAGCGTGGGACTTCTTAATCCGATGTTTATCGGTAGAAAGCCAAACCTGCGTCTGTATCTGAACCTGTGTGTTCTTGCTTCTGGTCTCGCATGGGCGGTCGAAATGTCGTGGTTGCATCACTTTAAGTGATTTAAGTGATTTCTGTAGCAAGCCCGATTCTCGTCATCGGCAGCGAAAATCCCCATATCCGGCTTGTTTCGCTCCCGTCCGTGCGTAGTTACTCTCGTTACCGTTTGCTTCCATGAGCGCTCCGCTATGATCAGATTGGAACGCTCTCATGAAACGACTGAACTTCCTGGTTTCGCTGACCAATAACGACAACGACTACCAACAGGAGCAGGCCGCTGCCGCCGAGAAGGCTGCGCGGCGGCTGGGTGTGGACGTGACGATTGTTCACGCCAACAACGATGCCCTGACGCAGAGTCAGCAGTTATTGCAATACATCCAGGACACGTCGGTGAAGCGGTCGGACGCGATCATGTTCGAACCGGCGGGTGGGACAGCATTTCCGCAAGTGGCGCGCGCGGCCGTGGCCGCGGGAACCGGGTGGGTGGTGCTGAACTCGGAGGCGGATTATCTTGCCGAACTGCGGCGCACGTTCAAGGTTCCGGTGTTTGGCATCAGTTCAGACCACGAGGAGATCGGCAAGATTCAGGGGCAGCAATTTGCGGCGCTGCTGCCGGAAGGTGGAACGGTGCTGTACATCGAGGGACCTCCGAACAGTTTGGCGGCGAAAGAGCGCACGCGCGGGATGAACAAGACTAAGCCGGCAAATGTGCACGTGAAGTCGATGCGCGGGAACTGGACGGAGGAGAGCGCCTACCGCGCAGTGAGTTCGTGGCTGCGCCTGCGCACCTCGCAGGAGAGTCATATCGACTTGGTCGCTGCGCAGGACGACAGCATGGCCATAGGCGCGAGAAAAGCGTTCAGCGAACTTCCGCCTGGCGAGCGCGATCGGTGGATGAAGTTGCCGTTCACCGGCTGCGACGGCATGCCCAAGACGGGGCAGGCGTGGGTGCGCAATGGAATGCTGGCGGCGACGATTTTTGTTCGTCAGAATACCGATCTCGCGATCGAGATGCTGGTGGAAGCGTTCAAGGGCGGGGCCGTGCCGGAGCGCAAGGTGACGGAGCCGGAGTCGATCCCCTCGCTCACGGATTTGGCGAAGTCGGCAGTGAAGACGGGGAAGGGCGCGGGAGCGTAGGTACATTCCCACTTCTCGCGCAAAGTACGCGCGAGAAATGGGGCACCCGGCGGCTGAAGCCGCGAGCACCGGTAAGGCGCGTATCGCAGCGCTGAAAGCGCTGCGCCACCCAAAAGCTTCTTAAATAGCGGGACGGACGAATGCGTCCGTCCCTACACAAACATTTTTAGCCGGCGTTCTTGAGTTCCTCGCGCATCTGGTGCCAGGCCTGGCGAACTTCTTCGACTGAACCCTCATCTTCGATCGTGGTGATGTCACCGGGATTCTTGTCCTGAGTCACGGCTCTCAGCACGCGGCGCATGATCTTGCCGCTGCGCGTCTTTGGAACCATATCGACAAAGTTCAATTCACCAATTACTGCAACCGGGCCGAGTTCGTGGCGGACTGTGTCTAAGAGTTGCTTCTTCAGATCGTCGGAGGGGACGAATCCCTGGCGCGGGACGACGAAGGCAGAAATTACTTCGCCGCGCAGTTCGTCGGGGCGGCCGATGACGGCCGACTCGGCGACTGCAGGATGAGTCAGGAGCGCAGTTTCGACTTCGATGGTGCCGATACGGTGGCCGGCGATCTTGATGATTTCGTCGGCGCGGCCGGCGAACCAGACGTAGCCGTGCTCGTCGATCTGGGCGGAGTCGCCGGTGTAGTAGACGTTGGGGATGACGTTCCAGTAGTCGCGGCCGTAGCGCTCGGGCTCGCCCCAGAGGGCGGGCGTTAATCCGGGGAAGGGGCGCTTGATAACCATGATGCCCTTTTCGTTCACGCCGCAGGGCTTGCCGTCGAGGTTCATGACCTCCGCCTCGATGCCGGGCATGGGGATGGTCGCCGATCCCGGTTTGATGGGCAGCATGCCGAGTCCGTAGGGATTGCCGAACATGGGGCCGCTGGTCTCGGTCTGCCACATGTGATCGATGACGGGGATGCGGCCTTTGAACATTTTTTGCTGCAGCCATTCCCAAGCGGGCGCGTTTAGGACTTCGCCCGGGCAGAAGACGCGCTCGACATCGTGGCTTCTCCTCGTTTTTTGTGATGGCTGGCTGCGCCGGCCCGCCGGGCGGCAGCGCACAAGATGACCGGGATTCTGCTGCCATCCCGAAGAGTGGGCGGTGACTCAGATCACAATGCCCTGTGTTTTTACTCCAAAAGAACATGAAAGGGAAGGAGCAGGGGGCTGCCTGGAGGACTCGGGCCTCACGGAGGAGAAAACTTGGTCTGAGGCGGTCAGAATCGGTGTGGACAAGAAAGTCCCAGAACGGATCACAGAGCGACGGACGAACAGGAAATACTTGACTATCGAGTGGCTTGTTGTGATACAAGTCACACCCCTAGGTGAGCACACTTACATCTTCGCAAGATGAATTCGTCCTAGTGTTGCTCCCCTGTACTGTCTGAGAGAACCAAGCTCAGACCAGGCCCGAGGTCCCAAACCTGGGACCGGCCGTTCGCGCGCGCGCAAATCTGCAGCCCCGCGGCGCGGCCGCTTGATGGACATTACCGTGACCTCATTCGAATGACACCGCCCCCGGTCAAGGAGGAAAAATCGTTTATGTCGTTGAGTCGATGGATTTGTAGTGCCTTACTCGCCGCCGTGTCGGTCGCGCCGGTCCTGGCAGGGACCAAGGACGCCGCGGACGCCAAAACCACCCCCGAAGCCACAGCTACAGCGAGCCCCGCCGCACAGCCGGCGACGGCCGCTGCCAATCCAACCCCAACCCCAGCCTTAACGCCCGCTGCAGGGACCAACACCACTGCATTGCTAGGCGTATTAGTGATGAAGGGAGTTCTGTCGCCTGCGGAGGCGAAGTCGATCGAGGCAGCGCCCGCGGGATCCGAGGTTCAGTTGTTGGTGGATGTACTCACGCGCAAGGGCGTGGTCAGCGCATCGGATCTGTCGGCGACTGCGACAACACCGGCAACAGCCGCTCCTGCAGCCGCCCCGGTCGAGGAGTCGTCGTCGATGGCAACTGCTGAATCCCCAGCAGCCGTACCGCAAGCCGCACCCAAGGCGGAAGCGGCGCCACCTCCGGCCGTGGTACCGGCGGTGGCGCCAGTCCGGGTGTTCCCGGTCGACCCGCCCAAGACCGGCGGTCTAGCTGGCATTAAGGTGGGCCCACTCACGTTGGCGCCTTACGGCTTCATCAAGGCCACTGCCGTCAATGACACCAGCGACCCCAATGGCGATGACTTTCCGTTCCCGGGCATCTTTCTGACAACCACCAGTCCTTTCAACACCGGTCCGACCGAAGAGCCCGCGTTCCACGTCAAGGCGCGATCCACCCGCTTCGGGCTTAACCTGGAATGGCCGGATATTTCGCCGAAGCTGACGCTGACGGGCAAGATAGAGGCCGATTTCGAAGGCAACTTCAGCGAAGTCGACAACCGCGATGTTTCGTCGATCCGGAGCAGTGCACCGCAGATACGTTTGGCCTTCGTCCGGATGGACTACCACGCCAGCGAGGACACGGACGTCTACTTCATTGGGGGACAGGACTGGACCCTGTTCGGATCCGGTGCGCTGCCCAACATTGTGGAGACCACGTTCCTGGGCGCATATTGGGGCGACATTTACGAGCGGTCACCACAACTGAAGGGCGGCTTTATCCAGACCCTGAACAAGGAGCACAACGTCAAGTTCGAGCCCACATTTGGCATTATGATGCCTAGCTCAGGTCAAATCCTGAAGCTAGGATCTCTCGGCCTAGCCGCGCAGCTCGGGGAAGGCGAGGACGAGGGCGCCCAATCCGACCGTCCCGAATGGGAAGGCAGAGCGGCCTTGAGTTTCCAACTCGACCCGGCCAAGGGAGTCGCCCCGGCGCAAGTTGCTCTGAGTGGATTCTGGGGCAAGCGCACATCGATTGTTCCCGAATCGTCATACGCCGCAATCGCAGGACTGCCGGCTAGCTACATAGCTGCTTTCCCGAAGGGCTTTACCGACTCCAGCAATCTCTACGGCACGCAATTCACGCTGCAATTGCCCACGCGGTGGTTCACCATCGTGGGCAGCGCGTATCGCGGTGGGGACCTGCGCTTCTACTTCGGCGGTCAAATCAACTCTTACGTCACCGATACAAGCACCCTCGTGCCCGGGAGCGTATTTGGGCCTTTCGTCACTACCGATGGCGGTCCCATGGCTGCTGCCGGCAACGCTTATTTGGGGATCAACGCGCAAACCGGACAGGTCGTGGTTGCTCCGCAGAAGCCCGTCCGCTCGTTTGGCGGGTTCATCAACCTTGGGCTGCCGCTTTCACGCTGGTTCAATGCCAACCCGAAAGGCCACAACGCTGGCTGGCAGCTTTATTTCGACCTGGGCAAGGACCAGGTTCTGGAAAAGGACCTCAACAATCCCAACTTCATCGGCAGTTTGGCGCCGCTTCCGATGAGGGTGGGCAAAATGGCCGCTGCAACCCTTTACTACAAGGTCAACAACTGGTGCCAGTTCGGCTTCGAACAGTCGATCTACGCCACCCGAGGGAAGGAGGGAGTCCCTCTCTACACGATAGAGGGAGTTGGGTCCAACGAATGGCAAGATCACCGGACAGAAGCCGGGCCGATTTTCACGTTCTAGACCGGGAGGTCTGGACGCGCGAAGAATGTCGAAACAAGGGCGGTCTTGGTCGGGAAAACCCGGGCCGGGGCCGTCCTCTAATAAAGCCTCCGGGACGAAAGAACCAGTTGCGCACGGCCCGTTCCGGTAGGACAATGTTTGCCGCATTTGGGCCGTGTTTCACGGATTCTCCGCAAACCATGTTCCCACCCTGTCGCACAAACCGCGACAAAGGGTGTGGCAACCGTAATTCAGAGGAGCTTTCATGAGTCGGTGCGGGATTACGGTGCTGCAGGCGGGTCTCTTGCTGGTATGCGTGTCTGCCTACGCCGCGGTCAAGAATGCCCTGATCCGGATCACGGTTGTGGATTCAGAAACTCGATCAGTAGCTCCTAGCGACAACGGCGTTCCCAATGATTGCGACCAGGTCACTTTCGACGCGTATTGCCGTTCCGGTAGAAGCGTCTTACTGAAGAATACATTGCTGGTGCAGGAAGGCAACCAGCCTGCATTTCGCGTCACGTGCACGAGTGAGTCAAGATTCTCCAGGTGCATGCCCTTGCCCAAGGGGCAGAGTTTCGATGCCAAGAAAGAGAAACGCGGCCTCATGGTGTACTACGCGGATGACAAAGGCAAACTGCGCCACCAGCTGTACACCTACGTAGAAGGGGAACCGGGAGCCGCAAAGTCAGCGACAACGGCTATCAATTCAGCGTCGGCCACAAGCGCGGCTTCGCCGACCGCGGCACCAAGTGCGGGCGCGACAACCCCGGCTGCAGTACCGCCTCAGCCGGTGCCCGCTACGCAGAGCGCAAAAGGAGCGCCGGATACGGTGAAGTGCAGCTTCAGTTCGACTCCGCCCGGGGCTGAAATCACCGTGGATGGACGATATGTGGGCAGCACGCCGTCGGTTCTGAACCTGAGCACCGGCACCCATACCGTAGAAGTGTCGTTGCCGGGCTTCGCGAGTTGGAAGCGGGAACTGACGGTGTCACCGGGATCGGAATTAACGGTAAACGCAGTTCTGGAGAAAGCGCAGTAGAAGGTTACATGAGAGAAGTGGATGTGAAAGTCCCAGCCTAACGTGGCAAAAGGCGCGACGTTAGCGGTGGGGCAGCCGCGATGTTGGAAATACAGTTGTGCAAGGTCTGGTTCGGATCGAGCAATGCTTGTTGGACGGGCTGAGACGGCAGCCAAGTAGGGCACGCGTAAGACGGATGCCGGTTTGGCAACTGATCCTCTGTCAAAGGAGAAAAATTGTGACTACTACGGATACTTCTTCAAATCCTGGCATCAGCCGGTGGTGGCGCGTAGTCGGCGGGATGTCAATGAATCTGGCGTTGGGCACGCTGTATGCCTGGAGCATCTTCGTTGCCCCTCTGGAGAAAGAGTTTGGCTGGAAGCGGGCACAGACGTCTAATGTCTTCACGATTGCGGTTGTCGTATTCGCGCTTACCTTCATCGTGGCGGGAAGGTTGCAGGACAAGCTCGGGCCGTTCAAGATTTCCCTGGCGGGCGGCGTCCTGGTCAGCCTGGGGTTCTTTCTCTGCGCCTTCACGCATAGCCTGAACTATCTGTACGTATGCTTCGGTGTGATTGGCGGGCTGGGCAACGGATTTGGATACGCGACGCCGATACCAGTCATGGCCAAATGGTTCCCTGATAAACGCGGCTTGGCTGTGGGGCTGGCTGTGGGGGGATACGGCGGCGGGTCGGCCATTTTTGGACCGCTGGCCAACCTGAAGCTGATCCCGGCGTACGGGGTGCACACCACGTTCATGATCCTGGGCGTGATCTTTCTGTTCATGACCGTGATTGGCGCGTTCCTGCTGCAGAATCCGCCAGCGGGATATAAGCCTGCGGGATGGAGTCCTGCGCCGACCGCGAAAGCGGCAGCGACCACGTATGAATTCAGCCCCAACGAAGTGCTACGCACACCGGCGTTCTACTTGATGTGGGTTGCCTACGCGCTGGGCTGCTCGGCTGGGCTGATGGTGATCAGCCAGTTGGTGCCCTTCGCCAAAAGCGTGGGGATTGCCAGCACGGCGATCGCAACCATGGGTCTGGTTGTGGGAGCGGTAGGCAACGCTTCCGGCCGCATCTTGTCGGGCTGGATGTCGGATGTGCTCGGTCGTCTGAATGTTCTGCGCCTGATGATCGCCATTTCGATGATCGCCATGCCCATTCTGTACAAGGTCGGGGGAAGCGTGGGGCCGCTGTATGCCACGGTGTTCGTCGTCTATTGGTGTTATGGTACGCAGCTCTCGGTGAACGCTTCCACCATGTCCGATTTCTGGGGGACCAAGAACGCCGGCATCAACTACGGGATGTTGTTTACCGCCTGGGGCGTGGCCGGCATCATTGGACCCCGAATCGCGGGAGTGTTGTTCGACAGGTATAAGAACTACCAGATGGCGTTCTACACGGCGGGCATTCTGGCAGCCGTGGCGCTGATTTGTGAGCTAGCGGCCAAGCGTCCGGCGATACCGGAAGGCGCCTTGGCGGGCAGCAAGTTGCCTGTGGC
>JASHPH010000197.1 GCA_030038255.1 Candidatus Sulfotelmatobacter sp. | reverse complement strand
AAGCAGCTTTCCGTGGGCGAAACCGTGAAACTTTCTCCGAGAGCCGGATGCGCGAGACGCGCCTGTCCGGTTCGATGAGCGGGAACAGGAAACAGAGCCATGTCAAACCGGATTGAGGCGCGCTCTGCGAAAGCAGCGCTTACGAATGCCACCGGGAGACTACCGCGACTGCGCCTGTTCTCGACTCCACTCAAAATCGTTCCGAAAGTGCTCCGACTATGCCGCTGCATCCGCGCGGCTTCGTCAGTACGGCCCGATAATCCCACCAATTTGTCGCCCCTGCGGCTTCGCCGCCTGCGCCGGACGCGCCGCCGACACTGGCTTCGCCATGCCCGCTTCCAGCACATCCAGATACTTCAATCCGCTGCCCGTATTGAACAGCACGACCGTATCTTCCGGTTTGAAGAATCCGCTCGCCCGCAACTTGCGGTACGCCACCAGGCACGCCGCACCTTCCGGCGCCGCGAAAATTCCCTCCACCTTCGCCCAATGCCGCGCGGCTTGGACAATCTCTTCATCCGTCGCACTCACCGCCGCGCCCTTGCTCTTCTTTAATATGTCGAGAATCAGATAATCCCCATACGGCTTGGGCACGCGCAGCCCCGCAGCCAGCGTGGCGGCGTTCGCCCACATTTCCACGCCGGACTTGCCTTCGTCCCATGCCTTCACAATCGGCGCGCAACCGGCAGCCTGAACGCTAATCATCTTCGGTCGCTCCGCCCCAGACCTTTCCGAGGCGATCCACCCCAGCGCTTCCATCTCCTCGAATGCCTTCCACATCCCCAGCAGACCAACCCCACCGCCCGTCGGATAAATAATCCCCTGCGGCAATCGCCATCCCAGTTGCTCGGCGACTTCGTACCCCATCGTCTTCTTGCCCTCAACCCGATACGGTTCCTTCGTCGTGGACACGTCGAACCATCCGTCCTTATTCCACGCTGCCGACTCCTTGAGTTCCGCCACTTTCCCCGCGCAATCGCTGATCAGCCCATCTACCAGCGTGACCTGCGCGCCGTAGTAGTCGCATTCAATGCGGTTGGCCGCAGGCACATCCTTCGGCATGAATATGTGAGCCTCAACTTTCGCTGCAGCTGAATACGCAGCCAGCGCACCCGCCGCATTTCCCGCCGATGGGATGGCCAGCTTCTTCAGTCCGAAGTGCCGCGCCATCGTGACACACGCCGAAAGCCCCCGCGCCTTGAACGAGCCTGTTGGATTCAACCCTTCGTCTTTGATGAATACATTGGGATACTCGCGGCTGGGCAGCATCGGCGTGAAACCCTCGCCAAGCGATACCGGATCGGCCTCTGGCAGCACCGCGTCGTAGCGCCACATGGTAGGCGCGCGGCCGGCCAGGCGCGCGGAGGAAAAAGTACGTTTGATTGCCGCCAGATCGTAGCGCGCGTAAAGTATGCCCGCATCTTTGGGGCAGACGGTTTGCGATCGGTCCGCAGGATAATGTTCGCCGCAACGCGTGCATTCTAGGTGAGTCAGCATGCCGATGCGAGTGTAACATCGGCGTCCGGCTTAAGGCTCGCGCGGATGTTCCAGGAACCGAGATCAGCGCGTGTGGAAAATAAAGCAGTCCGACAGCGCAGATGCCACCGCAGCGCTAGAGAGTTGTAAAAGATTCGTCGGGCGCGGCCGCGCTTACTTCGATTCTGCGAGGTGCAGCTTGCCGCTCAGCCCGCCGATGATCGCCCCCACAATCACCGTCGCCACGAAGGTGTAACCGGCCTCGATCAGCAGCAATTCGCGGGAAAGGCCAAAGGTCGAGGGCAGTGTCGCAAACAGAATCGCGCACCACAGCAGCGTCGACGACAGAATGCCCTGCCACACTCCCTTGCGCACAAGCCACGTCTGCAGCCACGCAACGCCATATGCGAACAGCAGGCAGGCCGCGATGCTCAGCAAGTGTGGCGAATACCAGAAAACCAGCTGCCGCCACTCCGCTTGGCTCATGCCTAGCGCGTTCATCCATTGTTCGCGGAACAAATAGCGCGAATGCCAGAGCATGCCCACATACCAGGCCGCACACGCGGCCAGCAGCACGGGTAGGTGGTAAATGTGCCCGCGGGGTCTGGCGAGATGCACTTCGCCTTCTGTGTAAGGCTCGTTTTGCAGAGCTTGCGGAAGACATTCCTGCCCGCAGTGAACACGCGCCGGCCAGCGCGTGCAATCCGAGAGACGAAACTCCGGCTTGCCGCTGAGCGCGGTCGCCGCCGCATGCACGGCATCAATCGTGACTCCTGCTTCCCGCTGCGTCTCCGGGCATATGACCGCCCGCGGACCAGAATATTGATGATGTGTTTCCCGCACCCACAGCGCGGGCATCAGAAGAACAAGAGCCACACCGAAGACGACAAGCAGCAACCCTAAGATCAGCAGCATGACGCACCTCCTACGCGCTAGCGCCATCAAGGAGCGACTTGCCTTTCTGACGACATAGTAGGGCCACTCGTGACCACTTTCTGTGCGCAGGATCACGGAAACGTCCCCGCTGGGTTAGTATCAAAGGCTCGACTCTATTCTCATAGGAGAACGTGCATGCGAAAGTTCCTGATCGGACTGATCCTCGGATTCCTGGCGGTTCCAGTGGCTGTCTATTTCTATTTTTCCTCGGGCAACGCACCCGTCGCGACTTCGGCTCCACCCATGCCGTTTGAAAGAACGCTGGCGCGAGCGGCGCTCCATGCCCGCCTCGACAAGGAGATGCCCAAGTCCGTCCTCATCGCCGCCGACGAGGCCGCCTACACCGCAGGCGCGCAGATCTACAAAGACCACTGTGCCGTTTGCCACGGCCTTCCCGGCCAGCCCCAAACCGCCATCGCCAAGGGCATGTTTCCCAAGCCGCCCAAGCTAATGGAAGGCACTGGAGTCACCGACGATCCCCCCGGCGAAACCTATTGGAAAATAGCCGGCGGCATTCGCATGACCGGCATGCCCGGCTTCGACAAGTCGCTCACGACGACGCAAATGTGGCAGGTGAGCCTGCTCCTGGCCAACGCCGACAAGCTTCCGCAATGGGTGAGGAACAGCCTCGCGCCGGCAGCGGTGCAGTCATCCTTACCTCCCAAATAGAACGAGTAACGGACATGGACGGGCGGACGCCCTCGTCCGCCCAGCAGCGAAAAGGCTAGCGGCTAGGAAGATCAGTTGTCCGCGACAAACAGCGTCTGTGTGCCCCTCATCATTGCGCATCCGTCAGCCCGGTGATATGTTGCAACGTCAATTCGAAGTTGCACGATTGGAGCGCCCGAGGGTTTGTATGAAATCGATATCGCAGGCGATGCTCGTGGCCATTACCCTTATATCCGGCTTGCCTTCTTTCACGGTTGCGCAGACTCAAACCGACGCCAGCACAGCCACGCACGTCCCCGTCACCATCGACAATTCCACCGACTATCCCGGAGACCGGCCCGGAGTCATGATTCAGAACGGCGACTGGGTACCCATCAACGCCGTCATGCCGGCAAAGAGCCGGATAAAGAACCGCGTTGCGTCTTCGTTGTCCTATGGAGCCGCGCCAGCCACAGTTGTGGCGCAATATGAAGGATTGCACGCTTCGGTCCAGGTCGCGCCCGGCCAGCCAGTGATTTGCATTTGCCACTTCCTCTCGCTTCCTGGAGAACCAGTCCTCGTACGGCTGCATCCCAAGAAAAACTCGCGCGAACTCGACGGTGGGAAGATGCACGTCCTGCCGGTTGTGGGCGCGAGCAAGATGGTCGACGCCCAGCAGACCGACCTCATTCCCACCGACGTATCTCAGCCGGAAAACATGGTCTGGCTGGTTCGTCCTCAGCAACCGCTCCCGGCCGGCGAATACGCTCTTATGCTCGGAACTCAGAACGTGAGCATCTTCCCATTCACGGTCGCTGCGTCTACCGATTCGGCTCCTCCTGCGCCTAAGCAGTAGGCGGGCAGCAGGCAGACGAGAGAAATCGCACAACGATCCGCGCCGTCAGATGCCGGCGTACCAAGCGTAGCCGCCGTCTGAGTTTGCCCCGCCTGTCCCTTTGCCGAATTGTTTGAGGTTGTCGGTGAGAGTCAGGTGGTTGATGTACTTCACGCTCTTATAGCCCAGTTGCCGCGGAACGCGCAGGCGCAGCGGTCCTCCGAAGGGAACGGGAAGCTCGGCGCCGTTCATTCGGTGAGCGACGAGCGTTTGCGCGTGCAGGGCATCGGACATGTCGATGCTCTCCCACCAGTCGGGTTGAATCGAGCGGTAAACGACGTAGCGGACCTGCGGCCGAGCGCCGACGCGGTCGAGAATGTAAGAGAGCGGCACGCCCGCCCATTCGGCGATGTAAGTCCAGCCCTCCTCGCAGCCGATCATGGTGATCTGCGAACTCGTGGGGAAACTCGTGATCTCGGCCAGCGAGAAAGTCGTTGGTCGCGCCGCCAAGCCGTCCACAGTCAGTTTCCAGTCGACAAAGTTCGCTGCCTGGAGTCGTTTGAAGTCGTCTCCCAGCGGGTCGACTTCGTTGGCGAAGGGATTTTTCGAAATCTCGCTGCGCGAAAATTCCCGCGCCATAGCATGGCTCCCGAGCAGCCGCTGCGCAGCATAGGTGAGCGTCTCACCCGGGCCGTAAACTCCCCCCGCATCCGGCGGGATGAGCCCGTAACGCTTCGCCAGGTTGGCGCCCACGGTGAGGCCGGAAGCGCCGGCCGCGAGTGCGAGCCCTGAAGTGATTAGTGTGCGCCGAGAAATCTCGCTCATAAAGTCGACTCCTGGTTGAGCTGCGCTCGACGGACAGTCGAGGCGGCTGTCCCTACACGGTCGGCGCGGCCGGTAATCATTGTCCCGGTGATCATGGCCCGCATCCGGCTCCGAAATCCGGCAACAAAAACCATCACAACGTGAACCACAAGAAACAGCACAAGCAATATCGTCACTAGAAAATGCAGGGACCGCGCCGTCTGGTGACCTCCTAAGAGCCTAACCGCCAGCGGAAAGGCCGCATCAAACCCGAACGACATCGCGAGGCCCGTCCAGATCATTAGCGGGAAGAGCACGAAGATGACGACCAGATACGACAGGCGCTGCAGCACATTGTACGACCACGCCTCTTCCGCGCCCGGCCGCTCGAAGCGCAAATGCTTCATCGCCGAGTCGGCGAGCTGCCTCGCGGAAAGGTCCGATGGAGCAGGGAGCACGTTGCGCCGGAAGTGCCCGTTGAAGAGCCCCCAAAGCACGTACAGTAATCCCGTCACGACCGCAACCCACGCCGCCTCGAAATGCAGATAGCGGCTCCAGCCATTCTCATCGGGCAGCACGAATCTGTAGCCCGTGGGCACGGTGTCGCGCGAAGAAGGAAGGTGCAGATTGAGCCACGGCCGCATGTTCACGTTGCCGTCCTCGCCCCAATAAAACCGCGGATGCGAGAGAACAATTTCTCCGCCCGTCAGCAGCAGAGCAAGGAAAGCCACGGTGGTCAGCCAGTGCGTTACACGCACCAGGGCGGTGTGGCGCTTCGGCTCCGTGGCAGCGGACGCGGCGGAAGAAGGCCTGACCGCAGCAGCCGGCCCCGCGCCGCCGTCGGCGATCGGCAAACTTGCATTCATTTCTGAACCCCAGCTCCGAACCCCAGCGTGAGCCCCAATCCCCAATTCTCCGGATTCTACATCGGGATGGCGATTCTCCCGCGACATTCTTTGGACGGACGTTGAACGCGGACGTGAGTCGGAAAACCGGCACTCTGCTGGCTGGGGGCTTTAGCCCCTGATCTCTCCAATGTCGTGCAAAACTGTGGACAGCTTGCTCTCCAGCTCGCGATCAACGTGCCGCATTTCCCGCACAAACACCTCCATGGTGTTTTGTAATGCCCGCTTCAGTTCTGGGGGCTCCAGCGAGCGGGGAATACACTTGGCCGCCGCCTCCCGCTCCGGCGCAGGAAGATCGTCCAGGCCACGTCCCTGTTTTGCGATCACGCCGCAGCGCAGGCAGACAAGCTCGAACACGTGGTTGCGGATGCCGCTCAGCATGTACTCCGCCTGCAGTGAGCGCCCGCGCGCCAGGCTCGATCGCACGTGCAGAGCATAGAGCCACGCCATGCCGATCAGATCCTGAGGATTCGCCGGCGGCGCAGCCCGTGCCGCCTTCGCCTCGCCAAATATCAATCGGAAATGCGGGCCGATCGCGCCGAAATCCTCGACCCGCCAGAAAGCGATATCCACCTGCAGCGTGTTCTTCAGCAGAAACACACGGAACAGCGTCGTGCCCCGCATCACATCCACGTGCGCGACCGCATCCTTACGCTAGTGCAGCCGCGCGGTCCACTCTGCGACGACCTGATCGTAAGGGGCCGTCGCCTTCAGGCAGAGTGCCAGGTCGATATCGGACCAGCGGTCCAGCTGCCCCGCCGCTGCCGATCCCGTATGCGCCGCGCCACAAAGGTTAGGATCGTTCTGCGCAGCAGAAACGAGTTCATCGCGCAACTGCTCGCGTTCCTCAGGATTGAAGATCCCCACGCCGGAGATGGTAACGGACAACGATGGTAGCTGAGAACGATGTTAACGGATCAGCCGAGCTTGGGCCGGCCCTGGCCTTTCATCATCCACCACGCCTTGCGTTTTCGTCCGTGATACCGACAGACTCGGCATTCCGTTAACAAGTCTTTTCGAGTTTTCTGCTACCCTTGCATACCACTCAAAAAGGAGAACCCATGCGAAAACTTCTGCCCACAATTCTGCTGTGTGTTCTGGCTCTGCCCGCCTTCTCTCAGGAGAAGCAGTCCACCGATAATCCGTTCAGCGCGATGAACAAGCGCGGCTATGAAAGAACCAAGGGAATTCTGCTCCGTTCCGCCGAAAAAATGCCCGAGGAGAATTACAGCTTCAAGCCCGTCGACACCGTCCGCAGCTACGGCCAGATCATCGGACACCTGGCCGATGCCCAGTATCTGTTCTGCTCCATAGCTGCGGGCGAGAAAAATCCCGACCTGCAAATCGAGAAGACCAAAACCTCCAAAGCCGATCTGATCGCCGCACTCAAGGACGGCTTCGCCTATTGCGACAAAGTTTACGGCTCCATGACCGACGCCGCGGCCACTCAGACGGTGAAGTTTTTCGGCAACGACGCACCGAAGTACGCTCTGCTGAGCCTCAACGTCGGCCACAACATGGAGCACTACGGCAACCTGGTCACCTACATGCGGATGAAGGGCATCGTGCCGCCCACCAGCGAGCAGCAGGGAGCCATGCCCGCACCGAAGCCGGAGAAGTCAGAATCACAACCGAAGCAATAAGGGAAGCGTCGGGGACCGGGAAGGGCACGGCTTCAGCCGTGCCAAGAAGACACCGAAATGAATCGGGGCTTTAGCCCCTGTGGGCGGGCAATCACGCAGCAGCATGAGCTCTCGACCGAAGCTTAACTTCCGCTTCCGCGCCCAACAGATCGGCATAGAGTAGCAACCGTGCTACGCTGAGCGTCGAGAGCTTGCCGCGCATCAATTCGCTCACGCGCGGTTGCTGAATCTCCAGGATTCGTTCCAGATCCCGGGCGCGGAGCCGCCGCCGCTTCACCAGTTGCAGAATCTTCTGATGCAGCGCCGCCTTCAGTTTCAATTCCAGCGCCGCCTGCCGGTCCAGCCCGAGTTCCTCCAACACGCTCCCTACCACCCTGTATTCATCTTTTTCGGAGCGCTTTGGCATTCTTCTTTTCCTCGCGTTCGGCCTCAAGCACGCGCTTCAGGCGTGCTCTAGCCGTTTCAATATCCCTCTGCTCGATAGCGTTCGACCGCTTTTCGAAGCAATGCAGGACCTGGATTACTCTCTCGCGCCGCACGTAGAGCACGCGGTACCAACCTCTCGCATCGCTCTCGCGCAGTTCGTAAACGCCCGGCCCGACCGTTTGAACCGGCTTTCGGTCCGGTGGCGTCTGACCGAGCTGCAACCGGTACAAAGCATATCCGAGATCGCCCTTCGCTTCGTCAGGGAAGCCCTGCAGCACCCGCCGCGAATCACCCTGAAAGATAAGCGGGATCAGCTTCTGGCCGCCCGCCGAGTCGGGCAGATCATCGGATTTCTTGTTACTTGTATACATGTTTCCCGTATGCTTTGTCACGGTAACCTCGGTAACACGCGCTGAGTTGGGCGAAGATCATAGGAGGTCTGCCAGCGTTGATGGGTCCACCACGCGATAAAAGGTCGGGATGCTCTCCGCCTTCTTACCATGTGGAAATAATTCCCACGCTCGAAAGGTACGCGCGATCTGAAGAAACCTGACCCTTAGCTCGATCGACCTGGGATCAACAACTTCTTCCCAGCTGACAGGTTTTTCTTTTCGCCCTTCTCGCACTTTCGCTAATGTTTCTTCACCGGTTTTCCCATCCGGAATGCGCTCGCCGAATCCGTGGCCCTCGAACTGAACCCACAGCCTCCGGTCCGAAAACCGAACAGCCTCGATCCGGCCGAGCCCGAGCCTGGGATGACTGATCCACATGCCGCGTGTCAGGCCTGACGGGGCGTTCGGATCGATTTTCTCTTCGACCAAAGCGCCCGACTCAAATATCTTCTTGCGCTTGTAGGCGATTCGATTTTGGCAGGCCTTGGAGCAGTAGACGTTATCGCGGCGTTCACGCACGAAGATAGTGCCGCATTCCGCACAAACAGAGAGCCCTAGGCTCGACGAGTGCACGACCATGAACTCGCATATCCATTCCGCGATGTGTGAGTGCAGTGGGGTTGATTCAGGGTTAGTTCGGCGAAAGAACTTACGATCCTTGTGTTGGACCGTCCCCCATTTCAACTCTGCGGGGCGTCCCATTGCCAACGCCGAATTGACTTCCGCGAGCGGTTTTTCGAGGTGGTAGTGCACGAGCCAAGAGTTGTCCGATTCTGATAGCAGGAAAAGGAGTTCACGAAACGCCCTGGTAAGACTGATCAGATCGTTGGCCCATGTGAGGTTGTTCAAAGTGCAGAGGATGGCGTACGGCGATCCCGTGGATTCAAGAAGCCTCGCGGCGTCGCTTGCTACGGCAAAGAGTTGCGATTCCGAGCTAGCATCCGATTCGGCAGTGTGGGCGCCCGTCACGCCCTTTCTTATTGTTTCTCTAAGCTGTTCTTTGTCGTGGCGGGAAACAATGTTCAGAAGGTCCAGCCATTGTCTTCCGGTGTTCAGCCAGTGCGCCGCCTCATCTCTTACCGCCTCTTCGACGGCATCCCGCTGGTGCTCGAAAACGAACTCGAGGGCGTCGCCCTCGGGGATGTAGCCATCGGGCACATCCGGGCCATCGTCGTAATGATCGTAGTCCGAGCCAAATGTTCCGAATCGCATGCTCTCAGCAAAAAGCATCCGTCATGGATTCGCAATACCTGACATATTCAAATCCATGAACATTGGGTTTGGCTGGCGGCCACCGGATACAAGAAAGCCCCGCCTAGCGGCGGGGCTTCGATTTCTCGTAGCTCAGAGCTCAAAGCTCGGAGCTGCTTCTTAATACATGTCTCCGCCCATGCCGCCATGGCCACCCGGCACCGGAGCTTCCTTCTTTTCCGGAATCTCCGCCACCAGGGCTTCCGTGGTCAGCATCAGGGACGCGATCGAGCCGGCATTCTGCAGCGCGGTGCGCACGACCTTGGTGGGATCGAGCACGCCCGCCTTCACCAGATCCTCGTACACGCTGGTGAGTGCGTTGAAGCCGTAGTTGATGTCCTTCGCTTCGAGCACCTTACCCAGCACGACGGCACCTTCTTCGCCGGCGTTCTCGGCGATCATGCGCAGCGGCTCGGTGATGGCGCGCTTCACGATGTTCAGGCCGATGTGCTCATCGCCCTCGACCTTGACTTTGTCGAGCGCCGAGGCGCAACGAGCCAGCGCCACGCCGCCACCGGGGACAATGCCTTCTTCCACGGCTGCGCGCGTCGCGTGCATCGCGTCTTCCACGCGGGCTTTCTTTTCCTTCATTTCGGTTTCGGTCGCGGCGCCGACTTTAATGACGGCCACGCCACCGACCAGCTTCGCCAGCCGCTCCTGCAGTTTCTCGCGGTCGTAATCGGAAGTGGTCTTATCGATCTGGCTGCGAATTTCCTTCACGCGGCCTTCGATCTCGGCGTGCTTGCCCTTGCCTTCGACCACCGTGGTGTTGTCCTTGTCGATGGTGATCTTCTTGGCCTGGCCGAGATCGCTGACCTGCACGTTCTCCAGCTTGATGCCCAGATCTTCGGTGATGGCCTTGCCGCCGGTCAGGATGGCGATATCCTGCAGCATGGCCTTGCGCCGATCGCCGAAGCCCGGAGCCTTGACGGCCGCGACTTGCAGCGTGCCACGCAGCTTGTTGACGACCAGAGTCGCCAGCGCCTCGCCCTCGACATCTTCCGCGATGATGAGCAGCGGCTTGCCGCCCTTGGCGATCTGCTCGAGCAGCGGGAGCAGGTCCTTCATCGAGCTGATCTTCTTTTCGTGGATCAGGATGTAGGCGTTCTCGAGCGCGGCTTCCATGCGCTCGGGATCGGTGACAAAGTACGGCGAGAGATATCCGCGATCGAACTGCATGCCTTCGACGACTTCGAGTTGAGTCTCCAGAGTCTTCGACTCTTCCACGGTGATGACGCCGTCCTTGCCGACTTTCTTCATCGCCTCAGCGATGATCTTGCCGATGGTCTCGTCGTTGTTGGCGCTGACCGTGCCCACCTGACTGATCATGTCCCCCGAGACGGGCTTCGAGAACTTGTCCAGTTCGCCCTTCTCGCGCTCGCCTTCTTTGTCGAGCTTGCCGCAGATGGATTCAACGGCTTTCTCGATACCGCGCTTCAGGGCCATGGGATTCGCACCGGCAGCGACGGTCTTGACGCCTTCGCGATACACAGCCTGGGCGAGAACGGTCGCGGTGGTGGTGCCGTCGCCGGCAACGTCAGATGTTTTGGACGCCACTTCGCGCACCATCTGTGCGCCCATGTTCTCTAGGCCGTCTTTCAGTTCGATTTCCTTCGCCACGGTAACGCCGTCCTTGGTGATGGTCGGCGAACCGAATTTCTTTTCGATAACTACGTTGCGGCCTTTGGGGCCGAGGGTGACCTTCACGGCGTCGGCCAGAAGGTTGACGCCGCGGAGAATTGCCTGACGGGATTCTTCTCCGTGAACGATTTGCTTTGCCATTGTTTCAATCTCCTCTGATGAATTCGAATTTCGTCTTGAGCTGCGAGTGACTGGCTTATTAGCTCTTGGCTTTTGGCTCTTAGCTAAACCATCAAACTCTGTCATCCTGAGCGGGATGCTTTTTATCCCGCGAAGGACCTATGCAACTCGTGTCATCCCGAGCGAGCACGTTTTTTGTGCGAGTCGAGGGACCTGAACGGCCGCGCCGAGCGCCCGATCGCGAAAGCGATCGGAATAAGCGCGAACGGCGCGTTTGGCCGCATCCTTATTTCCTGCTGCCCGCCGTTTCTTTCTTCGCTGCACCGGACAGGATGCCGAGCACTTCCTCTTCGCGCATGATGATGTAGTCTTGACCATCGAGCTTGATTTCGGTGCCCGAGTACTTGCCGAACAGGATGCGGTCGCCTTCCTTCACGTCGAGTGGGCGAACCTTGCCTTCTTCGTTGATCTTGCCTTTGCCCGCGGAGATCACTTCACCCTCCTGCGGCTTCTCTTTCGCCGAGTCGGGGATGATGATGCCGCCGCGAGTGGTTTCTCCTTCTTCAATGCGCCGCACCAGGATGCGGTCATGGAGCGGTGTGAATTTCGCCATGTTCGAACTCCTTTCAGTTAGTAAGAGGTTTGGTCTGCTTTCGATCCACCAGCCCATTCTTGCTTCCCCAGCGCCGATGGATCATCGTAACCCTATGATTCAGATGGGTTAGGCGGAGTTGTTAGCACTGCCGCCTATCGAGTGCTAATTTTACGGATGTGAGCGGGCGGCTGTCAAGGGGGCGGGCGGCTCGTCTGCCGACGCGCCGCCGTCCTCCGTCAAAGCCGCGAGCTGTTAAGAGCGCCAATACACACAACAAGAAAGTGCGCTCGATTTTGATCCTAAAGTATTTGGAGCCGGTCGAGATTTCAATCTCCATCACGACCACCTCCCCTGCCACGTTTTTTCCCGTCCAGATCGCCGGCGCGAATTCCCCACGCCCGCCGACCGATGCGGGTCGCGGGAATTTCGCCACGCTGGATCCTGCGGATGACCGTTCGTTTCGAACAACTCAACTTTTGCGCGGCGATGTGAACGCGCAAAACGCGCTCCGGCGCACCTTCGCAACCTATATTCATTGCTGGTAAACCTCCTTCTGATTTAGGAGGCGGGTTTGAGGTTTTCCCTTAGAAGGCGAAGATGGGCCCGGAACACGCCCCGAAAAACAGGCCCAGAGCCGCCTGGACCCGGTTCTTCGGCGGCCGCGCGCCGTGGAAGAGAAACCAGCGACGCTTCGGCCAGGAGACGCTGCAGAAGAGCGTCACAACGTTGGCGATGAAATGGAAGAGGACGGAAACAGTCTGCTGAATCGCGTGGACGGCAAGGGCAAGCCACTGGTCCCACACCCGCAGAACCGCCCCTCGCACCGCCGTGCAAATTGTCCACGCAGCCTGGAATTCGTCCAGGACGTACTGCAAATACGGTGAAAATGCGGAGCCGGAAAGTAACAATGGAGAGCCGAAACAGGGCTCCGGCTCGACCATGAATACTTGCGCTGGAGAGACGGCGCCCCGGTACGAGGCGCAGATGGCACCAGCCGTATTGAAACCCAACAGCTGAGCAGATTGCAGTCCGGCATCAAACGCCAGACCATGGTGCGGCGTCTCTATGACTTCGAGTTGTTCGGCGATGACGCCGCGGGCGCGCACGAGCTCGGCCTTGGCCTCGAGCAAAGTGCCGACCGCGCCCATTTCTGTAGTCACACCCAGGAGGGCGTCAAAGTTTCGAATGTAACTTGAGCTCGATTGGACCCGTGGCCAACAGAGATTTCACAGCCTCCGAAAAGGCGAGTTCGAAGCGGCAGGGGGCGTCAAAGATCAGCGTGGGCTCGGAAGGCTGGACCATCGCGTTGCAGGCATATACACCCTCATCCATATGCTGGGGCCCAGCGAGATCAAGGATCGGGGTTTCCAGCTGAACGCCTGCCTCCACGATCAACGGATGACCGTCCGCATCTACGATTAACGGAATCGGCTTCACCTGCACGAGCGCCATGAAGGAATCATACTCCGATCATCGGCGACTGCATCACACGTGGCGGCTAATCTTTCCGCCCTAAACGTCGCAAAAAGCGCGACGTTTAGGATGGGGCACCCTCGGAACTGGTGAAGACGGGATGCGTCCGTCATTCTCCCTTGGCCGTAGGGTAGCCTTTCTCGCGCCAGTCGGTGGCGATGTTGTTGGGGATGTAGAGGGCTTTGACGTTGGTGAAACCCAGGGCGCGCAGAGCATCGTCGGCGGGCTTGAGGTTGGGGCAGTGATCCCAGGGACAGCAGCCGCAATAGATCACGATGAATTTGTTGCGCGCGAGCGACTGCACGCGGGCGCGCAGCTTTTCGAGGGCGTTCGCGTCAGAGGCGGGGCCGATGTACTCCGAGCCAGGGATGTGTCCCTGCAGGTAGAGCACGTGAAAGCCGACGTGAATCAGCAGCGGTTTTTCGGCTTTGGGGGATGCGAGAAGCTTCGCGAGTTCGTCTGGGTTGATGAGGTGCGAAGTGGGGATCGTGCTGGCTTGGTAGGCAAAGACTGAGGGAGCGATCGTGATCGCGGCGGCGAGAAGAAGAGCGAGGGCGGCGGTTCTGCGACAAGTCATGGTTCCATTGTCTCCGGTTCGATGGATGCGGGGCAACGGGGGAGAGACGAACCCCACTTCTTCCGCAAACAGCGCGGCAGAAATGGGGCAACCGCAAGTGTGACTGAGCAGGTATGATGGCTGGCACTCTACCCAGGGGACAGCCACGTGAATATTGTGGACACGCTGTTCGGGCGGCCGCTGGCCACCGAAGAAGAGAAGGCGGAGCGCATTGGCCCGTTAAAGGGCATTCCGATCTTTGGCCTCGATGCACTGAGCTCGGCGGCGTACGGTCCCGAAGCTGCGCTGACGCTGCTGATTCCGCTGGGCATGGCGGGTGCGGCGTACGTGTGGCCGATCACAATCGGGATCGTGATTCTGCTGGGCATTGTGTACTTCTCGTATCGGCAGACGATCTCGGCGTATCCGCTGGGCGGCGGCTCGTACACCGTGGCGAGCGAGAACCTGGGCGAGAGCGCTGGGTTGCTGGCTGCGGCGGCGCTGATGATTGACTACGTGCTCACGGCAGCCGTTGGCATCTCGGCGGGCGTGGGCGCGCTGGTTTCGGCGGTGCCGTCGCTGGAGAGCAGGACGCTCTGGCTATGTCTCGCGATTTTGTTCGTGATCACTGTGGTGAACCTGCGCGGCGTGCAGGAGACGGGTGGAGTGTTTCTGTTGCCGACTTACATTTTCATCTTTTGCCTGCTCGGCCTGATCGCGATCGGGCTGGTGAAGACATTCGCGGCGGGCGGGCATCCTGTGCCGGTGGTGATGCCGCCGAAGTTGACCGCGGTTACGGGGACGGTGGGCGCGTGGCTTTTGTTGCGGACGTTTTCGAGCGGCTGCACGGCGATGACGGGCGTTGAGGCAGTGAGCAACGGCGTCATGGCGTTTCGCGAGCAGACGGACAAGACTGCGAAGCTGACGCTGACGATCATCATCGGAATTCTGATGGTGATGCTGCTCGGCATTGCGTTCCTCGTGCCGGCGTACGGGATTGCTGCGACGGATCCGGGAGTGCCGGGCTATCAGAGCGTGCTTTCGATGTTGCTGGCGGCAGTGACGGGGCGCGGGGCGTTCTACTGGGTCAGCATTGTGTCGATCCTGATTGTGTTGTCGCTCTCGGCGAACACGGCCTTTGCGGATTTTCCGCGGCTGGCGCGGGCGATCGCGCAGAACGGATATCTGCCGCACGCGTTTGTGATTCGCGGCCGGCGGCTGGTGTATGCGCAGGGAATCTATGCGCTGGCGGCGCTGACGGGACTGCTGCTGATTATTTTTGGTGGGATTACCGACCGGTTGATTCCTCTTTATGCGGTGGGCGCGTTCCTGGCGTTCACGCTCTCGCAGGCGGGCATGGTGGTGCACTGGAAGCGGCATGGGGGACCGGGAGCGCGGCACAGCATGGTGCTGAACGGACTCGGCGCGTTGGCGACCGGGATTACGACGGCCGTCGTTCTGGTGGCAAAGTTTGTGGATGGAGCGTGGATCACGGTGCTACTGATTCCGGCGCTCATCTGGATGATGCGCTCGGTGCAGAGCCATTACGCGCGGGTAGCGCAGGAAATTCGCGTGGCCACGCCGGTTCACACCGGAAATCTTTCTGAGCCGGTGGTGCTGGTGCCGATTGATCGTTGGAGTCTGGTGGCGGAACAGGCGTTGCGCTTTGCGTGGACGCTGTCGAAGGAAATTCATGTGCTGCACGTGGCCTGCGGGGAGAAGACGGATGAACTGCAGCGGCAGTGGAGCAACGTGGTGGAGCAGCCGGCGCAAGCGGCTGGACTGCCTCCGCCGAGACTGGTCGTGCTCACTTCGCCGTACCGTTTTATTGTGAAGCCCATCGTTGATTATGCGATTCAGCAGCAGACGGCGCAGCCGGAGCGCACGATCACGATGCTGATACCGGAGCTGGTGGAGAGCCACTGGTATCACTACTTGTTGCACAACAACCGGCCGGAGGCGATTCGAGCGCTGCTCCTTTTTAACGGAAATCAGAGGATTACGGTGGCGTCGATTCCGTATCACTTGAAGGCATGAGAGAAAATCCCCACTTCTGCCGCAACGAGCGCGGCGGAAATGGGGCAGCCGCTACGGGGAAGACTTGCTTGCTGACTCAGAGGGGCTGACGTCGTATTCGGGGTGGCGGACACCCATCAGCCATTTATCGAACCAGCCGACAATGTGATCGAGCCGCTCGATGCGATGCCAGGGCTCGCCGGAGCGCGAGAGTTCGTGTGTTTCGCGCGGGAAGACGACCATGGCGGTGGGGCGGTGCATGTATTTGAGCGCGCGGAAGAGCTGCTCACCGCCGGAGTCTTGTGGCGTGCGATAGTCGGCTTCGCCGAGGACAAAGAGCACCGGTGTGTGGATGTTTTTCACGAAGGTGATGGCGGAGCGATTCTTGTAGTCTTCGGGATCTTCGAACGGCGGGGCTTTGAACCAGTTCGGCTGGAACAGAGTGAAGTCGGCGGTGTACCACCATGAAGCCCAGTTGGAAATGTCGCGCTGCGAAACGGCGGCGGCGAAGCGGTCGGTGTGAGTGATGGTCCAGTTGGTCAGAACGCCGCCGCCCGAACCGCCGGTTACGCCGAGTTTCTTCGGATCGACATAGCCGCGCTTGAGAATTTCATCCACGCCGGCCATCAGGTCTTTGTAGTCGTCGCCGGGATAATGGTACTGAATGATGTTGGCGAAGTCTTGTCCATAACTGGTAGACCCGCGCGGATTGGGATAGAAAACAACGTAGCCTTTGGCGGCCATCGATTGAAATTCGTGGTCGAAGACCCAGCCGTAGGCGGCGTGCGGGCCACCGTGAATGTCGAGGATGAGCGGGTACTGCTTTTTCGGATCGAAGTCGGGCGGCTTCTGAATCCATCCCTGGATGTTCTTGCCGTCGAAGCTCTTGTAATTGATTTCCTCGGGCATCGTGATGTTCAACTGCGACCAGAGTTTCTGGTTGAAGTCAGTGAGGCGGGTTTCGGCGCCGTCGCTGGAGACCGAGAAAAGATCGCCGATCATGACTGGCGTGGAGATCATGGCGACGATGGAGTTGGCGCTGGCGTTGACGTTGTAGTCGAGCACGGCCTGGTCGCCGCCGGTGAGCTCGGTAACCTCGCCGGTGCGGGAATCGACGCGGACGATGGGCGTGCGGCCGTGGATTTCGACCACATCGTAGAGCCAGCGGCTATCGGGCGACCAATAGAGCGAGCGGCTGCGTCCGCCGCGTGGGGGCGCATTGTCGCCGAAGACGGAACTGCCCATGTCGAAGTCGTAATTGGCGGTCAGGTTTTGCGGCTTCGCATTGGGCGCGACGTCCATGACCCAGAGATCAGGTTGGGAATAGGAGCGCACCGGCTCCGTCACCGAGCCGTGGAAGGCGAACTGCTTGCCGTCCGGGCTGAGCACCAGGCCGTAGATGCCCATGGGAATGGTGGTGAGCTTTTCCGGTGTTCCGCCCGCCGCAGGCACGGAATAGATATCGGTGCTGGGCAGTTCGTAGTAGGGTTCGTCAATGCGACGCGTCAAAAAGTAGATGCGTGAGCTGTCGTGGCTCCAGACCAGTTGCCCTTCGTCGTAGTTGCCGGTGGTGAGTTGCACAGGCTTGGGCATGTCGTCGGAGGCGGAGGGAACGTCGACCAGCCAGATGTGGTCATGGCGCTTGAAATCCAGGTAGCCCTGGTCGTTCGAGCGGTAGACGGCGCGGCTGATGATGTGAACGTCAGATTCGTGCTCGTCAGTTCCTTTCGCATCACCGGATTTGCTGCCCTTCTTCTTGGCCTTGTCGATGTCTTCCTGCGTGGTGTCGGTGGAGAAAGCGATGCGCTTGCCGTCCGGCGACCAGACTGGGCCTGCCGCACCCTTGGGCAGGTCGGTGATGATCCGCGCTTCGCCGCCTGACAGCGAGAGCAAGGCAAGCTGACTGGGCTTAGGTTTGCCGGATTCATCTTTGTCGCCGCCGCGCACAAAGACGATATGGCTGCCGTCGGGCGACCAGCGCGGGGACGCGTCATGCTTGCCGTTGGTGAGGCGGATGGGGGGCTGCTTGCCGTCGGTGGCGGCGACCCAGATCGAAGTCTCGTAGCCAGTCTTCTTCTCGTCGACATTCACACGAGTGAAAGCGACGCGAGCGCCATCGGGCGAGACCTGGGGATTCGTGACCCAGATGAAGTCGAACAGGTCTTTCTCGGTGATAGGTCGCTTCTGCGCGCTCGCGGGATGCGAGGCGTCTTGGCCGGCGACGGATGAGGCCAGTGTAACAACGACGATAGCGACAAGAGCAAGAAACAACCGGCGGAATCTCATGCGAACCCTCAGAAGGAAGCAACAAGGCCCATTTCTCTCCCCAACGCTGCGCGAGAAGTGGTCCCGCACAGGCGCAGAGATTTTGCCTTGTAGGCAGGCACGGGGTCAACCGCCCCTGGCGGGTATATTATGGCGGGAAGAATGACGCTCTTCTACCCTTGCGCGACCGCGCTCGCGCAAGGGTAGGGATACTTCGACTGCGATTGAACTTCGCCATCGCGAAGCGCAGTCTCGCTCAGCATGACAAATCTTCAAAACTACGATTCATCCAATTTCACTCCAAGGGCAAGTCGATGACAAAAATATGTGCTGGAGTCTTCGCGTTGGTCGGGGGGCTGGCTTTTTCTCTGACTATTGTTGCAGCGGCCGCGCAAACGCCGTCACCTGCGCTGCTGGTGCTCGAGAAAGACGACAAGAAGCTCGCGATTGTCGATCCTGTCAGTTTTAAAGTCGTCGCACGGGTGGATGCGGGCGACGATCCGCACGAGGTTGTGGTTTCGGACGACGGAAAGTTTGCCTACATCTCGAACTATGGGGCGTTCGGGCAGAATCTCGGGCACACTTTGTCTGTCGTCGACCTGGTCGGTCAGAAGCGGCTGGCTTCGGTGGAACTGGGTGCGTTGCTCGCGCCGCACGGGCTTGAACTGGTGGATGGCAAGGTCTATTTCACCGCGGAAGGAAGCAAGGTGATCGCGCGCTATGACCCCGTGAGCCAGAAGATCGATTGGGTGCTGGGCATCGGGCAGAACCGCACGCACATGCTCGTGGTCGGCAAGGATCGGATTTTCACCTCGAATGTGAATTCGGATGATATTGGCATTCTCGAGCGCGACAAGAGCGGCGATACTTCCGGGTGGATGGAGAGCTACGTTACGGTCGGCAAGGGGCCCGAGGGCTTCGATGTGTCGCCGGATGGAAAAGAGTTGTGGGCGGCGAATTCGCACGATGGGACGATTTCGATCGTCGACATCGCGAGCAAGAAAGTCAGGCAAACCCTCGACATTCACACCAAACGCTCAAACCGGCTGAAGTTCACGCCGGATGGGAGGCTGGCGCTCATCTCCGACCTGGGCACCGGAGAACTGGTGATCGTGGATGTCGCTGCGCGCAAGGAGATCAAGCGGCTCGCGCCGGGAACCGGTGCAGCGGGAATCCTGATTGCGCCCGATGGTTCACGCGCCTACGTTGCCGAAAGCAGAGACGGCCACGTGTCCGTGATCGATCTCAAGAGCTTCGCGGTGATTGCGACCATCGAGACCGGCAAGGGCCCTGACGGGATGGCGTTGGCAGTGCGAAAGTGAGTGATGCCGCAAAAAGCTCGGTGCCGCCCCTCGCGGGAGTTATTCTCCGTTCCTAAGCTATCCCGGCACTGCCCGTGCCGGGCTTCCCCATCTTGCTGCTTTGCGGGTAAATCGCCACGCTGATGGCCCGCCACTCCTCAGAACGATTCTCACAAATTGGGGAATCTTCCTTCTTACTTGCGGCTGGGCACACTGATAGCTCAAAGTGAACGAATAGCTGTTCCCACTTCGAAGGCGAGGACGAAAAACGCGTGCAATCCATGTTTTGCCTGCGCTGCAGGCGCGAGATTGAGGTCGGGCACAAGTCGGTGGCCGTGTATATGTTTGCCCAGACGGTCGGAGTCAAGCCGCGGCAGAAATCAGCGGCGCAGAGAATTTGTTTTTGCCCGCAATGCGCCGTGTCGCTGGCCATGGGTCTGGCGCCAGAAGGTGCGCTCAACATGGCCGCGTGGGACATGATCCGCGACTTGGTGAGCGCTGAGCCGACGCTCAATCAGGCGGCGTGGGAGAATCTGCGCGGCGTGGTCGGACTGCTAGGGTCCGGCGAGGAGAATTCAGCCGCGGATGATGGCGCGAAGTATCGCCGGGCAGGGTAAAGGGCCAAACTCACCTAGGGTGGGGATGCTTCGACTGGGATGGAACGTCGCGCTTGCGAAACTCAATCTTCGCTTACCTAGAAACCCGCTCTTATCCTCGACAACTGCGCTCTACTGAGGTTTCTGATCGGCCTCGGGCTTCTTCTTCGCGAGGGAGCGGACGTAGTTGACCAGATCCCATCCTTCTTGGGTGGTGACCCGCTCGCCCTCGGGCGGCATGTCCTGGTGACCGTTCTTGATGACGTAGTAAAGCTCGCCGTCGGTATGGTCTTTGAGAGTGGCGGGATCAGTGAAATCCGCGATGGTGAGTTTCATGTCGCGGGCAGTCTCGCCTTTACCGTTCCCCTCGGCGCCGTGACACATGGCGCAATCGAGGTTCCACCATTTCTTGGCGCGTGCAAGGGATTCGGGCGAGCTCTTCACCGGATTCTGCGCCTTGGCGGCGTCGACCGGAATGGCGGAGTAACTGGAAGTCTTGGGAGTTGAGGTTTGCTGCGCGGGTAGCGCGATGGCTAGGAGAATGAGTGCGGGAAGAACCAGTGCAGATCGTGACACGGGAACCTCCTAATGTAGAGTCAGGAGTCGCTTACGGGGGAATTGTAGCACCACCGTTGAAACAGGGCTGTGAGGCTATTGCCTTGCACGGAACACGAAGGGCGGCTCGAAAAGCCGCCCTTGCCCTACTCTACTTCGACTTTCCTGACTCTACTTCGCCTTCCAGGTCACCTGGAAGCTGAGCCATCTGTGGAGAGGCTCGTTGGAACGGCCTCCGTCACGCCCTTGCTGCTGACCATGGTGATTTCTTCCACTCCGGCGCCGAAGTCGCTGATGGGACCGGTCACAGAGCTGTCCGTGGCGTAGTTGGTGTTCGCGATATCGGTATAGTCATCGCCAAAGGAGCCGGTACCGAAATCGGAGAGGGGCAGGATCCCGCCGGAGGTCGTGCAGCAGGGTGCCTCGGCAATCCACTCGGCCGAAGAGCGTTTGGCCCCCTTGACCTTCGCGCTCTTGCTGAAGTGCTTTCCGGTGGTCTCGTTAGTAATTGTGGTCGTGAACTCCGTGCCGTTGAAAGTGACACTCGCCGACATTTTGTCGCCCGGGGCCACGGGGACGGCGGTGATGTCAAAGGAAGGGTTTGGATAGAACTCGTACCACGCGTAGTACGCGGCAGTTGTGCCGGAGCAGAAGGAAATGGTTCCGGTTTGTTCGACCGTGGTGGAAGAGTAGCCGTCGATGCCTACCCAGAAGGCGGAGTAGCTGTTCGGAGTTTTTGTACAGTTCACCGCGGGCACGACCCAAGATCCCTCGGCATTGGTGAAGTCAGAACCGGTGACGGCGTAGCCGCTCCAGTTTTCGCTGGTCACCGAGCCGTTCGTAGTGGGGACTTCGTGAAGTCGCATGGGTGCGTGCTGAATCGGCGATAACACTTCATCTGTTGTCAGGGCGACGGGCGAGTTGGGTACTTGGGCAAAGGCAGGCATAACGGCGAGCGCTGCCAAAATTCCGAGCCGCTTGAAGAACATAAATCCTCCCATTGTCTTTAGCCGGGCTGAGAACCCACGAGCCCGGAATCGCGAAATTTTACCCGCAAATGCGCGTTTGACGATGTCAAAATCGCGCGTCAAAGGGGCTAATCCGTCAGGGTTAGATTTTTGCAACCGCAGTCGACCCCGGTCCGCCTTCAAATGGTCAACGCATGTGGTATTTTCGAGAGGCCGCGTGCGGTGGGGCAATGCCGCGTCGCATTTTGATCCATCCTTACGACTGCAGTCCAACGACCTTATGGACAAGAAATTTCGCGTCTTTGCCACCTGCGACATTGGAGAAACCATTGACCTGCTGCGCAAGCGCGGTTATGAGGTCGAGGTGTATCCGCATCCCGAAGCCCCGCCGAAGAGCCTGATCATCGAGAAGGTGAAGGGCGGGATTGACGGATTGATCACGACTCTGCGCGACCCGATTGACGCCGAGGTGTTTGAAGCTGGGAAGGGCAAGCTGAAAGTCGTGGCACAGATTGCGGTGGGCTTCGACAACATTAATCGTGCCGACGCCAACCGCTACAAAGTTCCATTCACGCACACGGCTGACGTGCTCACGGAAGCGACCGCCGAGTTCGCATTCTTGATGATGGCGATGCTGGCGCGAAAAATGTGGTCGGCAGAGCGCCTGACACGCGAGAACCAGTGGGGCTACTGGCACCCGTATCTGCCGTTCCTGGGCGACGAGGTCACGGGCAAGACCGTGGCCGTGATTGGAACGGGGCGCATCGGGCTGGCATTCATCAAGAAAGCTTCCGGGTTCGACATGAACGTTCTCTGCTACGACCCGGCGTATGAGAATCACGCGTTCGTCAAGACGATTCAGGAGATCAACGATCTCCGCCATGCCCGCGGGCTGGTGAAAGAAAAGGCGTGGATCAAGTACGTGCCGTTTGAACAGGCACTGCGGGAAGCAGACTTCGTCAGCGTGCATGTGCCGCTGTTGCGGCCGGGCGAGAGCGCCACGCCCACGTATCATCTATTCAACGAGCAAACTTTAAGCCTCATGAAGGCTACCGCATATCTGGTGAACAGCTCACGGGGGCCGGTCGTGGATGAGGCCGCGCTGGCACTGGCACTGCGGGAGAACTGGATTGCCGGTGCGGCGCTCGACGTCTATGAGCAGGAGCCGCTGCCGATGGATTCTCCACTGCTCGATCCGGCCATCGCCGACCGATGCCGTCTTATGCCGCATTTTGCCAGCGCGGCCCGCATTACCCGGCTCTCGACCGATCCGGACAAAGGGATGGCGGGTCGGTGCGTCCAGGGACTGATTGACGTGCTCGAAGGCAACTACGGTGGGGACGTCACGAAGATGCCCTACGTGGTGAACAAAGAGGCTTTCGCGAAGTGATCTCCTTGAGGCGGCGGGAGATAATTCGTGGCTTGAGTGGCGCCATTTGCGGTTACAATATGGGCTTGGGTTTCTGGTCTTCCTTTTTGGTCCGGGGATTTCGAATGAAACAGCGGCCAATGCGAGTGGTGTCGGCGGGTGTTTTGTTTCTGCTCTGCGCGGCAGGAGTGTGGGCGCTCGATTCCAATAGCACACCTCCGTTGCGCCTGGAGCCGGCACCGAAGGAAGTCCAGTTGCGCGAAGGCGGGTTTCGCGTGAAGCCCGGGACCAAGATTCTGGTGCAGTTCGGGCATCAGACCGAGGATCGCATCGCAGCAGAAACGCTGGTCGAGCAGATTGCGGATCAATCCGGGTTGGAGCTCGACATTATCGGCGAGAAGCCCACGAATAAAGCGGCCAGCGGCGCGATTGTGCTGGCTCGTCTGGACGACAAACGGGTGCGCCGCTTCCTGGCGAGGAACGGGCTGAAGGCTGATGCGTCTGTGGGTGAAGACGGGTACCTGCTGTTCTCCGACAGAGAACATCTCATCGTCGCAGCGAAAACGGGGCAAGGAATATTTTATGGCGTGCAGACGTTGCGGCAATTGTTGCGGCAGACCGGCAAGGGCCTGGTGTGCCCTGCGGTCGAGATTCGCGACTGGCCCTCCCAGGACAAGAATGCGCAACAGGATTTGACCCGCGAAACGCTGCCGGAAAGTCTGAAGAATATGCGAGGCCCGCAAGAATAGGCAGCGGGCTGAGGAGCAGATGCAGCCGTCCCGGTGGGACGGCTTATTCTTTTGCGCGGTGGGTTTCTTCACTCATCGGGAGTTGAGTGCTTGCTTGTCATCCTGACCAAGCGTCCTGTGCGCAGCGAAGGATCTGAGCGAGCCGCGCGAAGCGTCGCGATTCTTGCGACGCAAGAACGCGCGTTTGGCTCGCTTCCTGATCACACTGCATTACTTACTCGTCTGTCACGTAGAATTCCATCAACGCAGCGATGCTGTGGGGACTCTTCTGATGTTCTCTGACCGCACGAACTGGAAGCTGGCGAAGAACCGTTTCACGCAGGCCGTGGAGGAGGTGCGCGCGGCGGGCGGGAAGATTCTCGACCTGACGGCGTCGAATCCGACCCGCGTGGGTCTGGAGTACGACTCACAGGCGATCCTGGCGGCGTTAAGCTCTCCGCGGTCGCTTGATTACGATGCGCAGGCCAAGGGATTGTTGCAGGCGCGCAAGGAAGTGGCGGCGTACTACCGGTCGGATCATGGAGCTGACGTTGACCCGGAGCGGATTGTGCTGACGACGAGCACGAGCGAGGGGTACTCGTACGTGTTTCGCCTGCTGTGCAACGCGGGCGATGAGTTGCTGGTGCCGAAGCCGAGTTATCCGCTGTTCGAGTTTCTCGCGGATTTGCAGGATGTGAAGCTGGTGCCGTATCCGCTGATTTACGACCACGGGTGGCAGATGGATTTTCACTCGCTGGAACGGGCCGTGACGGGGCGAACGCGGGGCGTGGTGGTGGTGCATCCGAATAACCCGACGGGGTCTTATGTGAAGGCGGGGGAAGTGGAGTTGCTGAATGCGTTTTGCCGCGAGCGCGGGCTGGCGCTGATTGTGGATGAGGTGTTTCTGGATTATGGGTTGGATTCGGCCGCGGGTGCCGGCAATGTCCATGTAGGGGCGGACCCATTGGTCCGCCCGGTCGAGCGAAGCTCGACGGCATCTCCTGCTCAACAACGAGTCCCTCAGGGGCTAAAGCCGGGATCTCTGGCGCTTAACGGCACGGCTGAAGCCGTGCCCCTCCCAAAGCCTTCTCGTGAAGCATCCGGCACCGTCGAGCTTCGCTCGACCGGACAGCCGGGGGCGGCTGTCCCTACATATTCCGCGCAACACGCGAGTTTTGCTGCCAACCGTGAGGTGCTGACGTTTACGCTGAGTGGGCTGTCGAAGATTGCGGCGCTGCCGCAGATGAAGGTGGCGTGGATCGTGACCAACGGGCCGGAGGATCAAGTTGCGGCGGCGATGGCGCGGCTGGAGGTGATTGCTGATACGTATCTGTCAATGAATGCGCCGGTCCAGTGGGCGGTGCCGACGCTGCTGGCGCAAAGAAAAAGTATTCAAGAGCAATTACTTGAGCGGGTTGAAAAAAATCTCGTCGAGCTCGATCGGCAACTGGCGGGGAAGAAGGCTTGTCAGCGGCTGGAAGTGGAAGGTGGATGGTATGCGGTGCTGCGCGTTCCGATGACGCGGTCGGATGAGGAGTTGGCGATCGAGTTGGTGCGCGAGAAGCGAGTGCTACTGCATCCGGGGCATTTTTACGATTTCCCGAGCGATGGGTATTTGGTGGTGAGCTTGATTGGGGAGGAGGTGGAGTTTGGGGAGGGGATTAGTAGACTTCTGGCGTACATAGCTGAATGAAGGAGGGATCAAAACAGCTTACGAGCTAGCAGAACTATGAGGGCGATGAGCACGATGATTACCAGACATCCGGGGAGCAGCCACCATGCGGAGAAGTCGCGCCGCTCGAATCGTTCAACCACTTGTGCACCCGTAATCTCCGCTTCGGCGAGTGCTGCAACATAAGGCCATTCACCGTCGGTCGCCCATTCGACCGCGCTGACGAACGATTTTGGGTCGGAATCCCGGCCAGTTGCTTTTTGATTGGCGATTACACCTGAAACCAATGCTCTCAGTCGGCTTTCTGTTGCCCCATCTACAACAGGATTTTCTGAGGCGAGAAGCTGCCGGTCGGAGTCACTCAGGGGTGATCCTACGCTGCTCGCGTGCTCGGAGAGGAGTCTGATCATCTCCGTCTTCGGATCAATGGCGGTAATCAGATCAGTGGTGGCAAACGGGTTCTTCCGGATAAAAGCCGTCATCCGCTTTGATTCTACTTCGAAAAATGCGGAGACGCCTGGCCGACTGCGTCTCTGGTGCAGAGTGTCGTAAGGTCCCTCGCGACGGCAGGCCGTTGCTCAGGATGACAGGGGTGTGGGAGGCAGACGAGGGCCGCTAGCGCCTTATGAGGAACGGGTTGGTCTCGCGTTCCTCGCCGATCGTGGTCAGCTCGCCGTGGCCGGGGATGACCACCGTTTCATCCGGCAGCGCCAGGACTATGTCGTGCAGCGAGCGCATGATCTTCTGCGTCGAGCCGCCGGGGAGGTCGGTGCGGCCGATGGAGCCGGCGAAGAGCGTGTCGCCGGCGATCAGTTTCTTTTCTGGTTCGAAATAGAGACAAATACTGCCTTCGGTGTGGCCGGGCGTGTGCAGAATCTGCGCTGTGTGCGATCCGGCTGAAATGGTTTCTCCAGTCGTAACGCTGCGGTCGATTTCAACCTTACCCGGGCCTGGCATGCCGATCCACGCGGCTTGCACGTCGAGCATTTTGAGCAGGGCGTAATCGTTCTGGTTGAGCAGGATGGGTGCGCCGGTGGCGGCGCGGAGTTTCATCGCACCGCCGACGTGGTCGATGTGGGCGTGGGTGATGACGATTTGTTTGACCTGGAGATTGTGCTTGCGGATGAGTTTGAGGATTTCTTCGATGTCGTCGCCGGGATCGATGACCATCGCTTCGCGTGTGGCCTCGTCGCCAATGATAGAGCAGTTGCATTGCAGCGGGCCGACGGGAAGGATTTCGTGGATCATCTTCTCATTTTAAACGGCGTGGTGAGTAGAAGGAACAATCAGGAAGCGAGCCGAACGCGCGATTATTGCATCGCGGCTTTTCTTAATAAAAGCCTCGCGACGCTTCGCGCGGCTCGCCCAGATCCTTCGACTCGGCAAGAACCGCCTCGCTCAGGATGACAAACCGCGGTAGCACTTGCCGCACGGATGGGATCGGGAGCACAATACTGCCGCGGGCTTGGGGAGGAGTCTGTGGCGAAATATCGTCAACATGGATATCAGGACCGCGACTGGGAATCGCGGAATAAGGATTCGCAGAGAGAACAGCCGCGCAAGGCGCCGCCGGAACGCAAGAGCGGTCCGCCGAAGTGGGACCACGCGCTGGGACCGAGGCCGGTGAATCTGCCCGGCACGCGGGCGGTCTCGCGTTGCGCGCAGTGCGGGGCCGTACTTGCGGGAATGACCCCGGATGGCAAGTGTCCCAAGTGCGGCTTTGAACTGCATTCCTGCAAGCAGTGCGTGTACTTCGATCCCGGCAGCCGGTTTGAGTGCATGCAGCCGGTGAAGGAGCGCATCGCGAAGAAGGATGAGCGAAACGAATGCACCTTTTATGAAATGCGCGTGACGCGGGAGAAGGAAACTTCCACGCCGGCCAGCCAGCGGCCGAGTGACGCGCGGGCGGCGTTCGAGAATTTGTTCAAGAAGTAAGGTCTGTTCCCTCAGCGCCTGAAGGGATTTGGCCAACCCCCGGCGCGGCTGGAAGCCGCACCCCTTCCAATCCAGCGGCATCAAAGCGGTGCTTCCCTCCGCCGGACAGCCAAGGGCGGCTGTCCCTACATGAGACCTACGGCTTTTGGGTCGGCCGAATCAGAATCTCACTCACAAACGATTGCGGCGCCTGGGTGACGAGCATGGCGACGGCGTGCGCAATGTCGTCGGGCTGCAGCATTTTGTTCGGGTCTCGGCCGGCATGTGGACCTAGTTCGGTCTCGGTTGAGCCGGGGCAGATGACCGAGACGCGAATGTTGTGGCCGCGCAGTTCCTCGGCGACAGAATACGACAAGCCATTCAGTCCCCACTTGGAAGCCGCGTAGGCGGCGCCGTTGGGCAGAGCATTTTTCCCCGCCAGCGACGAAATGTTGATGATGTGCCCAGAACCGGCGCGGATCATGATCGGGGCAAAGGCGCGGATGGCGAAGAAAACGCCGCGGAGATTCGTGTTGAGGATGCGGTCCCAGTCGTCGGGCAGAAGCTGGTGAAGCGGCTCGCTGAAGCGGCCAATGCCGGCGTTGTTGACGAGGATGTCGAGACGCCCAAAAGTGCTTTCCAGACGCGTGGCGGCGTATTCGAGCTGATGCAAAACGGTGACATCGCAGGGAATGATTTCAACCTTGCCGCCGGCATCGAGGATGGCGCGCGCAGTGGCCTCAAGCGTGGCTTGGGTGCGACCGCAGAGCGCAGTAGTGGCGCCGAGATGGGCAAGTTGGCGGGCGATGGCGGCGCCGATGCCGCGTCCCGCTCCGGTGACAACGGCTACCTGTCCGGTCAGAGGATGTGCGGTGTCCATAATGTAAGCAAGCTCCAGGGCGTGGTGGAAGGGCGGCCCGGCATCCAGCAGGTCCGCCAGCGGCATCTTAACAATAAAGTAGGGGACGAATGGGAAGTAACTTGCCTTCGGCAGGAGAGGTACTTATAATCCCGCCAACCGGGAAAAAAGGTAAGGCAACGTTGCGGGTCAGGCAGTTGCCGCTTCCCGGGGGTCCCCTGCCAGGAAGCCAGCATTCCAAAGCAGGACTCAGCGGTCCAGGCGGAATGCAGTCGCTGCTCAGGTGTGAAGAACAAGTTTCCCAGAAAAGCTATTTCCCGACGGTCCAAGGAGCCATACTGATGAAAAAGATTCTGCTAACGGTTGTGCTTGGCATTGCCACAGGAGCAATGGCGCAAAGTGCGGCGCAGCCAGCACAGGCGCAACCCGCAGCATCCCCCGCACCAGCTCAGCCAGCCCAGGGAGCCGCAGCCCCGAGCCAGCCCGCTGCGCAGAGCAGCCAGGCGCCCGTGATCAAAGATCCGGCCGAGTACAACGCGTACGTGAGCGCCTACAGCCAGAAGGATCCGGCTGCGCAGATCAGCGGTCTGGAAGCATTCCTGACACAATATCCCAACAGCATCATGAAGGCGCAGGCGCTTGAGATTCTGATGGGTGCCTACCAGCAGACGGGCAATCCGAAAGTCGCCGACGCGGCGCAGCGGCTGCTCGCCGTGAATCCGGATAATCCGAAAGCGCTGGTTGTTCTGGCTTACAGCGAAAAGGCGGGACAGAAGTGGGCGGACGCGAAGCAACATGCGGAACACGCCCTCGAAGTGCTGCCGAAGTGGACCAAGCCGGAGGGAGTTCCGCAAGAGGATTTTGACAAGCAGAAAAGTTCGTTTATCACGATCATGAACAGCGTGGCTGGCTTCTCTGCGTTGCAGTTGAAGGATTATGCCGCTGCGCAGAAATTTCTGCGGGCCGCAGTGAATGCCGATCCCAACAACGTGGAAAATGTTTACCCGCTGGCCATTGCGTCGCTGCCTCCGTCGACTCCTGACGATACGGTAAACGGGTTATTCTTCATCGCGAGGGCGGCGAATCTTGTGGCGGATCCTACGGCCAAAGACCAGGTGAAGAAGTTCGGACGCAGCAAGTACGTCCGCTACCATGGTGGCGAGGATGGATGGAACGAACTGCTGGCGCAGACAGCCACGACACCGCTGCCTCCAGCGGGCTTCACAATTAAGCCCGCGCCGACGCCGGCCGAGCAGGTTCATAAGATGGTGCAGGATACGGCGGACAGCGAAGGCAAGGTGCACCCCGAGAAGATGAACTTCGCCGAATGGCAGTTTGTGTTTATGAACGGGTCGCAAGAGGATCAGGACACGGTGTGGAATGCGGTGAAGGGCAAAGCGGTGCAGATGAACGGTACGATCATCAGCACGACTCCGATGGAGTTTTCGATTGCTGGCAGTCAGGATGACATTGAGGCTAAACCGCCGAAAGCCGACATCACGCTGAAGTTCGAAGAGAAAGTTCCGCTCAAAATGATCCCGAAGGAAGGCGCAAGCTTTGACTTCCAGGGCGAGCCGGCATCGTACACAGCCAATCCTTTCATGATGGTGATGGAGAAAGGCAAGCTGCTGACGACGGCGCCGAAGAAGCCGGCGGCAGGAACGCATAAGAAGCCGGCGGCGCAATAAGGGAGCAATTTAGCCGAAGTGCAAAAGGCAGCCCCAAACGGCTGCCTTTAGTTTTTGTGGGGCTTGACACATTTGCGTGGGGTAGAATCCTTGGGCTGCGCGAGGGCTCCGCTGCGCGAAGCACTCGCTTGGCTCAGGATGACAATTGTTCCTGTGTGGTGATTTAAGCCAAGCCGCGTTCTTAGCGGACGACCTTCTTTTCCAGAGTCATGGGGCGGGCGCTGCGCGGGGGGCGCTTGACGCCGTCGCGAAGCTGACGCACGTCAATCTTGAGCTCGCTGATGGTGCGGCTGAGAGTGTTGCGGTGCATACCCAGCTCGCGCGCGGCGCGGCACTGGTTGCCTTTGTTTTCCTGCAACACTGTCAGAATGAATCGCTTCTTGAACTCGCGCACTCCCTCGGCATAAAGAATGTTGCTCTTATACATTTGCAATACGAGTGCTTCCAGTTGATCTTTCACGATGCGTCTCTCTCTTCTTATGAATTTTCACTGCACCGCATCTACTTTGACTTCTGCGGGGCGGGAGCGCCGGATACTTTCTGTGGAGCGCTGTGGAGCAAATCCAGACCCTGATAGAACCGGCCACGCAATTCCGAAGGCGCCAGCCAGATAGCCGCCCGGCCGACTACCAGAAAATAAGGCGCCAATTGAGAATTCGCGAGCAGTTTCGAGGTGGGCGTGAACGCCGTCATGCCCATCAGGATCACTGCCACCATCAAGCCGCCCTTCAGCAGCCCCAAGACTGCTCCCAGGAATCGGTCAAACCCGCTCAATCCCGCCTCTTTCATCAGCCAGCGCGCGACTCTCGCGGCCAGGCCGAACAAGAACACGACCACAAAAAAAATCAGAAAGAAGGCAAGAATGTCAGCCAACAAACCGTGCTTCAAAAACGATTCCAGCCACTGCGCCAGGCCACGATACTGCCATGCCGCCACCAGGTAGCCGACAACCAGACCGCCGATGGTCAGGGCCTCGGCGAAGAAGCCCTGGATGGCGGCGGCAATCACGTTTAGGAGCACCACCGCACAAATCATCCAGTCCGCCGGGGTCACAGTCGGCTCCTGCGGGTGGAGATACTATCAGACACCCAGTCAAACATCCAGCCTGTGCCCCGTAAGCTGGAAGTAAGCCTCGAGGTACTTTTCGCTGGTGCGCCGCGCTACGTCAGCGGGGAGGGCTGGCGCGGGCGGTTGCTTGTTCCAGTGAATTTGCTCGAGGTAGTCGCGAACATACTGCTTATCGTACGAATCCTGCGGCCGGCCAGGAGCGTACCTATCGGCGGGCCAGAAGCGGGATGAATCGGGAGTGAGGACTTCATCAGCCAGGGTGATGCCTTTGGCCGTGCGTCCAAATTCAAACTTGGTGTCGGCGATGATGATGCCGCGCCGGCCGGCGTAGGCCGCGGCCTTCTGATAGATGCGCAGTGTGAGGTCGCGCAGATGACTGGCCGTGTCGACGCCGACGATCTTGCACATCTGCTCGAACGAAATATTCTCGTCGTGTCCGGAAGTGGCTTTTGTGGACGGGGTGAAGATCGGCTCGGGCAAGGCGTCCGACTCTTTGAGCCCTTTAGGCAGTTGAATGCCGCTCACCGCGCCCGTAGCTTTGTATTCCTTCCAGGCCGAGCCGGAAATATAGCCCCTCACCACGCACTCGACGGGAAACATCTTGGCGCGCTCGACCAGCATAGAACGCCCGCGCAACTGATCCGCGTATTGGCGCACCTCGGCCGGATACTGGCTGACGTCGGCGGTGATGAGGTGGTTCGGGACGATGTCCGCAAGAAAATCAAACCAGAACAACGAGATCTCGTTCAGGACGTGTCCCTTGTGCGGGATGCCCGTTGCCAGAATGTAGTCGAAGGCCGAAATGCGGTCGGTGGCGACGAAAAGGATCTGCTGCTCACCGACAGAATAGACGTCACGCACCTTGCCGCTGGCGTGAAGGTGAAGGTTCGGGAAATCAGTCTGCAAAAGAACGGAATCGAGAAGATCAGTGCTCATGATGGAATTTTACAGATAAGAGGCGAGGGGTATTCTAGCTGCTCAGGAATTTTTGTCAACGATTGTCATCACGCTTGACGAAACAGCCGTAAGCTGCGCACGATTGAAAAATATTGACAGCAATCGACTACGCGAGAACCCGCGTTGGACAAGGATTTCAGTCGGTCGCAGGTGTGGAAAAGCTGAGGATGAGCGTGGATAAATGGAAAGCTCCCTCAGCCTGCGAATTTATTGCGCTCCGAATCGAACGGAAACCAGCTTCGACACGCCAGGCTCCTGCATGGTCACTCCGTAGAGCACCGGGGCGATGCCCATGGTTTTCTTGCTGTGGGTGATGAGCACGAACTGCGTCTGCACGCTCATTTCTTTGACCAGATCGGTGAAGCGGCCGATGTTGGCTTCGTCGAGCGGTGCGTCCACTTCGTCGAGGATGCAGAACGGGCTGGGCGCGTATTGGAAGATGCCGACCAGCAGGGCCAGCGCAGTCAGGGCCTTTTCGCCGCCGGAGAGCAGGAGCACGTTCTGGAGGCGCTTGCCGGGAGGCGAGGCGATGACGTCAATGCCGCTCTCGGCGCTGTTCTCCTCATCGGTGAGTTTCATGAGGGCGTGACCGCCGCCAAAAAGTTTCTTGAAGGTGGCCTGGAAATTTTCGTTGATCTTGGTGAAGGCCTCGTCGAATTTTTGGCGCGAAATCTGGTCGATCTCGCGGATGGTCGCCATCGTGTTCTCGATCGAGGAGATCAGATCCTTGCGCTGCGTCTCGAGAAATTCATGCCGCTCCGCCGTCTCTTTGTATTCCTCGAGCGCCATCATGTTCACAGGGCCCATGGCTTCGAGCTTTTGCCGCATGTCCCGGTAGAGCTGATCTTCGGCGGCGAGCTCATCGCCGGTGACGACGGCGAGCGTCGTGTCGGACATCAATGCGGAGTGCTCAAGGCCGAGCTCGTTGAGGCAGGTTTCCGACATATATTGCGAGTCGGATTGCAATTTCGCTGCGGCAGCCGACAACTCGCCGCGGCGGTCGCGCGCCTGATCGAGCAGCAGGCGGCTGCTGCGCAGGAGATCGTCGATTTCGGTTAAGCGAGCGCGGAGCTGCTCGGTTTCAAACTGCAGCAAGCCTTCGCGGGCCTGGGCGGCGTTGCGCTCGGCCTCGAGATCGGCAGCCTGTTCTGCGAGTTGCTGGTTTTCGGTCTCGCGCTGCAATTTCTCGGCGGCGCCGGCCTCGATCTGTGAAGTCAGCGCGTGAATGCGTTCGCCCATCTCGGCGATTAGTGAACCGATGCGATCGAGAACGGCTCCGGCGGAACGGTGGCGCTCTTCGAGCGTGGCCACGCGGGCGGCATGTTGCGAGGTCGTTTGCGCCGACTCTTCGCGGCGCAGGCGCAACCCGGCCAGAGATTCCTGGGTCGCGGCAAGGTATTGTTCGAGTTGCACGCGCTGCTGCTCCAGAACGCCGATTTCCGCCTGGCGGGCGCGGACAACGGACTCCTGTTCGGCGCGCTCGGCGGCCAGACGCTGCAGTTCAAGCTGAGAAACATTCAGCCGGTCGCCGACGCGCGTCATCTCGGACTCGATCTGCTGCAGCCTGTGGCCCGACGTCATGGCCTGATGTTCGGCTTCGCGCTTCTCGGTTTCGAGGCGATCGAGCAGGGAAGTGAGCTCCTTGATTTCGCGCGCCAGAGTGAGCACGCGTATTTCTTCGTCATGCAAGGCGCGTTCGAGATCTTCGACCTGGCGCGCGATTTCGCGCAGGTCGCGCTTCATGGAGAGTGGGCCTTCGGTGCGCTGCTTGCCTCCGGTGACGGTGACGTTGTGGAAGCACTCGCCGCCCTGCGACAGGAAGAATGCGTCGGGATTTTCGAGCGCGAGGTTTCGCGCAACGTCGGATTCAGGCACGATGTATCCGTCGCGCAGCTTGGGCAGAATTACTTCCAGCGACTTGCCGAAACCGTTAAGCACGCGGATGGTGTGCTTGAGAGGCACGATCTGCGCGGCGGGCGGAGCGGAGTGTGCGGCCTCGTCGAGCACGAATGAAAACTTCGCTTGCGCATCTTCCGGATGAACTAGGAATGTCGCGCGGCCGTCGACGTCGGTGCGCAGCATGCGCAGACCTTCATCGGCCGCATCCCACGACTTGACGACGATGTAGTTCAGCTCGTCGCGCAGAAAATCTTCGACCACGCGCTCAAACCTGGGCTCGACTTCGAGAAAATCGGCGAGCACGCCTACGGGAGCGAAACCGCTATGCATTGCGCCGGACTGAAACAGGCGCCGAACGGATTCTGTCGAATAGCCATGCTCGGCGATGACGGCTTCGAGCGATCCCTTTTTGCCGAGCGCAGTCGCGTACTCGGCGCGGAGAACGTCGAGGCTCGTTTTGGCGCGGGTTTCTTCGGACTTCTTTGACTCAATCAGGCGGCGAAGCTGTGCGATCTCTTCGGTAATACCGGTGACACGCTGGGTCACGGTTTCGAACTCGAGAGCGAGTTGGCCGCGCTGTCCGCCGAACGCCTCGATCTGAATGCTCGCATTTTCGATTTCGGCCTGAAGACGGCGGCCTTCGCGATCGGCGCCAGCAAGGCGCTCTTCGGCCTGCGCGAGTTGATTGCGCAGACGCGACGCTGACGAAACCGTGTCGAAAATGGCGACGCGCGACTCTTCCAGTTGACGCTCGACTTCCGCAAGGCGCGCGGCGGCCGCAGCCGCCTCCTGCTGGCAAAGAATCAGTTCGTTCTGAGCGGCGGCAACCTCAGCGGCGGCGGATTCCAGAATCTGGCGGTTGGATTCCTGCTCGGATTCGAGCGCCGTAAGGCGATGACGCGCCTGCGCCAACTCTGCCTCGGCCGACGCGGACCGTACCAGCAATTCGGCGCAGCGCTCTTCGTTATGGCGGCGGCGGGCGTGGGCGCGGTCGATTTCCATCGCGATTTGGCCAATACGGTCGCGGTTTTCGCGCAGCTCGGTTTCGATGGCATATCCGCGCTGAGTACGGTCGGCGTGCTCGGCCTCGAGTTGCTGCACAGCTTCGGTGCGATGCTGCATTTCCTCGGCGAGGGCGTTGAGCTGCAAAGCAATCTCTGCGCTCTCGCGTTCAATGGTGGCGAACTTGCTCGCCAGCACCACCCGCAACTTGGCGCGCATTTCGTCGCGCAGGCGGGCGTAGCGCTCGGCCTTAGAGGCCTGCCGCTTCAGCGAATTCATCTGCCGTGTGACTTCGTCGAAGATGTCGTTAATGCGGGCGAGGTTCAGCTTGGCGTCTTCCAGGCGTGCCTCAGCGAGCCGCTTCTTCGTCTTGAACTTCGTGATGCCGGCCGCCTCCTCGAGGATTGCCCGGCGGTCGGTGGGACGGCTTGACAGAATCTGGCCGATGCGCCCCTGCTCAATCAAAGCGTAGGACTCGGGCCCAAGGCCGGTGCCCATGAAGAGTTCCTGGATGTCGCGCAGGCGGCAGAGTTTGCCATTCAGCAGATATTCGCTGTCGCCGGAGCGAAACAGGCGGCGCGTGACGACGACTTCGCCGCGGTGAAACTGCTGCTGATTGAATTTGCGGCGGCGAATCTTGAGCACGACGTGAGGCGCTGCCGTGCCCATAGGAGCCGCGGGCGCGGGTGCCGTGACGTTGTGCACGGGAAGGGCGAAGATCGGCTCGTCGTCGGGGAAGGCGATTGCGATCGTGTTAATTCTCGAGCGCGGAATTTCGACTTCTTCCATCTTGCCGGGCTGAGCGTCTTCCACAGCGCGGGCGGTCTCTTCGGCGGCGCGAGAGCGGAGGGCAGCTTCGTCCCAGTCGTCGATGACATGCGACGTGGCGGACTCAGGCATGTCGTCCTGAATCTCGATTTCGGTGGCCGCGTTCGCGTCCGGGCCCGCGTAGATCTCGGGATCGATCAGCGTGAGCGACACTTCGGCCATGCCCGTGGGCTTGCGATCGCGCGTGCCGGCAAAGATGACGTCCTCCATGCGCGAGCCGCGCAGGGTCTTGGCCGACTGCTCGCCCAGCACCCAGGAAATGGAGTCGGCGATGTTCGACTTGCCGCAGCCGTTGGGGCCGATGATGGCCGCAATTCCGTCCCCGTGAAACTTGAGTTCGGTGCGGTCGCAGAACGACTTGAATCCGAGAATCTGAAGCTTCTTCAGTTTGAGCAACGCGTTACTCCAGTGGCCAGAGGCCAGTGATCAGGGCCGTTTTTCCAGCTATGTACAAGTCGTGCGTACCCTACGTCTCGCCGGTTTTGCGAGAAGTGGGATCTCCGATCCCGATCCCGTGCTTACCGAACGGATGTTTACCAAGCGGATACCCCCGCGTGCGGTTACGATGCACGCACCGTTCACTCCGCCGTATTTCTCACCCCAGGCTGGACAGGGCGGGCACAGATTGAAACTACTGTAACGGCGAAAACGGGGCGGGGTCAAGCAATATAACACTATATCTAGTGTGCCATTGCCGGATACCCCGTTGGGTTGCACAGACATTGCAGCAAGAGCCTGGTTTACAGGTGAGGGAAGGACGAGGTGGGAGAACCGCGAGAGCAGGATAAGGCTAGCGCAAGGCGGCCAGGGAGTGCAATGACGATTTGGACAAAGCCGCTACGCGGCAGGGGAGAGTGCATCGTGATTCGATAAGGTTGTGAACACCTGAAGAAGGAGGTGTTCATGACCGAACTACGCAAACGAATGCAGGAAGAGCTGCGGTTGCGCAACTTCTCGCCTGAAACCGTCCGATCTTACACCGCGACGGTCGCCGATTTCGCCCGCTATTTCCATAAG
>JASHPH010000196.1 GCA_030038255.1 Candidatus Sulfotelmatobacter sp. | reverse complement strand
GGCGCACAGCGGGATTACGAACGGAGGGCAATCGCATGACGGCGCAGATGCAGATTCAGGGGAAGCGGAAGGCGGGCGGACGCTACAGGCTGGAGAACGGAATGACGCGGCCTTGCAGGCTCGGGAATCATCAGCGGTGCTTGTCGCTGCACTGCGCTTGTAGCTGCCATCATCCGGCAGAGAACGAACAGGGGATCACAAGGTGTCGAGGGGCTGAAAGACTGACACGTGACTGACATGGAGAAGCGCTTGAATCGCTGAAACCCGCGCCAGTTGCGGATTCTGCTCACGGTGCACTGCTGATACGTGATATGATTCTGCTGTTGATCGTCTCCGCGCATGCCTTCTCCTACCATATAAGGCTGTGGATTAGGAGTGGTTTTTCAGCAGCCTGCTAGTGCGGGCGGCATCGGCGTCAGCCCCCTGCGAGGTTTTCGACTGCAACGCATTCGCACGCGCCACGCCCAAGTGCGCCAACGCTCCCGTCCAGCAGTTCCAGACGATGCCGCTGTGGTCGAGAATTTTCTGGAACTCGGCGGCGGCTTCCTTGCCCTGTCCCGTTGCCTGATATGCCTCGCCGCGAAGCATCGGGAAACACCGTCGCCAACTGATCGAGCCGGTCGTTATAAGATGGCGATTTTATCTCTTGTTGGATCCGTGGTCCGATGGTCTTCGAACCGCGATGAGTGAAACCTGCTCCAGGCCAGGAAAGTGGTCGTCTTTGTCGGTTTTGCGTTCGGTCGGCGCGATCTGTTGAATGGTGGTGCGCGCGGGCAACACGCCGCCAAAATATTGAGCGTACACTTCGTCGAAGGCACTCAGGTCTGACAAGTTGTCCAGATAAACATTGGTGGCCACGACCTCGTCGAAATTCATTTCGGCTTCCTCCAGATTATCGAGCAGGTTGCGCATCGTCTGGCGGAGTTGATGCGGCGTGGTCGTGGCATAAATTCCACCGTTGGGACCGGGGATAAAACCGTCTTTGGCGGAGCAATATAGAGTGTCTCCCGCGAAAACGCACGGACTGGCGGTGGGGCTGGGCGGCATGTTCTTCGGGCGTACCGCTTTCCGCTGCTGCAGATCGCGCACGGCCACACCGGTGTACTCGATGTGTGCGCCGCCGGGCAGGCTCGTTACTTCTATGGTGGCCCGTGCCGGAGTGTTGCCGAATTCGAAGCGCCGCGCGTAGCGCTGATTCATGATCCGCGACGGAATTTCCGCCGTCAGATAAGGATTCACGAACACCATGTCGCTGAGTTCGAGACCTGCTGCTTTCACAACTGCGTCCACGCGGTCGAGGGCAAGATCGACCTGGGCTGCGGGATCGTCAGGGACTTTGCCACTGACCGGATCGCTGCCAGACATGCTGGAAACGAAAAGCCGGTCGTAAGTGAGAATGCCGGGCGCAGCCGAGTCTGCCGTGTTGTAGCTCTGAGGGTACACAGCTCGCTTATCGCGGAGGCTGCGGACTGCCACGGCACTGATTTCGATCGGCGGCTCGGGAACCCGCGCAACACCAAGCACTGCGCGTGCTGGCGGCGTCTTGCCAAAATACTCGCCGAAGACTCGGTTCATTTCGCCGTAATTGATGATGTCCTCAAGGTAGACCTGGGTATAGACGACGTGTTCGGTGGTTAAACCGGCCGCTTCCACGATCGTCTTCACGTTGTCGAGCGCTTGGCGTACCTGCGCGGCAAAAGTCGAGGGCAAACTGCCGTCGGGACGGCGAGGCCCCTGCCCGGAAATGTAGACGTAGTCTCCTGCGTCTACGCCAGGAGAGGAGAACCGATTCGCACCAGCGGAAACTTGAGCCGGAACGACGGGATGGACCTGGCTCTGCCCCACTAGCGCGGAGACTACGAGCATCGAGAGAGACAACGATCCGAGAATCACATATCGCATAAGCCCCCTGGAGGCTAACTGTTCCCCTGCCGCGCGACGACTTACGCAGCTGCCTTCTTCTGTGCGGCGCCAAGAATCGCGCGCAATCTTTGTCCGACAATCATTTCCTCCCCCGGCTTAATGGTCATGGAAATCAGTTCGATGTGGTCGGGTCCCTTGGGTTCTTTTCGATTGGGATTGCCCTCGCGAACCGCCTTTACCAGGCTGGGATTGTCGGCTCCCAAGACTTCGATCACGGGATCGCCGGCGCGCAGTTCAGCGACGCAATCGTTAATGTTGTATCGCCACGCCTGCTGATCCCACGAGACCTTGAGCGTCGGATAACGGTTGCCGTCGTCTGGAATGTAGGTGTCGGTCTTGACGCCGGGCACGGTCTCAACGAGTTTCCGAATGCGATCGATGCGGCCGTTCCACTCGGCGTAGAGCTTCTTGTCGTCCAGCTTCAGCCAGGTCTCGAGAGCAGTCAGGCAACCGACGATCTCTTCTTTCCCGACTTTCATCGGACGGCAGACGGCTCCTTCTCTCGGAGCGCCGTTCAGAAGTGCGGCTTCAATCAGATCCTTACGGCCGAAGAGCAAACCGCTGCACTGCGGTCCGCAAAGCCCTTTGCCGCCGGAGAAGCAGTAAAGATCAATTCCCATCTTCGCGTAAAGCTTGGCGTTGTCGACGGGAGGAATGCCGGCCGCGTCGTCAAGCAACATGGGAACCTTGTGATCTTTTGCGATCGCCAGCTCGTGCTGCAGCTTGTCGCCGAGATCGGTGGTGTAGATCATGGCGGTGTTTTCGTTGATCGCATTCGAGAGCTCTTCTGGCGAATAGGCGAGGACAAGTCTGGCTCCAGTGAGCCGAATCGCGCTATCGAAGGCGCTGCGGCCGCCGACCATGACGACTTCGTGTTTCAGACCGGTGGTGTCGGGGAGCTGCCAGATGTACTTGTCGTCGGTGCCGGCCATGCATCCGGCAGTCGCCGCGGCCATTGCGCCGGCCGCGCCAGATGTGACGATGCCAGACTCGGCGCCGGTCAACTCCGAGAGGCGCCGACCGACGGCGCGCTGTAGCTCGAGCATATTGACGAAATGCTGGGAGGCTTCCAATTGCGCCTGGCGCACTTCCGGGAATTCGAGCGATCCGCTCAGGTAGGTCCAGGTGCCACGGCAATTGATGACCGTCCTGACTCCGAGCCGCGTGTACACATTCTGCCGCGGATCGTTGCCGACGACGGCGGCCGCCTGCGCGTAAAGATCGCGGGCTGCAATCTGGGTGAGCAGCGGGGCCGCAGCTAACAATTTCATGAATGATCGCCGACTGGAATTCTGGTTAAGCATTACACTGCCTCCTCAATGGATTGATTCGGGAATCCGCGTGCAGTTTGCTGCACCGCCAGCAACATTAGAATCCGGTCGAACCTGGCCTAATCAGGTTCCTCCAGGGGAACCCACGCCCGCACAGCCAGGATGTATGCCTTCGCGCCCGGTTTATTCTGACTATAAAAGCCGACAGTGCAATTCGGGCGGAAATAATAAGCATCGCCCGCCTGTGCCGGATAGCGGCCTTCGACGCCGTCCATTCCGCTTCCGGCCACCATTTCGCCTTTCCCCTCCAAAACAAGATAGATCTCTTCGGCGGTCTCATGATGGTGCGGGAAATTCGTGCCGCCGGGTGCGAAATCCATCCAGAAGAAACTGGTCACCATGTACGCGTCATCGATCGCGTCACGCTTGCCAGTCTGTGGGCCGATCAGGAGCCGGTAGAGAACGGATGTGGGATGGCCATCCACGTTCTCCTCCTTAACGTCATCCAGGTTGACGATCTTGGGCTGGGGCAGCGGTGGGCTGATGGAAATGCGTTGCGGAATTTTGAAAGTCATCACCAGGACGCGGAATGCACGTTCTGAGTCGTTCGCCAGCGAGTGCTTCAACGCCGGAGGAAGATATGTGAAATCATTGGCCCGTATCGAATACGTTTGCTCGCCGTAGTGCAGAATGCCATTTCCTTCCAGCACGAAAACAATTTCTTCCTCGTGTGCATAGAATACTGTCTGGCAAATGCCGCGGGCATCGAGCTTGAGTTCAGCGAAACGGGTCGTGCTCCGCAGAATGCCGCTTTGCGCATCGCCCTGACCGAAAATGGGCGTGTAGTGGCAGGTCCCCGATGCGAAATCGCTTTGTGCTTGGCTCAACTGCGGAACGTGGCGATGCAGCCATGTCGGATCCACCTGCCGGTCCTGAGCCAGCAAACCGTGGGCCAGCAGGTCAAACGCAATGAATACGAGCAGACGCCTCAATGTTGCTCCCTCACGGTTGCGCTCAAATGGTTCGCGGATTCGCGAAGCTGGTATACCACAGAATGTGCTTGACGCAAATCGGAATCTTTCGTTTTATTGAGTTTTGTTCCGTTTTTTGGGGGCGAAGAACAAGGAATGCGCAGCCATGTCTTGAGTTTGCGCGCGCATGCTACTCTAACGCACGTATTGTGAAAAGGTAATTATGACATGGCACTGTTGGGAAGCGGATTGCACGCGAAGTCTGATTCTCACCGCAATTGTTATGTTGGGAGCACTCGGTCCGAAGGCCGCGTGGGCTCAAACAAAGGACGAGCCACCTCCGCGGGCGCAGACAGAGTGCCGCGTTGAAGCCGTGAATTACAAGGGATGGCCAGCAGAACAGATTTCGAATCGATCGATGCAACTCGTAGTAGTGCCGCAGAATGGCGGAAGATTGATGCAGGTCACGTTCGCCGGACATCCTTACCTGTTTGTGAATTCGAAGTACGCGGGAAAGTACTTCCCGCCGGCAGCCGGACAATGGTTCAACTACGGCGGCGACAAGCTCTGGCTTCTGCCAGAGGGAAACAACGACGAACAGCATTGGGTGGGCGACTCCGATGTGCTGGATGATGGGCCGTTCTCCTTTCGAAAACTTTCGGAAGGACAGCACTGCGAAATCGAGCTTACAGGCCCGGCGGATCCGCAGACTGGCATCCAGTTTGTGCGTACGATCAGTCTGGACGCCGGCTCACCGCGCATCAAATTTCACGCCACAATGAAGAATGTGAGTGGCCACTCCGTGGAGTGGTCCATGCAGTCCGTATCGCAATACGATACGTCGGACGCAGGTGCACCCGGCGCTGACATTGCCTCGCACATCAATCACAACTTCTGGACGTTTACACCAGTGAATCAATCGAGCTTTTATCTCAACCGCTATCACGTTCGCTTCGGTCCTGCGGAGAATCCTGCCGTTGGTGTGCGGGACGACGGACTCTTTACCGTCCATTACGTGCACATGGCTGCGGAGCTGTGGCTAGATTCGACGGAGGGCTGGCTGGCAGTAGTTGATGGCAGCAGCCGCTACGCGATGGTCGAGCGTTTCCAGTATGAAGAGAGCAAACCATATCCAGGAAAGGCTTCCGTGATTTTCTGGACCAACGGGCCGGAGATGAGATTAAGCAGCGACGGAATACCTTCCTTGAGCGCCGACGCAGATGCAAGCCCGATCTATCTGGAAGCTGAGATCAACAGCCCGATGTGCCGGCTGCGTCCCGAAGAAAGCTGCAGCTTTGAGACGGAATGGTTCCCGACGCGGGCAGGAAGTGAATTTCACGGCACGAGCGATGCCGGTATTATCACGCGCCCGTTGCAAGCCAGTCGTCTGCCGGATGGAAAGATCAAACTTTCCGGCTCGTTTGGGGTGTTTTTCGCCGGACGCGTTGTTGCACATTTCTACAACGAGCATGGCTCGCCCCTGGGAACCGTGCCGGTCGCGGATGCAAATCCGACTGAACTGTTGTTGCTCGATGCTGAGATTGCTCCTCCAGGAAAACCGGCTCGACTTTCTCTCCATCTGGAAGATGAAAATGGACTCGATCGGGGCGCTCTTCAGGAAGTCTTAGTGGCTACTGGGGACAATCACTGAGATGAAAGCGCGAACGCTACTCCTTTTGCTGCTGGCGGCAGGTTGTTTCCAGAGGATGACCGCCCAAGAAGGGAAACCTTCCGTCGCTTCGGATACGAACGTGAGTGCTGAGGACCTTCTGGCGCGCACCGTCGGTGCAAACTGGACTTCCTACAACGGTGATTACACCGGGCGCCGGTACAGCAGTCTGCAGGAGATCAATGTCGGCAATGTCGTCCAGCTAAGAACGGCGTGGGTCTTTCACCCGGGCAACTCGGAGCGCCTGGAGGTGACGCCCGTGGTCATCCGCGGCATGATGTATGTGACTGCGGCCAACGATGTCTTCGCGCTCGATGCCACCACAGGCAGGGTTGTGTGGCACTACCAGCGGCCGGTGAGTTCTGGCCTGCTGGATGATGCCGCCGCGCACAAAAACCGCGGTGTGGCCGTCTGGCACAACTTTGTTTACACGGAAACCGACGACGCCCATTTGCTCTGTCTCGACGCCCGCTCCGGTGGCCTTCGCTGGGACGTTCAGTACGCCGACAAGGAGAAGCATTACGGCGCGACCAGCGCCCCACTTGTGGTGAAAGACGAACTGATCGTGGGCACTTCGGGCGGAGACTCCGGCGTACGCGGCTTCGTCGCCGCCTATGACGCAGCCACGGGAAAACTAAACTGGCGCTTCTGGACCATCCCCGGGCCGGGAGAATTCGGCTCAAACAGTTGGCCGGGCGATGCCTACCTGCATGGAGGCGGCACGACGTGGATGCCCGGCACTTACGATCCAGACCTGAACACTATTTATTGGACCACCAGCAACGCAGCTCCTGACTATGTGGGAGATTCGCGCCCCGGTGATGATCTTTACACCGCTTGCGTCTTGGCTCTCGACCCCGACAGCGGGAAGTTGAAATGGTACTTCCAGTTTACGCCGCACGATCTGTATGACTACGACGCGAATGAAACTCCGGTGCTGGTGGACGTCGATCGCAGTGGCACCATACAGCGCCTGCTGATTCAGGCCAACCGCAACGGCTTTTTCTATGTTCTCGACCGAGTCGATGGCAAGTTCCTCCGCGCTACGCCGTTTGTCGAGAAATTGAACTGGGCCAAAGGATTGGACGCTTCCGGCCGGCCGAACGTCTCAGGACGAATTCCGACCGCGGAAGGAACTTATATCTGCCCGGGCATCAACGGGGCCACGAACTGGTTTTCGCCTTCCTACAATCCTCAGACAGGGCTGCTCTACGTGATGGCTCTCGAAAGCTGCAATCTGTACTTCGCCAAGCCCCGACCATTTGCCAAAGGAGAGACTTTCTACAATACAGGCACAAAGCGTCCACCCAATGAGCACGCGCAGAAGATTTTGCTTGCTCTTTCGGTGGCGGATGGGAAGACGGTTTGGCGCTATCCGCAGGTGGGCCAGGGGAATTCCTGGGGTGGAACGCTCAGCACAGCTGGCGGATTGGTGTTCTTCGCCGATGACGCCGAATCGCTGGAAGTGGTGGATGCCGTGACCGGGCGCGCTCTCTGGCATTTCAACACCGGCCAGTCCATGTATGCTTCGCCTATGACCTACGAGGTGAACGGAGTGCAGTACGTAGCGATCGCGGCGGGAAGCAACATCTTCACTTTCGTCTTGCCTCACTGACTTCCCAGGTACGGCACAAATCCTTCAGTCTTCATCCGCAAACGATACACCGACGTCGTCGCCGTGATGTAGAGCGTGCGATAGTCCGCGTCTCCCCAGTTCAGGTTCGCCGGTTGCTCGGGCATGACGATGGTTCCGAGATGGTTGCCTTTGTTGTCCCAGACCCATATGCCCTTCGGGCCGGTGACGAAGAGATTGCCATTCTTGTCGACCTTCATTCCGTCGGGAACTCCTTCTCCTTTGCCGCCGGGTTCCGCACCGAAAATGCGGCCGTTGGTGAGAGTGCCGTCTGAAGCAAAGTCGTAGACGCGAATATTTCTTTGTTCGCTGTCATCAACGTAGAAGCGCTTCCCGTGGGGCGAAAAAGCCAGGCCGTTCGGCTGCGTCAGATCCTTGGTGAGTAACTTCAGCGTGCCTTTGCTGTCGAGCCGGTAGACTCCCTGGAACGGAGTTTCCTGTTTTTCCCCAGCCACCAGATCCAACGTCGGATCGGTGAAATACAAAGCCCCGTCCGGGCCGACGATCACATCGTTGGGACTGTTCAATCTCTTGCCATCGTAACGATCGGCCAGAATTTTGTATTTTCCATCGGAAGTCACTTCGATAATGGCGCGTAAAACACTGGCGCAGTCGATCAGCCGATGCTGGCGATCGAACGTGTTGCCGTCGGGATCGCCCAGCGCAATAACTTCTTCTTTCCTTCCGTCGGGATAGAGGCGGAAGATTTTATTGATGGTTTCGTCACTGACGTACAGGAAACCCGCGGGGTCCCACACAGGACCTTCGGTGAATCCGAAGCCGGTGCCCACAACACCGAGTTTAGCGTCGTGATCGACCAGATTCCAAAATTGTGGGGATTCTGCTTGTAATTGGAACTCCCGCCGTTTGTTCGCGTCCGCAGGATAGCCCGGAGCCCTGACACTGATAAGGAGTGCAGCCGCGACGATCGCCCGGCAAACGGTTCTACAGTTCGCCCACATGAGGATTCCTCTCGAGATGGTCTTAGTCTCGCGGAGTTCGTCGGTAGAAAAATCCAACGCTACTCGTCCCAATCGTCCTTTTTCGAGTGCGCGTCGGGGCTCGCGCCAGCCACGCCCATCAGATAACTGATCAGGTCGTTCAACTCATTCGGACTGAGCTTCGAGCCGTAGTCGGAGGGCATGAGCGGTTGCGAATCGTAGTCTTGTTTGTCGATATCTGCTTTCGACAGGAAAAGAAATTTGCCGTCGAGGGTCTGGAGTTGGAGTGAAAAATTGTCTTCGTCACGCACCCTGCCCGAGAACTTGTCGCCGCGGCGAAGGGACACTGTTACGAGCTTCACCGGTCTGTTGCCGCTTGCGGGATTGGTGATCGTGCTTCGAATCTCCGCCAGATCGTGCGTGCGGGCGTATTCAGACAAATCGGAGGCGATAAATCCGCCCTCGCCCGCAATCATATGGCATTGAACACAGCCCGCTTTGCCTGAGAAAATCGCTTTCCCACGCTGCGGATCACCCGGCAGATGAACGGCTATCTTCGTCCCCTGGAGCGTCCGCAGGTAATCCACCAAGGCTCTGATCTGCGTACTACCCAATGTATGGAACGCAGGCATGCCCGTTCCTGGCACGCCGTTCTGGATAATGTGAAAGAGTTGCGCATCCGAAAGCCTCGCACTGGGCCTGTCGGCGATATTTGGGGCACGCTCGCCACCTTTTCCGTCTAGCCCATGGCATCCCGCACATGCCCCAGCGAAACTTTGTTTTCCCCGTGCCGAATCGGTCGTAGGTTTCGGCTGACGGCTTGGCGTGGCTTGCGCAAACGCGAGGACACCGCCGGCGCATAGCACCAGCAGTGCCACTCGCACG
>JASHPH010000195.1 GCA_030038255.1 Candidatus Sulfotelmatobacter sp. | reverse complement strand
CGATCAATTTCGAGTTTGCAGGTCGATGCGGGCAAAGAAATCAGTGGTTGATCAAGTCTAAGGGAACAAGGGTGCTGTAGATACTTTGCGGCGGTCTTCGAGAATACTCTCATTGCCTGTCCCGGAATGGCGGAGAAAGCTTGGCGCGGGTCGAGCAAACTCTGTCAAGGCGCGTGCCCGCGATGGCGGCGACCTTCACGGCTTTGCAACAACAGGAGCTGGAGCCGCAGTTGCCCCTGCCCGGGAGCGACGTGACTGAGGGGGTCAATCAGGCTCTGAAGGATGGCAAGTAAGTTGCCTATTCTAGGAGGGTGTTGTAATAACTCAATGCGTTGCCGTAAACCAGCACTAGCAGAATGAGGAGCAACAGCCCAATAATCGTATAGGGGACATGCAAGAGTGGTTTTGCGGGTTCGGCTTCTGGAATCCGACTGTCAAGAATTCCGACCTCCATGTACCTTGCAGGAGCGCACCACTGGCACCTTCAGGGATGTCGAGCCTCAATGTCATTTCCAGCGCCGTCACTCGCGGTAACTGGGACGGACGCACTTCGCCATTCTTGGAATCGACCATTGCCGATGCGATCTCGATTGCCGAACGCATCATGGCGCGAATCGACGGCAGATGGCCTACGAAGGCTGCCCAAAGCAGCCGCGCGAATCGGACGGCGAGTCCGCTTGACCGACTGACCAAGCAGCAGCGTGTTGCGAGCACAGATGATCTATGGAATCGAAGACCCATCGGTAGCCGCAGGACGGGAATTGGATTGTCGTATCTCGCCTGACCTCGATGACGTGTCAGGTTGTAAATTGAGGACTTCTTGCATTTGAGTATTTCGGCGACTTCAGCAACCGTGAGGATGTCGTTCTCCGCTGGTGGCGCTGGAACAATTTCTGTCCCGGCGAGCGTACGGTGACAAGGAATGATGCTGGTAATTGGAAACCTTGTGTCTGCTTCATAGCTCTCCCTTGCAAATTGCAGGCGAAAGTTAACACGGATCAAGCGAAACCTCATCGCTATACTTTAGGAAGTTATGACCTTGGACGAATTTCGCCAATCCCTGACCGTGACTGACCCGCCAGCCGGACTTTCGCTCGCCCTCGCCGGATTGTGGTGGGATGGCAAGGGCGATTGGAAACGGGCGCACGAATCGGCGCAGCAGGACGAAGGACGCGATGGTTCTTGGGTTCACGCATACCTCCACCGCAAGGAAGGCGATCGGGACAACGCCGCGTACTGGTACAGCCGGGCAGGTAAGCCCGTGTGCCGTGAATCGCTCGATAAAGAGTGGATCAGCATCGCGAAGGAATTGCTGGGATAGCGCCGGCTTGTCCCCGTCAGGAGGAACGCGCATGAGCAAGACAGTCATGCTGAAGGCAGGCGATGGTCACGAGTTGGACGCCTACGTGGCGCAGCCGAACGTTGAGCCTATCGCGGGGCTGGTAGTCATTCAGGAGGCGTTTGGCGTGAACCGCCACATTCGTTCTGTAGCTGACGGCTACGCCAAGGACGGTTTTCTCGCCATTGCCCCGGCGCTTTTTGACCGAATTCAGCGGAACGTGGAACTGGGCTACGATCCCGCCGACCTCGAGAAAGGGATCGCGCTGGCGAGGCAGAGCAATCCGGCAGACGCGGTGAAGGATGTGGCGGCTGCTCTGGAATACTTGCGGAAACAGACGGCGAGGAAGTGCGGGGTCATCGGCTACTGCTTTGGCGGAACCATGGCGTGGCTCGCCGCCACCCACCTAGACCCCGATGCAGCCGTGGGCTACTACGGCGGGCGCATCGCGCAGTTCGCCCAAGAGAATCCTCGCTGCCCGGTCATGCTCCACTTCGGCACGCTGGACAAGCACATTCCGAGGGAAGACATAGACCGGGTGCAGGCGGCCCATCCAGACGTGCGGATTTTCTGGTACGAGGCGGACCACGGGTTCAACTGCGATGCTCGCGCCAGCTACAATGCCGAGGCCGCGAAGCAGGCGCGGGATCGGTCGCTGGAGTTCTTGAGAAAGCATCTGGGCGAGTGAACCCCGGTCCACGGCGTCCGACTGGGCGTGACATTCGGGCGCCACTCGCCGTCGCCCCGCCACGGGGGGGCGTTTACAGCTCACTGTGTCCCCGGGTCCGTCAACGAGCACAACGGTTGGGTTCCACGTGATTTCTGGCTAGAGCCGTGGGAGAAGGAAGCGATTATCGGTTTCCACCTGCAGAATCCGCTGGAGGGTTACCGGCGGCTGACATTCATGATGCTTGACGCTGACGTTGTGGCCGTCAGTCCGGCGAGCGTTTGGCGGGTGTTGAAGCAGGCCGGGTTGTTATCCCGGTGGAAGAGACAACCGTCGCGCAAGGGGAGTGGTTTCGAGCAGCCGCTGCAACCGCACCAGCACTGGCATATCGACGTTTCCTACATCAACCTCTGCGGTACGTTTTATTACTTGTGCAGCGTTCTGGACGGGTTCTGTCGTTTCCTCGTGCATTGGGATTTGCGCGAGTCGATGCGAGAAGCCGCCGTCGAAGTAATTCTTGAACGCGCCAAGGAAAAGTACCCGGAAGCGAAGCCACGCATCATCTCAGATAATGGTCCGCAGTTCATTGCCCGCGATTTCAAGGAGTTCATTCGCATCTCGGGCATGACGCACGTCCGAAC
>JASHPH010000194.1 GCA_030038255.1 Candidatus Sulfotelmatobacter sp. | reverse complement strand
GTTGAGCGTGCTCCCGGCCTTCTGGTTGATGAGGTTTCGGCCTTCCTTCTTCGTCATGTTCTCCTCTTTGGGTGATGACAGATTGGCACTACTGAGCGGTGACAGGTTGACACTGCTAGTCAAACCTCGCAGTCCTACGCGAGGTGACTAATAGTCCAGCCATGCACCTGTAAGTTGTTGATTGAGCATACGGTTGCTGGAATACCCCTTTGGTTTTGACTCTCCCTATGGGAGGGAGAGCCAAACCGCTGGTGCTCTGACTCACGTAGTGTTCGTCAGAACTCAGCTACCAAATGTAGGTCCAGCCGGACGCTATGCGCCGCTGACCAAAAATCAGTCAGCCGTCGCATTCGCTAAACGTTGTCGCCGTAGTGAGCGAATTTGTCGTCTCGTGAATCAAGAATCGCTCTTGAAGGAGGTTCTTATGACCGTTGAACGTGGACTTCGCCTGATGGCAGGTACGTTCGTTCTGCTCTCACTGGCACTCGGGCACTGGGTCAGTCCGTACTGGTATCTCTTCAGTGCATTTGTCGGACTGAATCTTTTTCAGTCGGGGATAACCAACTGGTGCCCTGCCATGTTTTTGCTGAAGAAACTGGGACTGCGGTCAGAGTGAAGAGCCACCCCGAAGAGTGGAGAAACGCTGCCCCATGTGCGCAGTAGTCCCACTTCCACTCGGCGATCTGCGCCGCGCGTCAAGCGTCCGAAGTACTTCACGAATGACTAGCTCAGAGGCTAATTGGCGATTGAACAATGACATCGCCATCTTTCTTTCTGTATTCCATGAATTGGGAGCGCTCTCTATAATTGTCCTTGGGATGAAGGACTGCCGGAAAAAGTGAAGCTAGGCAAACTTTTTTTGCAACCTCCTTCGGTGGTCCCTTATCTCCGTCATCTAGGAACGAACAGTCCACCGCGGAGGAGTCGGCATGGGAGCCGCGCCCAAGTTTCGCATCGACGTCGATATCCACAACCTGCTCATGCATTCTGCCGCTGAGCAGCCCAAGCCCGCTCTTATAAAAGGATTGACCCTGCCGGATCCGGTTTTTCCGCAGTATCCGGAAAAATTGAACGACCCTGGCCCTGAAACTCTTCCTGAGAAACGCAACTGGACGCTTCCGCTGGTGTATCGCAAAATGCGGGGCTGGCTGTTTCCCTATATCCGGTCGCGCGTGTTGCCGGGAGACTTTCATCCCATCACCGCTTACTTGTTCCTCGAATACAAGTGCAATCTCGATTGCTGGTATTGCTGGGCCTTCAACAACAAGGTGAAGGGAATGACAGAGGACGTGGCGCGACGGTCGATTGACTGGCTCTACGATCACGGCTGCCGCGTGCTCGCGCTGATGGGGGGCGAGCCGCTGCTGCGTCCGCAGTTTGTGCACAAAGTCGTGTATTACGCCGCGAAGAAGGGATTCTGGATCTACATCGCGACCAATGGCCGCCTGCTGCGTCCCGACGTGGCCGATCGCTTAGGGGATGCCGGGGCTGCCGTCTTCAACTTTGCCGTCGATGCCTGGGACGGAAAGCCGAGCTTGCCGAAAGCCGTCGTTCCGCTGCGTAAGTACCTGGAACACATTTTTAGGAAGCAATACGTGTACGGCTACATGGTCTTCTTCAACATGAACATCTGCCGGAACAATACCCAGGACATCCGCCAGCTCACCGAATACGCGCGCGATCACCGAATTGCGACCGATTATCACATCAACGAAACTCCCATGCTGGAGCAGGACGAACATTTCAAACACCTCAGCGATAATCCCACATATATTCGTCCCGAGGACTGGCCGGAGATCGACTCGCTAGTGGACTGGCTGATCGAAAAGAACAAAGCCGGATATCAGATGGTGAATTCGGTGCAGCGCCTGCAGGAGATCAAGGCGTTTATCCGCATGGCGAGCGGCTCTGACCTAAAGCGTCTTGGTTGGAACGGTGACGGGACTGGAACTAACGGCGACATCGCAAAACAAGTCGCGGGGATGCCGGGCTTCGTCCAGGACGCAAATGGTGAGCTGCACTTTGCCGAGTGGAACTGCCGTGCCGGACAAAACAACGTCATCATTCGAACGGATGGCACCGTCGCGCCGTGCTTCCCGATGTACGATTCTACCTACGACTGGGGAAACATCGACGAGCACAAGTTCGACTCGGCCCAACTAGCCGGCATGAAGAAGACCTGCCAGCAGCACTGCTTCTCCACGCTGAATCACAATCTCGCGTATTGTTACAACGACGCGCGAGTGATCAAGTTTGTCTGGACAAACCTGGTCGAGAATTGCATGAAGGGTGGCGCGAGAAGTTTTGAGGATTAAAGAAATTGCAGGCAGGCGGCGATTTTTTTCAAGCAAAAAGTATTTAGAGCTGTTGCGCTATGGCTCGAGAGCGATTATCTTTTGTAGATAAACTTCACGTCGACCGCGCAACGCGTGGCAAGCTTCGCTTGGGGAAAGAAACCTGAGGCTTGGCCTCAAAGCCGTTCCTGAAAAATGGAACGCATGTTGGCGCCGCAGAAAGGTCTCGACAGACGGATCCGAGCGGCCAACTTCTGGGGTTTGGATGGGGTTCAGTTGCAGTGGCGAAGTTCGCAGCAGAACTTGTGTGCACCATCCTGCTTTGTCTTGCCTGATTCCTTTCCAGTTGCTAGTCCATCCGTTTGACACATTCAATCCCGTCTCAACAATGCAGCCCATTGCCGGAGGAAAGTATGGCAACCCATCTCGTTAATATTGAGAACGAATCCGAAATCAAACAGCGTCTCGAAGCCGAGCGTGCGCGCTTACGCAGAATTGCCGGACTGGACAAGCCCACTCATTTCCATCGTCCTATAGAGCGTTCCTTCACCGCCGAACAGAGAACTCACACCACCATCTTGTTCGGGGGATTCACCTGGAAACATGAAGACCTGATTCGCGCCGTGTTCCAGGGGTGCGGCTATCGTTGCGAAAAGTTGCCCGTGCCCGATGTCCCTGCCTTTCAGATCGGAAAGGAATTTGGCAATAACGGCCAGTGCAATCCAACATATTTTACGGTTGGCAACCTGGTGCAGTATCTCCAGTTCCTCGAAAAGGAAGGCCTGACGCGGCAGCAGATTCTCGACAACTATGTCTTCTTCACCGCGGGTTCTTGCGGTCCCTGCCGCTTCGGTATGTACGAGGCCGAGTATCGCTTCGCGCTGAAGAATGCGGGCTTCGATGGATTCCGGGTTTTGCTGTTCAAGGACAGTGACGGGATTAAAGCGGCTTCCGGTGAGCCTGGACTGAAGTTCACCATCGACTTCGGTTTTGGCATGTTGAACGCCATGCATCTGGGTGACGTGATCAACGACCTCATCTATCAGATTCGTCCATACGAGGTGAAGAAAGGCGAAACGGACCGCGTCTTCCGCGAAATGGTGGGCGACCTTTGCGAGGATCTCAGGAATCGGAAATCGTTCGAGATCGAGAAAGTTGCTCCCGACTGGGCCAAGCCAAAATTCAAGAGCAACAAAATCTTGCGGAATACGTTCAATGTGTTCGACAAATGGCACGAGCACATGTGGGGCAAGGACTATTTGAATGCTCTCCGAGAGGCACGCGAAACCATGAACTCGATCGAGGTCGATCGCACACGCGTCAAGCCTCTGGTCAAAATTACCGGCGAATTCTGGGCCCAGCTCACCGAAGGCGACGGCAACTTCCACATGTTCGAGTTCCTCGAGCGCGAGGGCGCACAGGTGCTGGTTGAGCCGATTGCGACTTGGGTCGGGTATCTGATGTATCAGGCCAAGGCGCACGCGAAGGCGAAGTGGCCGGTGAATCGTCCGCATCGAAATCCCGAGTGGTACGAGTTCAAGAAGCAATTTGCCAATTACCTCGGCTTGCGCAAGAAACTGTGGGGAATTGGCGCTGGCGAGCGTATGTGGAACTTCTTCTATCACCGCACGGCCAAGCACATGGGAGGGATTACGCATCATCTTGCGCCCCAGACGGAACTGGCGGAGCTGGCGCATCCCTTCTACAACCAGTTTGCGCGTGGCGGAGAAGGACACCTGGAAGTCGGCAAGAACGTTTACTACACCGTGCACAAACTCTGCCACATGGTGCTGGCCCTGAAGCCGTTCGGATGCATGCCGTCGTCGCAATCCGATGGCGTGCAGTCCGCTGTCATCAACAAGTTCAAGGACATGATCTTCCTGCCCATCGAAACTTCGGGCGAAGGCGAGGTCAACGCTCACAGCCGCGTGCAGATGGCGCTCGGTGAAGCCAAGGTTAAGGCCAAAGCCGAGTTCGAGGAATGCCTGAAGTCAACGGGCAAGAGCATGGAGGGGATCCGCTCCTACATCGACGATCATCCGGAGCTGAAGCGGCCGTTCTATCACGTGCCGCACAAGGAAGGAGTCGCCGGCACGGCGGCGCAATTCATTCTGCACGTCGCAGACCGGATCGATAAGGACACGCGATTCTGGAAACGGTCGAGAGTGCGCGTGCAGGCCGTGCCTGCGATGTCTGGCGACTGAAACTCTTCACCGCCGAGGACGCCGAGAACGCAGAAGTACTTTTCATGGTGTTCTCAGCGACCTTGGCGTTCTCGGCGGTTCAAGGTTTTTTTGCGCTTTTCCTGAAGTGAGAGGAATTCATGCACGATCACAAAGGTCCTGCCCTCATCCAGATCGCTCCTCTGGAGCCTGAGATTTCGATTCAGCACGCGAAGCATGCGCATAAGCCGCATGATCACAGCACGCAATTCCTGGTGGGACTCGACGTGGGCTCCACCACCGTCAAGGCAGTGGTCATTGACGCGGCCACCGACAACGTGCTGTGGCGGGACTACCAGCGGCACGAGACCAAGCAGCCGGAAAAGACGCTGGAGTTCCTGAAGCGTGTCGAAGCCGAAGTTGGGGTCAATCGGCACAACACGCGGATGTTTCTGACCGGTTCTGGCGGGACGGGGATTGCCGACCAAATCGGAGCAAAGTTTGTTCAGGAAGTCACCGCGGTGTCGCTGGCCGTAGAGAAGCTGCATCCCGAGGTGTATTCCGTCATCGAACTCGGGGGACAGGACGCCAAGATCATCGTTTTCAAAGATGACGAGGAGACCGGGCGGAAAAAGAAAATTCCTTCGATGAACGACAAGTGTGCCGGCGGGACCGGCGCGGTTATCGACAAGATCAATGCCAAGCTGAAGATTCCTACCGAAGAACTTGCCAACCAGAAGTATCACGGCATCAAGCTGCACAAAGTCGCCGGCAAGTGCGGGGTTTTCGCCGAAACCGACATTAACGGATTACAGAAGGTCGGCACTCCCCCGGACGAACTGATGGCATCGCTGTTTGAAGCTATTGTGCTGCAGAACCTGAGCGTCCTGACGCGCGGAAACACGCTGCGTCCGCACGTACTGCTGCTGGGCGGGCCGAACAGTTTTATCCGGGGCATGCGTGAAGCGTGGCAGGCGAACATTCCGCGCATGTGGCAGGAGCGCAAGGTTGCGATTCCGGAGGGCGCCAAGCCGGAAGATCTCATCAAGGTTCCGCAAAATGCACAGTATTTCGCGGCGCTGGGCGCGGTTGAATTCGGCCGCAGTGAGGACGACTGCGTCGGCTGCTACTGGGGCTACGAAAAGCTCGTTCATTACATCGAGTACGGCCGACAGGAAGAAAAAGCCAAGTCGGGCGGCAAAGGCCTGGTGGAGGATCCTGGCGAACTCGACGTCTTCAAAGAGGCTTATCGACGCAAGAAATTCACGCCGGCTGTGTTTGCCAAGAACAGCACGGTGGGCGGATTCATCGGCATTGATGGCGGGTCAACCTCGACCAAAGCGGTGTTGCTGAGCGAGAACGGGGACATTCTCTGCAAGTCGTATCAACTTTCGAATGGCAATCCGATTCAGGACACCATCGAGATGTTCGAGAACCTGCGCGCGCAGGTGGAATCGCAGAACGCCAAGCTCGAAGTGCTCGGCGTCGCGACGACTGGCTACGCGAAAGACATTCTGAAAGACGTTCTCAAGGCCGATGTGGCGCTGGTGGAAACCGTTGCGCACACAGAATCTGCCCTGAAGTTTTATGAAGATCCGCACGTGATCGTCGATGTTGGCGGGCAGGATATCAAGATCATCATCCTGCACAACGGCCGCGTGAAAGACTTCAAGCTGAACACGCAGTGTTCGGCTGGCAACGGATACTTCTTGCAATCCACGGCAGAGGGCTTTGGGCTCAGCGTGAATCAGTATGCCGACCTCGCGTTCTCCGCGCAGGCGATGCCCGTGTTCGGTTATGGTTGCGCCGTCTTCATGCAATCGGACATCGTGAATTTCCAGCGGCAGGGTTGGCGCGCTGAGGAAATTCTCGCCGGCTTGGCGGCCGTCCTGCCAAAGAATGTTTTTCTGTACGTCGCCAGCATTCCGAATCTGGCCGCCCTCGGTTCCCGCTTTGTGCTGCAGGGAGGAACGCAGAACAATCTTGCAGTGGTAAAGGCCGAAGTCGACTTTATCCGCAATAGTTTCCGCGCGACCGGCAAGCAGCCGGAAATCATTGTGCACGAACACTGTGGAGAGTCCGGAGCGATCGGCGCTGCGCAGGAGTCGCTGCGGCTGTGGCGCAACGGCCAGAGCACGACATTCATCGGCCTCGACGCCGTGCGTAAGATCGAATACCGCACCACGCGCAACGAAGACACGCGCTGCCACTTCTGCAAGAACGATTGTCTGCGCACCTTCATTGACATCCGTACGCAACCCAAGAACGAACTGAGCTTTGTGCCGATCCAGAAGGTCACGAAAGTTCCGCTGATGCACGGCGAGCAGCGCCTGATCATAGCCACCTGCGAAAAAGGCACGGTGGAAGATGTGAATGACATGAAGGAAATTAAGGCCGGGCTTGACTCGATCCGCGCACAACATCCGAACTTCGTGGATTATGCCTCGAAGGAAGTCTTCCGTCCAACGAATGCCAAGAGCGTGGCTGATCCGCTTCCCACAAAAGGATGGGCTGGCTGGAAGAAAGGCGATAAAGAGCGCCGCGCATTGATGGAGAACCGCCCGAAAATTCGGATCGGCATTCCGCGCGTTTTGAACATCTACGCCTACGCTCCGCTGTTCAATGCGTATTTTGAGAGCTTGGGCGTGCAGCCGGAAAATCTGATTTATTCCGATTACACGAGCTCGGAACTTTATCGCGCGGGAGCCAGCCGCGGCGCAATCGACCCCTGTTTCCCGGCGAAGATCGGGATTTCGCATGTTTACAACCTGATTCAGGAAAAGCATCGCAAGAAACCGCTGAACGCCATTTTCTTCCCGATGTACGACGTGCTGCATTCGCCCCTGGTGAAGATTGTTGGCGCGAATGCCTGTCCGACGGTGACTGCCACGCCCGAGACTGTGAAGGCGGCATTTACCAAAGAGAACGACGTCTTCGCCGAGCACAACGTGAAGTACATCGATCCGGTGCTCAATTTCACAGACCGGAAACTGTTTGCCCACCAGATGTTGCAGGCGTGGCAGCCTGTGCTGGGCCTCTCCCTGGAAGAGAACGATCGTGCGGTCGAGTCTGGGTTCCAGGCGCTAAAAGACTACGAGACGAACATCCGCCGCCGGGCGCGACAGGTGCTCGATCAGCTGGAACGTGAAGACCGCATTGGCATTGTGATGCTCGGACGTCCCTATCATCACGATCCCGGCCTGAATCATGAAATTCTCGATGAGTTTCAAAAGCTCGGGTATCCGATCTTCTCCCAGAACACGCTCCCGCTCGATGAAGACTTGCTGGAGCGGCTATTCGGCGAAGAAGTGCGCGCCGGAATCATCAGCAGCCCACTCGATATCGGTGATGCGTGGAAGAACTCGTACTCGTGCAGCACCAACCACAAAGTGTGGGCGGCGAAGTTTACGGCGCGGCACCCGAACCTGGTGGCGCTTGAAATTTCGAGCTTCAAGTGCGGTCACGATGCACCCATCTACGGCGTGATTGAAGGCATCATCGAGCAATCGGGGACGCCTTACTTCTGCTTCAAGGATCTGGACGAGAACAAACCTTCCGGCTCGATCAGAATTCGCGTCGAGACCATCGACTACTTCCTGCGCCGCTACCGCGAGGAGGTCATTCGCAAACGCAAGGCCGAGCAGGAGATCGAGCAGCAGCTGGCATTGCTGGAAGCGCAGTTGCGCAGCGAGAAGCTGGATAGTGAAATATCCGGGACTCCGATGGAGCGCCTGGAGCCGCAAGCGCAGGAATTGGCCGCCGACTAGAAAACTAAGACCCCTTCTTACGCTTCCTGAACCGCCGATTCCCTGGACAAATGCGTGCATTTCTGTCTGCAGCCGACCTGCTCGTTCTCAGCCGTGCCTACAAGGCGGCCAGAAAAAGGGCTCGCCTACGCGGGGTTATAATGGCGGGCGCGTGGGGCTCACCTCTGGCTCAGTCGTTACTGGGCTTTCGCGGTTCTCCCACCTCAGAGTGATTGCCCGCAGTTCGACAGCACGCTATGCCGGTCAGTCGGTACACTAAACAGCCGCCAGCTTAACGGTCCATGCCTAAACCCCTCGACGCGCTCCTCGGCAGTCTCGAAGCGGCGAAGAGCCGCTTCGGCCCGCGGGCAGCCAGCGAAACGAAGAGGTTGCTCGAACAACTCTCACACCACGAGTTCGCCGATGCGAAATCTCTCTTGCGCTTCCACGAATGCTTGCTTTTTCTGCGTGCGTTTCCCCATGCTGCATCGCTGGTTCCGAAGATCGAAAAGCTGCTGAACACATTTCACGAGCGCGTGGAGAAAATTCGTGGGCGCGGCGCCGATATGTCGGTTTTCGACGACTTCGACACATCCGGCGTTACCGGCACGACCATGCAAGACACGCTGAACTTCGAGGCCGCACGCTGGCTGGTGCAGCGAATCCCGCGCAACGTCGAGATCGCGTGGGACGATTACGCGGAGGACTACCAGGCCGAGCGCGCGATGGGGACCACGTGGCCGCGCTTTATTCCTTTGCTCGCCGAGGATGCTGACGTCGAAGCCAACATTCCCTGGCGCCGCTGGCTCGATGCTGCACGCGGGCGCGAGCGCGATCTTGAATTTTTCATTCGCCAGTTCGAACAGCTTGCCGTTACGGCTCGCGAGCGGGCCGAGCTTTACGATTCCTTGCGCATCCCCATCGGCTGGCACCTTGAAAATCTCAAACTGTCGCGCACGCGCAACTGGAGTCGCCCTCGCCGCTTCCTCTTTCACACGGCGCCGCTTATCACGCGCAGCCAAGTCTCCCTTGCGCGCGAACTCGCGAGGCCCGCACCGAGGCTGACAAAGCTCTCCGCGCGCGAAGGCGAGGCGGTGATGCAGACCATCCGCGAAATCATGCTGGTGCGCTACCGCGAACTCTACGGCACTACGCTCGGCGATCCTCGGTCGGTCGCGCGCGCCGACCTGGGTGCTGACTCCGACGGCCGAGGCGTCGTGATTCATCTCTGGAACCTGCCGCCCGAGCGCCGTCTGCCGCTTCGCGCCTACGTCGCCGGATTCACGCTGAAGAACGGCGTCCCGATCAACTACATCGAAGCCATCGGCCTGTGCGAATGGATCGAGGTTGGCTTCAACACCTTCTACACGTATCGCCAGGGCGAGACCGCCTGGATTTACGCCCAGGCTCTGCGCTGCCTGTGTGCCTTTACCGGGGCGACCACCATTTCCGTCTATCCGTATCAGATTGGCCAGAACAACGACGAAGCTCTCGACTCCGGCGCGTTCTGGTTCTATCGCAAGCTCGGCTTCCGCTCGGGCCGCGCCGATCTGGAAGAGCTGGCCAGAAGGGAAGAGCAGAAGATCGTGGCCGATCCGCAATACCGCACGCCGAGGAGAACGCTGAAGCACCTTGCGGAAGCTCACGTGTTCTACGAAATGGGACGACGTCCTGCGAACACTCCGGGGGCGTGGGACACGTTTTCCACGCGCAATCTTGGCCTGCGCGTCAACCGCCGCATGGCCCGCGAATTCAGCGGCAATGCTGGCCGGATCCGCGAGGCTTCAGTTAAGCAGGTTGCCCGTGCGTTGCGCCTCAACCCCGAAAGGTGGACTGCCGCGCAACGGCGTTCGCTGGAAAACTGGTCTTTGATTCTTGCATTGATCCCCGACCTTGAGAGTTGGTCCGCCGAGGAGAAGCGCGATTTGACGGGGATCATTCGATCCCAATCCGGCGCCAGCGAGATGCGGTATCTTCGCCTGACGCAGCGTCATCCGCGGCTGCGCAGGGAACTCCTACGCCTGGGATCCACGAAATCCGGGGCGTCATCCAAGTAGAGGTGCAGCCCCATCCTTCTTTACCACGGCACCTATCGCAGATACGTTTTCATTCATCAAATTGGAGGCGCGGGGCGGAATCGAACCGCCGAATGAGGGTTTTGCAGACCCATGCCTTACCACTTGGCTACCGCGCCCCTAGGTGTTCAGTTTGCCCAGCGCTCTCCTGCCTTCTGTAGTCATTAGGCGGCTGTGCCCGTGGTTTGTCGCTCGCTGGGTCGAGGACTCTCGAGGATCACGCCGCTTGCGCTGTAATATTGCAGTTGCCGGCGCTCACAACATCGCGTGCTTTCATCAAACTGCACGCATGAGTCAATTGGTTTCGAGTACAGGTGCAAGCTGACACTTCCACAAAACGACTTTTCCAGATTCTCGATCTGATGGGTAGTCTGGCGCCGATCCACTACCGCAACGTTTCCATCAGCCTGACAGCTTGCGCTGTTGAGCAGTTCGACATCTACAGGTCGCCCCGCGCTCGCGCCATTTCGATTGGCGAGAGACGTCTTCTTTAGCATTTGAGAACGCACAAAGCGATAATTGCGGCATACCAGCTCGCCCTGCACTACGGTGACCCAACCAAGTTGTCCATCGTGCGAGTGAATTGGCGTTCGCTGGCCCGGCAGCCAGCAGAGGGCGAGGACCTCAAAGAAATCGTCGCGGTAAACCAGGTTGCGCGCGTAGCGCTCACGATTCCACAGAACGTAGGGAGCCAGGGCCTCAGGTGAAGGCTGCATCTGTGCGACATACTCCACCAGCCGCGCGGATGTGATTGGTTCTTTTTCCAAAGCTTTCAAGCCGGCAATGAAGTCACCGACTCGCGATTTGAGAGGATGTACATCCAAGGTACGAGTCATTTCGGTCTCTCCTTCGGTGCAGGTCCCGCAAACGGAACGCCGCGGTTTTCTGTGGGCGGGGAGGGAGCAGCCTTAATGTCTAGTATATTAATGGATATACTTCCAATATGCAAGGCAGGAACTTTGGCGCCTTCTGCGGGAAACTGCGGGTGGGACCCACGACGTCTGGGATATTATCGGAAAACGTGCAGCCGATCCTTCTTTACGACGGCCTCTGCGGACTCTGCAACCGGCTGGTGCAGTTCATCCTGCGACGCGACCGGGATGACGTCTTCCGCTTTGCCGCCCTGCAAAGCCCTTTTGCAGCGAAGATTCTTTCCGGCCACGGCGTAAATCCCGCTGCTCTCGACACCTTCTATATCGTGCTGAACCATGCTGCTGCAAACCATGCTGTCCCGAACCATGCTGTCCTAAACGACGCCTCCCGCCATGACCATCCCCCG